>CAZQIE010000071.1:0-3665 GCA_964593675.1 uncultured Opitutales bacterium
TACCTCGCCTCCGCCCTCCTGTGGCTGTAACCCATATGTCGATTGGCCCTAGGGATGTGCTCGAGGGCGTGGGGCTGCGGAGCTTTGTGAAGACGTCGGGCGGAAAGGGGCTGCACCTGTATGCGCCGATCGAGCCGCTGCGCGAGGGTTGGGACGAGCTGAAGGCTTACGCGAAAGCGGTGGCCTATGCGGTGGTCCGTATGAACCCGGCAAAGCTTCTTGCGACGGCGAGCAAGGCAAAGCGCGAGGGGAAGATTTTCATTGATTACCTGCGCAACGGGCGGGGTGCGACCTGCGTCGCGGCCTACTCGACGCGCGCAAGGCCCGGTGCGTCCGTTTCGACGCCGCTCCGGTGGGAGGAAGTGACGCCCGCGGTGCGGCCCGATTCGTTTGGGGTCCGGAACCTGGCGGAGCGGTTACGCGGGCTGCGTGAGGACCCGTGGGCAGAAGCTACGCGGTTGCGGCAGACGCTGGACCTGGGCACCGCGCGGGCGCTGAAAGACACGAGGCGCGCGGCGTAGAGCAGGTGTGCTTCAGGTTGCCGCTTGCGCCGAGTTGGGGTGAGCGTGGACACCTTCCAGCGCGTCTGCGTGCATGAAGGAGGCGCCAGGGCTCGCGTTAGGGCAGTTCCATTTCAAGTTGTCGCATGTGCCGACGCTGCGGCGACCACGCACGGCGTGGGCCGTTTTGTTCGGCTGCACGGCTCGGAATGCGGCTCTCGGCAGTATGGACGCCCCATCCTCGCGTCGGCGCGGGCGGAAAAGTGATTTAAGGAGGTGCGGCAGCTTGAAGTAAAAGTGCTCTAGCGGTTTTCGGAGCGCGGCGGCACACCCGGGCGCAGGAGGGGCGACGTGGACCGGCTTTCGGGGGCGGCGAGGGGGCCGGGATTCTCAAGCAGGGTGCGTTCTTCAGGCAGGATGCCCTGCTGCTTCAGGTCAAGGCCTTCCAAGACAAGCTGGGCTTCGGCTTGCATCTTGTTGGCGCGAAGTACGGCGGCGAAGGCTACGCGGGTGCCGGCGCGGGCGGCGGCCCAGGTGATGGGGATGCCCCGGAAAAGCTCCAGGGCTTCCTGGGGCTTGCCTTGGCGGAGCAGGCCGGCAGCGAGCGTGACGCGGTAGGATAGGAAGGCAGGGGCGTCCTGAAGGAGACGGCGGGCGTCGGCAACGGAGGTCTCGATTTTTTCGCCGAGCAGGATGTTTGCGTAGGCAAGGTCGTTGCGGACGGCGGGGTCTTCGGGGGTCAGGCGCGCGAGCTTTTCGAGGGCTTCGCGCATGTCGCGGGTGCGACCGCGCATCTGCTGGACGACGACGAGTTGTTGCAGGGCCTCTTTTTGGGAGCCGGGGAGGCTTGCGAGGCGGGAGAGGGCTTCCTGGGCGACGTCGAAGAGGCCGAGCCGTTCGGCGTAGCGGGCCATGAACCAGAGCTTTTCGGGGTTGTCGCGGAGCGCCAGCCGCGCGCGGTCCCAGGCGAGGTCGGCGCGGCGGCCGCGGCCTGTTTCCTGAAGGACACGGGCTTCAAAGAGGAGCCGCAGGTATTCCTCGATGGGGGCGTCGGAGCGCTTCAATGCCTCGTCGATGGCGCCCCACTGTTTCTTGACGGCAAGGGCGTCGAGGCGGACGAGGAAAAGGTCCTGGCGTTTTACGGCGAGGTCGGGCGGGATGATCTCGAGGGTTTGGTCGTGAAGTTTTTGCTGGTTGAGCCAGCGGCCCAGTTCGGCGAGCTCGGCGGGGTCTTCCTCTTCTTTGAAGAGGTAGGCGGCGGTTTTGCGGAGCATGGCCGGGTCCGTGTTTTCGCCGGCGAGGCGGCGCAACTGGAGGGCAAGGAGCTTGTCTTTGCGTTCGGCGGAGGGATGGGCTTCGAGGCCTGTGCCGATGGCGCGGGCGTCCGCGGCGTCGGCTGGGCCGATGTAGGCGAGGGCGCGGAGGGCTTCGAGGCCGAGGGCGTCCGTGCGTTTGGCGAGGGTATGCAGGTGCGCGAGGCCGGCCTGGCGGTCGGCGGGGTCTGGGCACATGCGGCTAGCAGTGATGAGAAGGCCGTGGACTTCGGGGCTGTCGATGCCGGCGTCGAGGGCCTGCCGCAGGACGCGGAGCACGTCCTTCCACTTGCCTTCGCAGGCGAGCACGCGGGCGTTCAGGAAAAGGAGCTCGGCGGAGGGCTTGCGGGTGGCGGCGAGGAGGCGTTCCGTTTCTTCGCGGGCGGTGGGGATGGCGTCGGCGGCGATGGCGGCGTTGGCCAGGGCGAAGCGGTCTTCGGGCTCGTCGGTGAGTTTGACGACTTCGCTCCAGAAAATGACGGCGCGCTTGGGGTCGAGGCGGTCATAAACGCGAGCCACGGCCCGTGCGACGGTGGGGTCGTAGGGAGCGAGCGCGTAAGCGGCCTGCGCGGCGTCATGGGCTCCCCGTATATCATTGTTTTTGAGCTTTTCGGGGACGGCCGCGACGAGGTGGCGGGCGCGCCAGGCCTTTACGGCGCGGTATGTCGGGCGTACCGCAATGCCGGCGCCGATGAGGAGGAGCAGGAGGATCGCGAGGATGATCCAGCGCTTTCGCATTCAGGGCGGGGGCGTGTGTGGCGTGGAGCTTGGCGCGCGAAACAGGTGCGGCGGGCCTAGAACGCGCCGAGGATGCGGGGAAGGTCGATGTTGTCCGTGATAATGTTCTGGATGATCGGGATCTTATCGACGTCCTGCGGCTGCGTCTTGACGGTCATGTTGTTGATCTTGGAGGCGACGGCGTAGCTTTCCTCGTTCGAGATGACGACGGGAATATTTGTCCGGTGCAGCATCTCCATGATCTTGGGGTGGGGGAGGATGTTGCGGGTGAGGATGATGCCGGCGATGCCCTTGTTTCCGGTGATGCCGACGCAGGCGATGACGGAGAAGATGATGTCGTCACGGTCGCCCGGGGTGATGATGAGGACGCCGGGCTGGATGTGCTCCACGACGCCGCGGGCGGTCATGGCGCCGATGACGACGCGCTGGATGCGGGCGTGTGCGCCCTCGGCCTTGCCGTTGAGCCAGCGGCCGTTGATTTCGTCGACGACTTGGGAGAGGTTTGGCGCGGCGAGGGTTTCCTGGAGCGGGATGACGCCGAGAAGCGGGACGCCCTGACGCTTAAGGCCGCGGCCGGCGAACTCGCGCACGGCCTTCATCTTGTCGGGCTTCACCTTGTTGAGGATGGCCCCGATGATCTCGACGCCGTAGCGGTCGAAGAGGGCCTTGTTCATCGCAATCTCGTCCACAGGCCGGCCGATGCCGCCTTCCGAAACGATGATGACTTTGGCGCCGAGGAGTTTGGCGACGGCGGCGTTGCCGAGGTCGAAGACGGAGCCGACGCCAGCGTGGCCGGTGCCCTCGATGATGATGAAGTCCTTGAGGTAAGAGGCCCGGTCGAAGGCGCGGCAGATGTTGTCGACGAGGACGGGATAGGAGCCTTCGGGGTCTTCCAGATAGCGGCGGGTGAACGTGCCGTCGACGGCGACGGGGCTCATGGCGCGGATGGGGACCTCGACGGGAAAGATGCTGTCGAGCAGCACGGAGTCTTCGTCGATCTTCTGGCCCTGGACTTCAATGAAGCGCTGGCCAACGGGCTTGATGTAGCCGACGGCGGGGGAGGTGGCGCGGAGGGCGGCGAACCCTACTACACCAATTCGAGCCAGCTCCCCGT
>CAZQIE010000071.1:3675-16674 GCA_964593675.1 uncultured Opitutales bacterium
TGGTCGGCTTGCCGTCGTTCATCCGCGTGGCGGCCACGAAGATGCGCCGGGTCGTGGAGTTGCGCGGCGCGGTCTGGAGCGCGGTATCGTCGTCGCTTCCGAAGGGAGATGAGGAGATGATGGGCTCCGACATGGGCTTGGTGGGCCGCTTGGCGCGCTTGGACATGTGCCGCTAGAGGCTGAGGGCGTTGTTCGGGGCGTCCGCCTGCACGGGATACAGGTAGCTGCGGTCAACGGCCTGCGCGGCGACGAGCACGGTGGTGCCGAAGATGTCGTGGGCGCTGGAGCCGCGGCTGATTTCGGCGCAGGGCTTGGCGAGGCCGGTGAGGATCTGGCCGTAGTTGCGGGCGCCTGCGAGGATCTGGACCATCTTCATG
Organism: uncultured Opitutales bacterium; assembly: GCA_964593675.1. Classification (GTDB taxonomy): domain Bacteria; phylum Verrucomicrobiota; class Verrucomicrobiia; order Opitutales; family CAZQIE01; genus CAZQIE01. The sequence goes on from CAZQIE010000071.1 coordinate 4,053, forward strand.
GCAATGTTGCCGCAGTTGAGGTCCGGGAAGACGAGGACGTTGGCTTTGCCGGCGACGGAGGAGCCGTCGATCTTTTTGACTTCGGCGGTGTGGGGGTCGAGCGCGGCGTCAACCTGGAGTTCGCCGTCGATATGGAGCGGGAGGTCGAAGCGCTTGGCCTTTTCATGGGCAAGCGTGGTGGCGGCCTTTACCTTCGCGATGCTGGGAACCTTGGTGCTCGTGGACTTGCTGGAATAGGCGAGCATGGCCACGCGGGGGGGCTGGTTCGTAAGGTGGTAGGCGAGGCTGGCCGTGGTGACGGCAATGTCCGCGAGCTGTTCGGCAGAGGGTTCGGGGATGACGCCGCAGTCTGCCATGAAGAGCACGCCGTCCACGCCGATGGCCGGGTTGCCGGTCTCCAGGATCACCATGGAGGAGGCGGTTTCCATGCCGGATTGCAGGGGGATGATCTGGAAGAGGGGCCGCAGGGCGCTGGAGGCCGAGGTGGTGGCGCCGGAAACGACGGCGTCCGCCGCCGCGGTGGCGAGCATCATGGTGGCAAAATAGTTTACGTTCGTGAGGTAGTCGCGCACTTCACGGTCGTCGAGGCCCTTGAAGCGGCGCAGGCCCTGGAACTTCTGGATGAAGCCTTCGAGTTCATCGCTGCGGGAGGGCTCAATGATGCGGATGCCGTCGAGGCGGATGTCGAGCTTGGCTGCGTTCTCCTTGATGGTGGTGCGGTCGCCAAGAAGGATGGGTATGCCCAGGCGACGTGTGGCAAACTGGCGGGCGGCCTGGAGGATGCGGGGGTCGGCACCTTCGGGGAAAACGACGCGCTTGGGGTGGCGCGCCAGACGCATGGTAAGGCTTTCGATGAGAGACATTTGTGCGCTTGGGTAGGACGAGTGGTAGTGCTGTGGCCCGGACGTGGGCGGCGAGGGAGGAATGTATGGCCGCACCGGTAGCTGACCGGCAATCTGGCTTAAGGTGATTATCGGTTCTTGGCAAACCTTGTTTACCGGACGCAGGGCGGGCGGAAGGAAGGGTGGGGCAGCTGTTGGCGGGGGGCGGTGAGACTGGGGGGCTTTTGGCGGAGTTTTCGCCGGTTGGGGGGATTGAACGGGGGGGAAATCGGGCTTGCATATTTCGCAAAATTGCGAAATAAACGGGCATGGTGAATGTGGAGGACAGGGGGGGGCGGTATCGCCTGCGGGCGGCGGTCTTCAAGGCGCTCGGGCACCCGGCGCGCATGCGCGTGGTGGCGGAGCTTGCTCAAGGGGAACGCTGCGTGTGCGAGCTCGTGCAGGCGGTGGGAACGGGCTTTTCCACGGTATCTCGGCATCTGGCGGTGCTACGTCAGGTCGGGGTGGTGGCGGACGAGAAGCGGGGGCAACAGGTGTTTTACCGGTTGGCCATGCCGTGTGTGCTGGAGTTCTGCGCGTGCCTCGACGCGGCGGCAGAAGGGCGGGCCCGCTGTGGCTGCGGGACGGGGAAAGGGAGCGAGTCGCGATGAATGTGAAACACGAAGTGAGGGTGGGGCTCTGGCTGCTGGGGGTGTTCCTGGCGCTGTATCTGGTGCCGTTCGACGCGCCCCGTGTGCAGGGTGCGGTGTTGGAGGCTTTCGGGTTGGCGGGCGATTATGCGCGTGAGCATGTGCTGCGCTGCCTCGTGCCGGCTTTGTTCATCGCGGGTGGCATCGCGGCGTTCTTTGACGCGTCTGTGGTGATGCGGCACTTGGGCCCAAAGTCGCGGAAGGTGCCGGCGTATGCGCTGGCGTCGGTGTCGGGGACGGTGCTGGCGGTGTGCTCGTGTACGGTGCTCCCGCTGTTTGCCGGGATATACCGGATGGGGGCGGGCTTGGGGCCGGCGTGCGCGTTCCTTTATTCCGGGCCGGCGATCAGCGTGCTGGCGATGGTGTTGACGGCAAATGTGCTGGGGTTTGAGCTCGGGGTGGTCCGTGCGGTGGGGGCGATCGGGTTCAGCCTGATCATCGGTTTGCTGATGCACGTGTTTTTCCGGAAGGGGGAGGGCGAGCGGGTCGCGGCGGAGGTGTCGGCTGAAGACGGACCGGGAGAAGGGTTGCCGTTGAGGCGCACGGCGGGGCTGATGGGCGCGCTCGTTGCGATCCTCGTGCTCGCAAACTGGGCGAAGCCGGAGGCGGCGGTGGGCGTGGGGGCCTGGGTGTATGGGGTGCGTTGGTGGGGCGTGGGCGTCGCGGCTCTGGCGATGGGCTGGATGCTGGTGCGGTGGCTGGGCGTGCACCCCGGCGGGACCGCGGGGGTGCTTGGTACGGCGTTCGCTCTGGCGTGGGCGTTGCCGGAAATGCCGGACGTTGCGTGCGCAGCGGGGTTCCTCGGCTTGGCTGTGCTGACGGGTACTTCGGGTGGGCCGGCAGGCCGGTGGTTTCAGGAGACGTGGTTCTTTACGAAGCAGATCCTGCCGCTGCTCCTTGCGGGTGTGCTGGTCTCGGGCTTCCTGTTGGGGCGTTCCGGGGGGGAGGGCGTAATCCCGCGGGAATGGGTGGTCGCGGCGCTGGGGGGAGAGGGGTTCGGAGCCACGGCGTTTGCGGCGGTGGCCGGGGCGCTCATGTATTTTGCGACGTTGACGGAGGTGCCGGTGGTGCAGGGCCTCCTGGCGGGCGGGATGGGCAAGGGGCCGGCTCTGGCGCTGCTGCTCGCGGGGCCGGCGCTGAGTTTACCGAGCATGCTGGTGCTGCGGTCAGTCATGGGGGTGCGCAAAACGGTGGTATACGTCGGGCTGGTGGTTGTCCTTTCCACGGTGGCGGGCTTGATCTACGGTGTATCCTAACGGCATGAACGAAACGACGACAGATCGCGGGCGCTTCACGCGCGCAGGGCTAATGCGGTGGTCCAACCTGCTGCTCTTGTGGGTATCGTGCGGGCTCGTGGGGACGGGGCTCGTCATGGCCTACCGGCTGCCGTCGGGTTCGAAGGGAGGCCGGGGGCTGGAAGTGCTGGGGTATTCGAGGCACGATTGGGGGGAGTTACACCTGTGGCTGGCCTATGGGGTCCTGGCGCTCATGGCGGTGCATCTGGCGTTGAACTGGCCGTGGCTCCGGCGTGTGGCCGCGAAGGCGCGCTGGTGGCCGCTGGCTGTGGGGTTGGGGGTGGGTCTGCTTCTCGCGGTGGGGCCTCTGGCGTTGCCCGTCACGCGGGGAGAGCGGGAGAGCCGGGGAGACCGGCACGAAGCCGGAAAAGCGGAAGAAGCCGGCGAACGGGAAGGTGCGGAGCGCAAGCAAGGACGGCGTCACCGAGGGGGGCGGCAGGGGGAATCCCGGCAGGGTGAGGCGGGCACGACGGCCCCGGTGGTGGGCGAAGCAGGGGCTACGGACGCGGCGCCGAAAGAGTAGGGCACTTTTATCATGAAACACATCAAGGTATTGGGACCGGGGTGCGCACGGTGCACCCAGTTGGCGGAAAACGTGCAGCTCGCGGCGCGGGACCTCGGCCTGGCGTTCAAGCTCGAGAAGGTGACGAACCTGAACGAGATTGCGCAGCAGGGCATTATGCGGACGCCGGGGCTGATTGTGGACGGTCAGGTGAAGTCCACGGGCAAGCTGCTGAGCGTGGACGAGGTGAAGGCGCTGCTCGGGTAACAAAACGGGGTGCGGGCGGGCCGGAAAGTCAGGGGGCCTTGGTGTGATTTCCGGGAAAAATACGGTTTTCAGCAGGGCTTATGGGGCCAGTAACGGCGCCAGGGGCGGAATTTTTCGGGCTGCCCGGCTTGTGATACGGCTACCGCGTGATCCTGGAAAAGGCGTCAACGGAGCGGGTTTGGGGGCGGTGCCGCCGCGTGCGGGTATCGGGGTTGACGCCCGTGAAGCGCGCCTCGGCGCTTAACTGCGCGTGCGGGTGAAAATGTGGTTGCTTTACAAGCAAAAATACTTGTCTTTGAATCCCGCTTTTTAGCCGAAACTCAACATCCTTAGCTCGGTAACTCGGAAATGACTCCTTTTGGTCTGCCGGAACCGCAGGGGCTTTACGACCCTGCGCACGAACACGACGCCTGCGGCGTGGGCTTTGTTGTCAACATGAAGGGCAACAAGTCGCACGACATCGTCAAAGGCGCGCTGGAGATCGTCGTGAACCTCGACCACCGCGGCGCTTGTGGTTGCGAGGCGAATACCGGTGACGGTGCCGGGCTGCTGATGCAGGTGCCGCACCGCTTCCTGCGCAAGGCAGCGAAGCAGGACGGGGTGTCGCTGCCTGAGGCGGCGGGGTCCTATGGCGTGGGCTTCCTCTACCTGTCGCCGCAGAAGGCGCAGCGTGAAGCGTGCGAGAAGATTTTTGAAGAGATCGTGGCGGCCGAGGGGCTGAAGGTGATCGGCTGGCGCACGGTGCCTGTGCGCAACGGCGACCTTGGCGCGACGGCGCTGGCGTGTGAGCCGACGATCCGCCAGGTGTTCATTGCCCGCGGGAAGCTGGACGAGGATCTGGCGTTCGAGCGGAAGCTGTACGTCATCCGGCGCGTCGCCGAGAACCGCCTGCGTTATTCCGGGAAGATCCCGGGTGGCGAGCATTTCTACGTGTCGAGCCTGTCGGCGCGGACGATCATTTACAAGGGCATGCTCACGCCGGCGCAGCTGACGAGCTACTTCCCGGACCTGAGCGACGCGGACACGGAGTCGGCGATGGCGCTGGTACACTCGCGCTTCAGCACGAACACGTTCCCGAGCTGGCCGCGCGCGCACCCGTACCGTTACATGAGCCACAACGGGGAAATCAACACCCTGCGCGGCAATGTGAACTGGATGAAGGCGCGTCAGGCGCTGTTTGAGTCCGACGTTTTCGGCGACGACATCAAGAAGCTGCTGCCGATCATCTGCGAAGACGGCAGCGACTCGGCGATGTTCGACAACTGCCTTGAGTTCCTGGTGCTTTCGGGCCGCTCGCTGCAGCACGCGGTGATGATGATGATCCCCGAGCCGTGGGAGAACCACGAGAGCATGAGCGACGAGAAGCGCGCGTTCTACGAATACCACGCGTGCATGATGGAGCCTTGGGATGGTCCGGCGTCGATCGCGTTCACGGACGGCCTGCGCATGGGCGCGGTGCTGGACCGCAACGGTCTGCGCCCGTCGCGCTACTACGTGACGAAGGACGACCGGGTGATCATGGCGTCGGAAGTGGGCGTGCTGCCGGTGGAGCCGTCGAACGTGAAGCTGAAGGGGCGCCTGCAGCCTGGCCGCATGTTCCTTGTGGACACGACGCAGGGCTGCATCGTGGAGGACGAGAAGATCAAGAAGGCCGTCGCCACGGAAAAGCCGTATTTGTTCTGGCTCGACGAGCACCGCGTGAAGCTCGAAGACCTGCCGGAGCCGGGCCGCGTGTATGGCGTGGACCACGGCACGGTGCTGCTGCGCCAGAAGGCGTTCGGCTATACGTTTGAAGACCTGCGCTTCATCATTGGCCCGATGGGTGGCCAGGGTGTGGAGCCCGTGGGCTCGATGGGTGCGGACACGCCGCTTGCGGTGCTGTCGGACCGCCCGCAGCTCCTCTACAATTACTTCAAGCAACTGTTTGCGCAGGTGACGAACCCGCCGATCGACTCGATCCGCGAGGCGATCATCACCGCTTCGGACACGTTCATCGGTTCGCAGCCGAACATCCTGAAGCCGGGCCCGAAGAGCTGCCGCCGCATCAAGCTGAAGCACCCGGTGCTGGATAACCGCCAGCTGGAGCAGTTGCGCCATGTGGAGCTTGAAGGCTTCAAGGCGGCGACGCTGCCGATCCTGTTCCCGGTGAACGAGGGCGGCAACGGGTTGCAGAAGGCGTTGGAGGAGATCTTCGCGGCGGCGGACAAGGCCGTGAGCGAGGGCGTGAACATCCTCATCCTTTCGGACCGTGGGGCGGACGCGCAGAAGGCGGGCATTCCCGCGCTGCTGGCCGTCGCCGGCCTGCACCACCACCTTATCCGCTCGGGCAACCGCACGCGTGTTTCGATCGTGCTGGAATCGGGCGAGCCGCGTGAGGTCCACCACTTCGCGCTGCTGGTGGGTTACGGCGCGGACGCGATCAACCCGTACCTGGCGTTTGAGACGCTGTACGACATGATCGAGCAGGGCGACCTCGCCCAGGATTTCTCGGCGGCGTGCAAGAACTACGTGAAGGCGGTGGTAAAGGGGATCGTGAAGACGATGTCCAAGATGGGCATCTCGACGATCGCCTCGTACCGCGGCGCGCAGATTTTTGAGGCCATCGGCCTGAACAAGAACGTGATCGACCTCTACTTCACGTGGACGGCCTCGCGCGTGGAAGGCGTGGGTCTGGACGTGATCGCGGAGGAAGTGCGCCAGCGTCACGTGAAGGCGTTCCCGTCGCAGCCGGCTCCGGCTGTGCCGGCGCTGGACACGGGGGGCGTCTACCAGTGGCGCGCCGAGGGCGAGTATCACCAGTTCAACCCGTTCACGGTGCACAAGCTCCAGCTTGCGACGCGCACGGGGGATTACCGCACGTTCCGTGAGTACTCGGAGCTCGTGGACAAGCAGGACAAGAAGCTCGCGACGCTGCGCGGGCTGCTGGAGTTCCGCTTTGACGGGCCGGGCGTTCCGCTGGAAGAAGTGGAGTCCGTGGAGTCGATCGTGAAGCGCTTCAAGACGGGCGCGATGTCCTACGGCTCTATTTCCAAGGAGGCGCATGAGGCGCTGGCCGTGGCGATGAACCGTTTGGGCGGCAAGTCCAACACGGGTGAAGGCGGCGAAGACGCGACGCGCTTCAAGCCCGAAGCCAACGGCGACTCGAAGTGCTCGGCCATCAAGCAGGTGGCGTCGGGGCGTTTCGGTGTGACGAGCCATTACCTGGTCAATGCCCGCGAGCTGCAGATCAAGATCGCGCAGGGGGCGAAGCCGGGTGAAGGCGGTCAGTTGCCGGGTCACAAGGTGTATCCGACGATCGCGAAGGTCCGCGGGTCCACGCCGGGCGTGGGGCTGATTTCACCGCCTCCGCACCACGACATTTACTCCATCGAAGACCTCGCGGAGCTGATCCACGACCTGAAGAACTCGAACCGGTATGCGCGCGTGAGCGTGAAGCTGGTGTCCGAGGTGGGCGTGGGCACGATTGCCGCGGGCGTTGCGAAGGGCAAGGCGGACGTCATCCTGATTTCCGGCTACGACGGTGGCACGGGGGCATCCCCGCTGTCGTCGATCCAGCACGCGGGTATTCCGTGGGAGCTGGGGCTGGCGGAGACGAACCAGGTGCTGCTGCTGAACAACCTGCGCAGCCGCGTGGTGCTTGAGACGGACGGCCAGCTCAAGACGGGCCGCGACGTGGCGGTGGCCGCGCTGCTGGGTGCCGAGGAGTTTGGTTTCGCGACGGCGCCGCTGGTTACGCTCGGGTGCATCATGATGCGTGTCTGCCACAAGAACACCTGCCCGGTGGGCGTGGCGACGCAGGACCCGAACTTGCGCAAGAAGTTTACGGGCGACCCGAAGTACGTGGAAAACTTCATGCGCTTCGTGGCGCAGGAGCTCCGCGAGATCATGGCGAAGCTGGGCTTCCGGACGCTGAACGAGATGGTGGGCCGGGTGGACCGGCTCGACACGCGCAAGGCGATCGACCACTGGAAGGCCCGCGGTCTGGATTACTCGAAGATCCTCTACCGTCCGGCGGTTGGGCCGGATGTCGGCTCGTATTGCCAGATGCCGCAGGACCACGGCTTGGAGAAGTCGCTGGACCTGACGAAGCTGCTGGACGTGTGCAAGCCGGCGATTGAGCGCGGCGAAAAGGTCGTCGCGAGCATGCCGATCGTGAACACGAACCGCGTGGTCGGGACGATTGTGGGCAGTGAGGTGTCGCGCAAGTATGGCGCGGACGGGCTGCCTGAGGACACGATCCAGATCCGCTTCTCGGGTTCCGCGGGCCAGAGCTTTGGCGCGTTCATGCCGAGGGGCATGACGTGGACGCTCGAGGGCGACGCGAACGACTACATCGGCAAGGGGCTGTCGGGCGGCAAGATCGTGGTGTTCCCGCCGAAGGGCAGCACGTTCGTGCCCGAGGATAACATGATCGTCGGCAACGTGGCGTTCTACGGTGCCACGGCGGGCGAAGCCTACATTTGCGGCGTCGCGGGTGAGCGTTTCTGCGTGCGCAACTCCGGCGTGAAGGCCGTCATCGAGGCCGTGGGCGACCACGCCTGCGAATACATGACGGGCGGCTCGCTGGTGGTGCTGGGCAAGACGGGGCGCAACTTTGCGGCCGGCATGTCCGGTGGCGTCGCCTACGTGCTCGACGAGGAAGGCGACTTCCACGTGCGCCTGAACCACGAGATGGTCACGCTCTATAAGCTCATCGAGTCCGACGACGCGGAGATCCGCGCGGTGAAGGAGATGATCGAGCGGCACGTGCGCTACACGGGCTCGCAACGGGGCCAGAAGATCCTGCAGAACTGGGACAAGTATCTGCCGATGTTTGCGAAGGTCATGCCGAGGGACTACGAGCGCATGATCAACGCGTTCAAGCAGATGGAAAAGAAGGGCTTGAGCGGCGAGGATGCCGTGATGGCGGCCTTCGAAGCCAACGCCAAGGACATGGCCCGCGTCGGCGGTAACTAAACCGAAAGTCCGGCAAACGCCGCGCTTCAGGGGAAACCCCGGGGCGCGGCGGGCCAGCCGGAAAAGCACCACTCAAGCACACAATTTTTTGTAGGAACGACCTATGGGCAAACCCACCGGATTCATGGAGTTCAAGCGGGAGACGATTCCCGACGCGCCGGCGCTGGAGCGTATCAAGCACTACGAGGAATTCCACCTGCACCTCGAGGACGACAAGCTCCGCCGTCAAGGGGCGCGCTGCATGGACTGCGGGACGCCGTTCTGCCATACGGGTGGCGTTGTGAAGGGGCTGGCCGTGGGCTGCCCGATCAACAACCTGATCCCGGAGTGGAACGACCTGGTCTACCGGAACCTCTGGCGCGAGGCGCTGGATCGGCTCCACAAGACGAACAATTTCCCGGAGTTTACGGGTCGCGTGTGCCCGGCTCCGTGCGAAGGCTCTTGCGTGCTCGGCATCATCGAGCCGCCAGTGGCGATCAAGAGCATCGAGTGCTCGATCGTCGACAAGGGCTGGGCGCAGGGCTGGATTCAGCCGAAGCAGCCTGAAAAGCGCACGGGCAAGAAGGTCGCCGTGGTGGGCTCCGGCCCCGCGGGTCTCGCCTGCGCGGCGCAGCTCAACAGCGCGGGCCACACGGTCACGGTTTTCGAACGCGCGGACCGGATTGGCGGGCTGCTGATGTACGGCATCCCGAACATGAAGCTCGACAAGCGCAAGGTTGTGGAGCGCCGCGTGGAGCTGATGAAGGCCGAGGGCGTGACGTTTGTCACGAACACCGAGGTGGGCGTGAACTACCCGGCTGACAAGCTCCTGAAGGAGTTTGACGCGGTGGTGCTGTGCTGTGGCGCCACGAAGCCGCGTGACCTGCCGATCGAGGGCCGCCAGTCCAAGGGCGTGCACTTCGCGATGGAGTTTCTGACTGCGAACACGAAGACGTTCCTGGACCACGGGTTCAAGGACGGGGCCTCGCCGATCAACGCGGCGGGCAAGGATGTCGTGGTCATTGGCGGTGGTGACACGGGCACGGACTGCGTGGGCACGTCGATCCGCCACGGCTGCAAGAGCGTGATCCAGCTCGAGATCCTTCCGAAGCCGCCGACGCAGCGTGCCGGGGACAACCCGTGGCCGGAGTGGCCGAAGGTCTACAAGATGGACTACGGTCAGGAGGAGGCCGCCATGGTTTATGGCGCCGATCCGCGCCAGTACCTCGTGACGGCGAAGCGCTTTGTCTCGGATGCCGAAGGGCGTCTGTCGGGCGTGGAAGTCGTGAACGTGGAATGGACGAAGGACGCGCAGGGCCGGTTCATGCCGAAGGACGTCGAAGGCACCATGCGGGTCATCCCCGCGCAGCTCGTGCTGCTGGCGATGGGCTTCCTCGGGCCTGAACAGCAGCTGCTTGAGAAGCTTGGCGTGGAGCGTGACGAACGCTCGAACGCGAAGGCCGCCTATGGGAAGTTCTCGACGAGCGTGCCCAAAGTGTTTGCGGCGGGCGACGCGCGCCGTGGCCAGAGCCTGGTGGTCTGGGCGATCAACGAGGGCCGCGCCGCGGCCCGCGAAGTGGATCGTTTCCTGATGGGCTCGACCTTGCTCCCGTAACGCTCCCCTTTCCGAGCGAACAAAAAAGCCACCCGGTCTTCGGGTGGCTTTTTTTGTGGCGACTCGGGCTGGAGCAGTTCCCATTTCAAGTCGTCGCTTGCGCCGAGGCTGCGGCGACCACGCACGGCGTGGGCCGATTCTTTCGGCTGCACGGCCCGGAATGCGGCCCGTGGCGGTTGGGCGCCCGATTCTCGCGTCGGCGCGAAGGAAAAGATCTCTCCAACAGAGGCGTCGACTTGAACCGAATGTGCTTAGAGCAGTTCCAGGTTAAATGGTGCGCCGATCCCGCGAGCGGGGTTATTTGCCGTCGGTCAGGGCAAGGTCCGGCTTCTTCTTGGCGCTGGTGATACGCGAGGTCGGTTTCGTGGGCCGGGCCGCGGATACCAGAGGGGTTGAGGCGGTGTCCGCAGCCTCGCCGTCCGTCTTGGCGCCACTGATGAGCTGGCGTAGGGCGTGAACGGCGTTTGCGAGGGCGTCGGCCTGCTCCTCAAGCTCTTTGGAGGCCGCGGCAACGTTCTCGGCACTGGCGGCGGAGGACTGCGTGGAGCGGTCGATGTCGCTCACGGCGCGGTTCACCTGATCCACGCCCTGGCTTTGCTCACGCGAGGCGGACGCAATGCCGGAGATGAGGGTCTCCATCTGGTGGACCTGCTGTGCGATGTCTTCGAGGCGCTTGGCGACGCCCGTGCTCAACGTGCTGCCCCGGTTGCTGCGCTCTACGGTCTCCTGGATCTTCTGCGCGGTCTCCTTCGCTGCCTCGGAGGCACGTTGGGCGAGGGTGCGGACCTCAGCGGCGACGACCGCAAACCCGGCACCGGCTTCCCCGGCGCGGGCGGCTTCGACGGCGGCGTTGAGGGCGAGGAGCTGGGTCTGGAAGGCGATTTCGTCGACCGTTTTGTTGATCTGGGAGATGTCGGTGCTGGCTTGCTGGAGTTCCTGCATGGCCGCAATCATGTCCGCGGCTTCAGCGAGGCCGGTGGTGGCAAGCTCGTTGGCCTTGTCGGCGAGCTCCTTGGCGCGGCCTGCGTTCTCGGCATTCTGGCGGGTCATGCTAGCCATTTCCTCGAGTGAGGCGCTGGTTTCCTGAACGGCTGCTGCTTGCTCGCTGGCATTACCCGCGAGTTCCTCGCTGGAGCCTTGGAGGGCGTGCGAGGCAAGGGAGACCTGCGAGGAGCTGGAGTCGACGAGGGCGAGCGGGTGGGACAGCTTGCGGGCGAGTCGGCGCGAGAAGAGCCAGAACCCGATGGAGGCGGTCGCCAGGCCGACGAGGGTCCAGACTACCTGGGCTCGTGTCAGTTTGGTGGCGAGGGCGCTCATGCGCATGCCTTCCTCGTAGAGCTCTTCGTCCGGACCACCGATGCCGAGCACGAGGTTCCAGGGCTTGTAGGCGAGGTACCGCGTGGTCTTGGTCTTGAGCTCGGGGTCGTCGCCGTTTTTCCAGTTGTAGTTGATTTCAACAACCTCGCCATCCTTGAGCGTGAGGTATCGTTCGCAAATCTCGCGGACAATGAAGCGTCCCGTGGGGTCGGCGACATCGTAGATGTTCTCGCCGTCGCGCTTGCCGTCTTTGGAGACGAGGTAGGAGCCGCGTTTGTCGCCGCTGGCAATGAGTGCGAACGCATAGCCGGTTTTGCCAATGCGGGTGTTGCTGACCGTCTGGCGCAGCTCTTCGAGGGCTTCACCTTCGGGTTGGCCGGTAAAGGCCATGCCGATCACCCGGCCGGAGCTGTCCTTGAGGGGAACGTAGTTCGTGAAGCAGGTGGTATTTACGACCTTGGCGCGCCCCACGTAGGTGTCGCCGCGCAAGACGGTTTCGATAACGGGGTTGGGTGAACCGTCCTTCCGGTAGGCCGGGATGTAGGTGCCTATAGCGCGCTGGCCGTCCGCCCCGCGGACGGTGGTGGAGACGCGGAGCATGTCGCCCGCATCGTTCATGCGCTGGAAGACGGTGTAGAGGATGTCGGCGGATTCGGTCAGGTCGTCAATGATGGGGGCGGGGGTGGCTGGGTCGCGGTGCTGGCCGAGCCAAACGTTCGTGCCGGTGACGAACTTGGGGAGCGTGACGGTGGTTTTTTCGAGCGTGTCCTGGTTCGCGACGATCCACTGCACCTTTTCCCCGGATGCTTTGAGGCCTCCCAGGCGTTCGAGTCCCTTATTGAAGCGCCCGGTGGTGCGCTGGAGGCGGTCCATGGAGCCCCGGTTCAGGAGGTCGCACTGCATGTGGAGCATCTTGATCTTGTCCGTCATGTCCTGGGCAACTTGGGCCCGTTGCGCCTCGACGGCCGTCCGCTCCAGTTCATGGAGGGGAAAATAAGAAACACAGAAATTTACGCCCATCAGTACGGCGACGATTACAAGGCCGAACGCGACGAAGCGCTGCTGTAGGGAAAGCCGGGAAAACATGGGGGTCGGGGGGAAGTATTGGGCTAGGGCCAATCGACATATGGGTTACAGCCACAGGAGGGCGGAGGCGAGGT
>CAZQIE010000072.1:0-16513 GCA_964593675.1 uncultured Opitutales bacterium
TTCAAACAGCTCGGTCACAATCTGTACAGTCTAAAATGTCGATTGGCCCTAGCGCGGGATGGGGCGGTCCGCATGTTCGAGCGCGCGATCAAGTGCGGCGTCGATGTTTTTGCGGCGAAGAAGCTCGCGCACGCGGGGGGCGTCGAGGAGCGCCTTGACTTTGGGGTTGCGGAGGAGGGCGTCGATGTCGCGTGCCTTTGCGAGCCGGACAATTTCCGCGTCCGAGGTGACGTCCTGGAAGGCGGGGTCTTGAACGAAGGCTTGGGCTTGCGGGTCGTTTTTTAGGGCCTCAAGGGCTTCGGGGGATTTTGCGACGCGGATGGCCTTTTCGTAGGTCTGGTAGATGTCCTGGGACACGGGATTGATGGCTTCAACGAGGCGATCGGTGGGGAGCTCCTGGATGCGGTCCCGCAGTGCGATGAGCTTATCCAGTGCCCCGGAAATGGCACCGGCTTTTGGCGCGCGGCTGTCCTTGAGGGTGTTGCCGATGGGCTCGGCAAAATTGGCGGCGGCCTTGATGCCCGCGGTGATCAGGAGCATCCAGAAGAAGCCGACTAGGGCGCCGAGGAGGGCTCCTCCAATGCCGGAGCGTATGCGGGCACCTGTGTCGGGGAGCGTAGAAGCTTTGGGGAAAAGAAGGTACGCGAGGAAATTGACGGCAAGGTAGACGAGCAGGCCGAGGGCGGCCCCGCCAATGGGGTCGAGGACGACGCGGGGATAGGGGATCCACTGTTCCAGAAACCCGCCTACGAGGCTGGCGCCGAACCAGCCGGCGACGATGCCGAGTATGATGGCGAGGATGCCGAAAGCTTTCCGTGCGAAGCCTTGGAAAAAGCCGTCGAGGGTCTGGGCGCCGATGACGAGAGCGGCGACGATGAGGTAACCGAGAAGGAGGCTGTCCATGTGACGAGGACAACGTCTTCAGGATTCGGGCGGCTTGCAAGTTCATCCGGGTGGTTGCGGCTGGGGGAGATAAGGAAGGGGGCTCGGCGTTGCGCGGTGGGCGGTCGTGGGCGAGGTTCGGGGATGCGGGGCTCAAAATGGGTATGGGTGGTGGCCGGGCTGGCGCTGGCGTTGCAGGCCCGGGGTGACTTTGTTTTGCGGTGGGCGACAGACGTGGACATGGCCGTAGCCGGGGCAAGCGGGGTGGTGGGTATTGTAGGGAGCCCGGCTTTTGACGGGGCGGGAGGGGCGGCGTTTGTGATGCAGCGGTCGACGCCGACGGCCGAGTTTTTCCAGGTGGCCTGGATTGCGGCAGAGGGCCAGTTGGTGCACCGGAGCTCGCAGTTTGCGGGCGGGGATGTGCGGGTGGTGGTTGTGACGCCGACGCGGCTGGTTTATGTGCGTGATGACCGGATTGTGTATGAGGCGCGGCTGGTGAACGGGGCTGTTGTGACGGAGGCGCTCACGCTCGCGGGCGGCGAGGTGGTTCCGGAGCTGGCGACGGCGCCGACGACGACGCAGGGTGTGTTGACGGTGCAGGCCCCGGCTGTTGATACGCTTCGCGTGAGGTTTTATGAGTTCAGTGGAGAGGGCGACGAGGTGGCGATTGCGAGCGTCGGCTGGGAGGCGGGCAACTTGCGGGTGCGCTGGGCGACCCAGTCAGGCGCGGTGTACCGGTTGCAGCTTTCGAGCGACCGTGTGACGTGGGTTGATGCCGGCGTGCCGGTGCTCGGCACGGGAGCGGCTGCCGAAATTGTCGTGCCGATTTCAAGTGTGGCGACGTCCATTCGGGTGGTCCGGGTAGGGTAGTGCTTTAAGGTTTGGGGGGCGTTTGGAAAAAAAGAGCCCGCCGGGAGTGCCGGCGGGCTCGGGGGGATAGGAAGGCGCTGTGCTACGTGTTGGATGGGGGCCTTTTGAGAGGCCCGTATCTTTTCCGTTGGCGGGTCAGTTGGCCTTCCTTTTTGTCTCGGGGGAGGGAAGGGAGGCCCGCCCGTGTGGGAACGGGCCTCCCGGTTGTGCGGCTGGTGACGCGCTACGGCTGGACCTGCACGCCGCTGAACGTGGCCGTTGCTGTGCGTGCGGTGTCGTGGCTGGTCACCGCCAGGCCGGCTCGGGCCTGGGCGGGCATCGCGACCGTCGCGGTGCCGAGGACTTCCCAGGTCGCGCCATCCTTGGAGATGGACGCGGTGAAGGTGTCCCCGGCGCGCTTGAGTTGCACCCAGTAAGGTGCGACCAGGCCCGCGCGGTTCAGGTTCTGCATGGGGGCGCCAGCGGTGGGGCGCCACTGCAGGGCGATGCCGTTTTGGGGCGTCACGGCGAGGAGGACGTGCCGGTCGGAGGCTCCCGTGCCTTCGCGGATCATGACACCCGCTTTGGTCCAGGGGTTGACCGGGGCAACGGTCTCGACTTTCGCCGTGATGGTGGTGTCGCCCTCCACGCCGGTGTTGGCGTAGTGGAAGGCGTCGGCGGTGCCCCAGATGTCCGCTCCCGCGCCGGTGACCGTGTACTGGTCTGTGGCGGGCGCGTACTGGGTGCTGCCGGCGAGGCCGACGGTGCCGACGTCCTGGCCCTTCGGCAGGTCAACCTTGGTGAGGCTGACGTTGTCGAGCTTGGCCGTGGCGAGGGCATCGGGGTTGTGGGAGGTGACCACGAGGCCGACGTGCACGGTGTCGGGGAGGACGAGCGTGACGGTGCCCACGTGGGTCCAGGCCTTGCCGTCCACGGAGTGGTAGGCGCTGATCTGGCTGGTGCGGCGCACGAGCTTGATCCAGCGGGGCGCGGAGACGCCTGCGCTGTTGATGTCCGTCGAGGAGCCGCCGGTGGCAGCGCGCGACTGGAGGGACACGCCGTTTCCGGACGTGACCGCGACCATGGCGTGGGCGGAGCCAGCCGTGAGGTTCTCGCGGATCATCAGACCTGTCTTGGCCCAGGGATCGGTGTTCGTGAGCGAGGCGACGCGTGCGACCAGTTCGACGTCACCCGAGAGGGTTTCGTGGACGAACTGGAAGGCGTCGGCGGTGCCCCAGATGTCGGCGCCGGAGCCGGTCAGCGTGAACGTGCCGGAGGCGTCGTCATAGGTGGCGGAACCGGCGAGCTTCACGGTGCCGACGTCCTGGGAGGTGAACGTTTCCTGGTTATCGACGACGGTGACGTTGTCGATGACAGCGGTGGTCAGGGCCGCCGCGTTATGCGAGGTGACAGCGAGCCCGATGAGGGCGGTGTCGGGCAGGGCGATGGTTGCGGTGCCGACCTGCTGCCAGGAGACGCCGTCCGCGGACTGGTAGCCTGTGACCGTGTTGCCACGGCGCACGAGCCTGACCCAGCGCGGGGCAGCGACGCCCGGGGTGTTGCTGTCCTGCATGGTGCCGCCGGTTTCGGCGCGCCACTGGAAGGACACGCCGTTTGCGGGCGTGACGACAATCGTGGCGTGGCGTGCATTGGCGGCGGAGGACTCGCGGATCATGAGACCGGCCTTTGCCCACGGGTCCGTGTTGGTGAGCGAGGCAACGCGGGCGATGATCTCGAGGTCTCCGGAGGACGGCTGGGAGATGAAGCGGAACGAGTCCGCGGTGCCCCAGATGTCCGAGCCTGCGGCGCGGATGGTGAACGTGCCGGATGCGGCGTTGTAGCTGTCCGAGCCGGCGGTTGTGACCGTGCCGAGGTCGGCGGCCGTGAGCGTGCTGGGCAGAGGCTCGGAAGGCGCCGGGACGGCGATGGTTACGGTTGCGGCGGCGGACGTGGAGGTGAGGCCCGACGCGGTCGTGGCCTTGGCCGTGAGGCTGTAGGTGCCGGTCGCGGTGGGGGTCCAGGTCGCGGAGTAGGGGCTTGCCGTGGCGGTGCCGACGAGGGTGAAGCCTGCGAAGAACTCAACCTTCTGCACGGTGGTGCCGACGACGGAGGCCGTTGCGCTCAGCGTGACCGCGGTGTTGGGCGCGAACGTCGTGCCCGAAGCGGGCGAGGCGAGTGCGACGGTGACTGCGGGCTGCGTGGGCGTGGTGGTCTCCGTGCCTGTGGTGAACTTTCCGTTGACCTTTTTGAGGACAACAGGGCTCCCGTTGCGGCCGGAAACGGCGCTGGTCAGCGAGTTCCAGGCGCTGTTGGGCTGGATGGTGAAGCTCTTCGCGTCTTGCGTGTAGAACCGCACCGTCGCGCCTTCGGCGAACCGGCTGGCAATGCCGCCGATGGAGACGGCGGCGCCTTCGGAGCCCGCGGTGATGCGGGCCTGAGACCAGACTGGGGCGACTTCGGGCGAGCCAGCGGGCACGTAGAAGTCGTCGTCGAGGAAGATCACCTGTTGCGCGTTCACGCTATTGCCCTGATAGAGCGGGCGCGTGGCGCGGTAGTTGTTCTTCCCGAGGTCTTCGGCTGCGCCCCCCTGGACGACGTTTGCGGTGTTGTTCCGCATGACGACGTTCTGGACGACTTCACCGGGAGCGCCGAGCAGGATCAGGAACCGGCGCAGCATGTTGCCGGAGGTGGGCCCGACGACCGTGTTGTTTTCGATGGTGATGTTCTTGAGCTTGTGGCCGCCCGAGGTCAGCTCGAACGCGTACCCTGCAGGGCGTGCGCCGGTGACTTCGATGCGGTTGCCGCGCACGGCGACACCGTCAATGGCCATGACCTGATTGTAGCCGCCGCCCGCGGTGAGGTTGACCGCACCGTAGAAGGGCTCGCCGCTGATGCCGCAATCGAGGAACGTGTTGTTCTCGATGACGGAATCGAAGAGGCACAGGTTGCTCATGAACCCATAGTGCCAGGCGTTCTTCACGGTGTTTCCGCGGACGACCACGTTGACCGGGGTCGAGCGGAAGGACGGGTCATAGGCATTGGTGCCGTCGTTGAAGACGTTGATGCCGATTTTGCCGTTCACCTTGAGGGTGCGCCGGGGTTCGATGAAGTTGTTCTCGTAGATGCCGTTTTGCGGCACGCCGAGGACACGGTTCATGTGGTAGGATTCCACGCCGGCGTGGGCGCAGTCCCAGATCTCGTTGCCACGGGCGACGAGGTTGTTGCTGACGGAGATGCCGTCGGCGTTGGTGCCCCAGATCTTGCAGTTGAAGATCTCGAGCAGGCCGTTCATGTAGCCGCCGGAGTAGATGACCTCGCCGCGGAAGTTGCCAACGTGGACGTTTTGGATGCGCACGTTGTTGATAGCGCGGTCTGCACCGAGGGTGATGCCCTTGTGCGTGAGGTCCCAGCCGTCGCCGTTGGTGGTGCTGGCGGGGTAGAACGTCTGGCCGGTGGCGGGGGCGTTGCCGAGCAGCTTGAGGTCGTGGATGACGATGTTCTTGCGCGGGTTGTTGATGTCGCCGGTGCCGCCGATGGCGATGCCGGAGCCGCGCGTGACCATGCCATTGATCACGTCCCAGGCGGTGTTCGGATCGCGGTCGCCGCGGACGCGGAAGGAGAGGACCGTCTTGTCGGGGCCTTCGCCGTAGATCCGAATGTTGTTTTGCTCGATCACGATACCGCCAGCTTCGCCAAGCGTCTGCGGCATGATTTTGTACGTGCCTGCCGGGATGAAGACCGAGCCGCCGCCCTTTGTGGCAACCGCAGCCATGGCGGAGCGGATTGCGCGGGTATCGTCGGCGATGCCGTCACCTTTGGCGCCGTAGTTGCGGGCGTTGACGGTGTAGGCATACATCGGGTTTGCCGGGTCGGTTTCCGTTGCGCCCGTGGTGGGTGTGGTGGGCGTGGTGGGTTCCGTGGGCGTGGTGGGCGTGGTGGGTTCCGTGGGCGTGGTGGGCGTGGTGGGTTCCGTGGGCGTCGTCGGGGTGGTCGGCGTGGTGGTGCCCAGGATTTTCTGGAGTTCCGTGGCGAGGCGCTCCCCAAGGTACTTGCGTCCGGCGTCGGTCGGGTGTGTGCCGTCCGAGCTGGTGTACAGGTAGGCGTTGCCGCCGTTTTGGGGCTCGTTCCACTTTCCGGTGATCCAGCCGAGCCAGTCGATGAACGCCCAGCCCTTTTGCGCCGCAACGTCCTTCACGATGTCGCGTTTCTCAACGATCTGCGGGTGAAGGGGCGTCTGGGGCCAGTAGGGGCCGATGACGATTTTCTTGGCGTTGGGGACTTTGGCCTGGACGGTATCGAACAGGTTGACGACGGCGGCGCGGAACTGTGCCGGATCGTAGAACATGTCGTTGATGCCGCCCGAGATGACGACGACGTCGGGTTTGACGGAGACAACGTCCTCATCGACGCGCTGGACGTAGGTCGAGCGGGTGTTGTTGGCGTTGGCGATGTAGCCCGTCGCACCCCACGGGTGGTTCCAGACGTCGAGGCCGAGCTTGAGGCCGGCGACCCAGTTGAGGCTCGTGGTGTAGCCCTCGCTGATGCTGTCGCCGATGAAGGTGACACGCGGCGCGGGCGCGTTTTCAGTCCACGCGGAGAGCGTGTACTTGCTGTCCGGGAGGATGACGCCCCAGAAGTTGAACTGGTCCGCAAGGATCTCGATGTTGCGTGTGCCCGGAGTCTTGAGGTCGATCAGGAAGCACAGTTGGGTGCCGTCGTTGACCGAGTTTTGCAGGTAGGCCACTTCCTCGCCGTTCACGAACACGCGGAAGCGCGTCAGCGAGGCTTTGTTCGAGATGATGAACTTGTCGGAGTCCGTCTTGAAGCGGATGCGGTACCCGTCGGCGCGCAGGGAGCGCGGTTTCGTGTACATGCCGTCCGGCCAGCCGGTTCCGAGGGGCACCATGTTGCCTCCGAAGTACGAGAACGCGGAGTTCCAGTTCTCATACGGGCGACCTTCGGCGGCGTTGAACTTCCAGCCGGTGGAGGTGGCTGAGAGCGTGACCCAGCGGGTGACCTGATCCTGCCCGGAGAGGGCGCCGCCCCATTCCCCGACGACGTTGCCGGCGCTATCCTTGACGGTGACCTTGGAGAAGCCCCAGGTGAAGCCGCGGATGGCGTAGCTCGTGCCGACCGGGATGCGGTCGGGCGCAATGGCGTCGAGGGTGATGACGCGGTTTGCGCCGCCGTTGTTGAGGTACTGGACCTTTCGGGAGGCGAGTGTCCATGTCTCGTCGCCCGTCATCGTGCGGTCGAGCGCAACGCCGTAGTCGGCGCCGGTGATTGGCAGCTTGCCAATGGTGCCGGTGCTCGGTGCGGTCGCGTTGACGGTGAAGGACACGGCGGGAGACTGAACGGCGGTGCCGCCACTGGTCGTGGCGCGGGCCGACAGGGAGACGGGTCCGGTGGCGGTGGGTGTCCACGTCACGCGGAAGGGGCGCGTCGAGGCGGTGCCGACCTTGGTGTCGCCGACGTAGAAGTCGACGGACGAGAGGGCGGTGCCACCGTCATTTTCCTGGGCTTCGAGCGTAACCGCCTGATTCACGGCTCCCGTCTGTCCCGCTGCGGGAGCGGAAAGGGCGAGGGTCGGGACGACAGCCTTGATGGCGTAGTTGTCGAACGTGGCGGTCGCGGTGTCGCCCGCGGTGTGCGGGGAAAGCGCGAGCCCGGCGTAGGCGTTGGCCGCCATGGCAACGGTGTCCTGGCCGATGAGGGTCCAGGCGTTGCCATCGGTGGAGCGCCAGGCCGTGAGCGTGGTGCCTTGGCGGCGGACTTTCAGCCAGACGGGGGCCTTGACCCCGTCGACGCCCGTGTGGGTCGTGACGTTGTCGGTGGCGGTGCGTCGCTGGAAGGCGACGCCGCTGGCGGAGCTGACGGCGGCCATGGCGTGCCGGGAGCCCGCGGTCAGGGTCTCGCGGATCATGACCGCTGCTTTGGCCCACGGTGCGGTTGCGGTGAGGCCGCTTACGCGCGCGACGACTTCGACATCGCCGGAGACGGCGACGGAGCCGAAGGTGAAGGCGTCAGCGGTGCCCCAGATGTCGCCCCCGGAAGAACGGAGGCTGTACACGTTTGTTGCCTGGTCGAAGACGACGGAGCCGGGCTTTGCGACGGTGCCGAGGTCCTTGACGGCGAGGCCGCCGGTGGAGGGCGCGTTGACGGTGACCGGGACGCCCGAAGACGTCGTGGAAGCCCCGGTGTTGTCCGTTGCTTTTGCGGTTACCGTGTAGGTGCCAGCCGTGGGCGTCCACGAGTACGTGTAGGGCGAGGCTGTTGCCGTGCCGAGCAGCGCCTGACCGGCGTAGAACTCGACCTTTGCGACGTTGCCGTCGGCGTCCGCGGCGTTCGCCGCAAGGGAGACGGCAGCGCCCTCGGTGACCGTCAGGGCCGCTGAGGGAGCGGTGAGGGAGACCGTGGGCGGTGTGTTCGGGGCGGACTGTTCCGCCGTGAACTGGAACCAGTTGAAATTGCCGATGCCGCCGGTAGCGCCATTGGCGTCGAACGCGACACGCACCACGTGCGAGCCGGAGGGCAGGACCACGCCGCTCTTGCGGAGGGTCTGCCAGGTCTGCCAGCCGGTGGTGTCGGGTACGGTGAGGGGTCCGGTGACGTCCTTGCCGTCCACTTCAACGTGGAACCTGCCGCCCAGGCCTTGGGAGGCAACGCGGAAGTCGAGGGCGTAGGTGCCGGCGGACTTCACGTCCACCGTGTACTCGAGCCACTCACCCGCGAACGTCCAGCCGATGTCGTAGCCGCCGCCCGCGTCCTGGGTGACGTTTACGTCCACGGCTGTGTTGCGATATTGGCCGGGGGTGTTGACGTTGTCCGAGTCGAGGTAGGAGACGCCTTGGCCGCCTTCGTCGAAGTCCTCAATCTGGATCATTCCGGGCAGTGCGCGGGGCGTGCCGCCGTAGGGGGCCTGTGCGGTGGGCGCGGGCAACGTGCTGCCAGCCTTGATGTGGAGCGCCCAGTCGTTCCCGTCAGGAGCCCGGAAGGTGGGGCCGGTGCCTGCGGCGATGACGCTGCCATCACGCGGGTTGAACCAGCGGGCCTGGTAGGAGGCCGGGAGGCCGTAGACGGTGGTGGTGCCGCCGGAGATCAGGTAGACGACATACTCGTTGCCGTTGCGGGCGTAGCACCAGCCGTTCGAGACGAGGTTGTCCGCGGGCGTCATGCCGACGAGGTCCACGTTGAGAGCGGTGATGAACTTGCCAACGAGCCCGACATAGCGCATGCCTTCGGCGACGTCGCCACCCGTGAGCACGCTCATCTGGTAAGCGGGCAGGTGGAAGAAGTCGGAATGCGCGCCAGCGGTGAGGCAGGCCCAGATCTTCTGGCGCCGGTAGGTGGGCGTCATCGGGTTGTCGATGGAATCGTTGTCCGACATCAGCGGCTTGTTCTGATTCCACATCTGGACCATCTGGGAATGGATCGTCCAGGGGGAGTCGAGGAGGTAGCCGGGTGTGTGCTCATGGCTGGGGATGTCACGCGGCATAACGAGGTGCGGCTTGAGCCCGCGGGAACGCTCGTAGTTCGTGATGTAGTCGGCCATGTAGAGCTGCCAGTTCGTTCCGTAGCTGCCCTGCGTAACGGAGGCTTCGTTGGCGATTTCCCAGACTATGTTCGGGAGGTCGCCAAGGCGCTGGACCACTTTCTCCGCAAGAGCGCGCTGGTAGGGGAAGACGGGGTGCGAACGGTTGAGCCATTCCGCCGGGGTGGTGACATTGACGCCGTTGATGTTGTTGGCGCCTTGATAGAAGTCCCACTTGAGGCCCCAGTTGCCTTCGGTTATCCACTTCTGCGCGTGCCAGAAATCGAAAATGCACAACTGGATCACGACGCCTTTTTGCTGGGCGTAGCTGACCACGTTGCGCCAGTAGTCGAAATGGGCTTCGTTGAAGCGGGAGAGGTCGAACTTGGGTTTGCCGTCCACGGCAAGGCCGGGGCCGGTGCGCAGGTAGGGGAGGGTGGCGTTACCGTAGGGCTGGCCCATGGTGAAGGCTGCCCGGAAGTAGTTCACCCCGTTTGCGGCCTGTCGGTCGATCAGGACTTTGTAATAGTTTACGAAGTCGCTCTGGTCGGACGTGAGGGCGCCGACAGACGGGTAGTAACCAACGGGATACCAGGGTGCGCCGTTGAGGGTGAACCGGCGACGGTCGGTTGGGTGGATTCCGGGAACGTCGGTAATCGGGCCGGCGACGGCTGAGGCGGCGCTGGCGCAGAAGCCGGTGAGGAGGAGGAGGAGGGTTAGTAAGTGCAGCAGCCTTGGTGGAGGGCTTCCGCAACATGGCGGTGGTGAGTAACCGGGAGGATTCTCAGGCATTCGTTTTCGGGTATTTTTGTGAAAAGCCAGACACTCCGCGGGCGTGGTGGGGCCCGGGCTGGCAATAGGTGAGATACCCGAATCTCCTGGGGTGTTCCCCCTTGGTGGGTTTTTTTTGCGGTCCGGGTCTTGACGGGTGGCGTACAGCGCGTGGGCGTGTCCGGACGCAGGGATATGAGGCTCGCGCTGTACATTGCCCGCGGAGCCGCTGTGCATGGCGTGGGGAACTTACGCCATAGGGCGGGATTCGTCATCCGGACCTGTAGGGAGGAATCCGGCCAGAAGCGGGCAGGGCCTGTCGGAGGCCGCGATTATCCGGGGTGTTCCTTCGCCGTAATCGGGGAGAGCGTGGTTGGCGTGTCAGGGCTACGCGTAGAGCCTGGGCCAGACCGGGTTCGGGGAACTTGGCTCGGGGACGTCGTCCTTTGGTGCGAGCGGAGCTGCGCTGGCCTCGGTGTCAGCGCGAGCCTATATACGCACGCGGGGGTTTCCCAATCCTGGGGGGCCAAAGGTGCCTTCGTCGGACAAATGAGAAGCGGGAATCAGGGCGCAGCTCGACATGCCTTTCCGCGCTTGAGGAGCTCCGGCACGGTGACGAAACGGTAGATGCCGCTGTACGTTTCGAGCGTATAGGCGAGGGCCGTGAGCATGGCGGAGCGGTCAGCGTGGACGGGAGTGTCGAGCGCTGGGCGTTCGGCTTCGGTGGGGGCGACGAAAATGTTGTCGTGGAAAAGCACGATTGCACCGGGCCGCAGGCCTTCACGAATGCGGTCAATGAGGACATGCGGGTCCGGAGTGCACCAGTCCCCGGTGTTTAAGTTCCAGCCAACCAGCCGGTAGCCCATGCGGAGGGCGTCCAGACGCGAGCGCAGGTCCTCGTAGCCGTAAGGGGGGCGGAAGAGGGGGTGGCCGAAGGGGGCCGTGGCCAAGGCACAGCGAAGGAGTTCGCCTCTGCGGTTTCCCGGGGTGAGGCGTGGAAACTGGGGATGGCTCCAGGAGTGGTTGCAGATGGCGTGGCCGCCGTACGCCGCACGGGCGAGGATTTCAGGATGGGCCTCGGCTTGTTTGCCGAGTACGAAAAAGGTGCCTTTGGCGCCATGCCGCTCGAGAAGGTCAAGGACCTTCGGGGTTGCCCCCCGAGAGGGGCCGTCGTCGAAGGTGAGGGCGACTACGGGATCGGTCGTTCGTACATGCGTGATTGTCCCGGTGAGGCCGCGGGCAAGCCGCGAGGCACCTCGGCCAAGCAGGTTCTGCACTGTCATGGGTCCGTGTTGGTGTGGCTTCGCTCCGCGGGTCAGGCGGCAGGCTTTCGTCCCAGTTCCTCGGCCTCTTCAAGGGACGTAATTTCGGGGAAATACAGACGAGAGAGCTCGCCGCAGTGGTGCGCCACCTTGTCATCCAGGTAACGGATATCCACTTCTCTTAGGAAATCGTAGTGCCGGACTGCTGCGTACGTGTGTGATTGCTTGATGTTGAGCATGTTCTCCTGAATGTTCAGGAAACGCGCAATTTGCGGCAGGCTTTGCGTGAGCCGGTGGGTCCGCACGACGAGAAGCCTGTCTCGCGGAACCCGCTGGAGGATCATCCGATTGTGCCGGTTCCAGGCGGCCAGGTAGCCATCGAGCGGGTAGAACCCGCGTTGCTCAAGGCGCCGTTCCTCGGGGGGGCTCCGGAGTTTGTCGCCCTGATAGAAGCGCTGGAGTATGCGTGACCAGATGGGGCCGACCTGCCGGCCTTTTTCGTGGTTGAGCACGCTGTCGAGCCACGAATACGGGTCGCGAATGGTGAGGATGAATTTCGCCTCGGGGAAGAGTTTGAGGTAGATGTCGATCCAGTAGGCGAGAAGCCACGAGGACTCCAGCTCCAGCCAGAGACTGCGGTCGCGCCGCAAGAGGATTTTTTCCGCCTCGTCTGTGGAGAGCCTGCCGTCCTGATGCTGGATGATGAGGTCGATCATCGCTTCCCACGAAGCTTCGTGCACAGCGCGGAAGGCTGGATTGAAGGCGGCGGCGACGGATGTCGTGCCGCTCTTTTCAATGCCGACGCAGTAGGCGTGGAAACGGCGCGGAATGAAGCGTGGGTAAATGGCTGATTTTATGGTGCGTCGTACGGGCTCTGGCAGGGGAACGCGAGATCGGCTGCGCATGACACGCCAGGCATCGTCGAACGCGCCGAGGGCTGTGCCGGTCGCCCAGGTCCAGCGTACGAGGCCGCTGCGATTGCGTATGGAGACCATCCAGGCGGTCTGGCGAAGCAGGGTGCGCAAGGCGTGGCCTGTTCCCCCGATTACAGCCTCGGAGCGGTGGCGGCGGAGCACGGCGCGTTCGCCGCGCCCGTAAGCGCGGGCCTGCCTGAAGGTCCCGCCCAAGGTGTCGGGGAGGCGCACGTAGAGGAGGGCGTCCGGGACGAAATGGAGGAGCACGCCCAGGCCCTGCACGCGAAGGCAGTAGTCGGTGTCTTCGTGTGCACCGAAGGTCTCGTCAAAGCCTCCGGCCTTGAGGTGGAGGCTGCGGCGAATGCCGAGTGTGCCACCGCCAGCAACAGGCAGGGTGGGGTGGAGGTGGCCGATCTGAAGGCCGCCTTGTTGCACGCTCCCGCGTCGTTCGCCGATCCAGCCCTGGTTCAGGCGCCGGACGTCCACGCGGCAGGCGACAAACTCGTAGCTGTCGATCGCTGCGCTCATCGCCGCCACGAAGCCTGGAGCGACGACGTCATCAGCATCCACGAAGATCAGGTTTTCTCCAATTGCGGCGCGGGCGCCAACGTTTCTTGCATGCGCGGCGCCACGGCAGCCCGTCGCATCGACCCAATGTATGCGGGACCAGCGGCGGCGAAATTCATCGACGATAGCGTGCGTGCCATCCGTCGAGCCGTTGTCCGCGATTATGACTTCCCATTTTTGGTCGAAGGCCTGCCAGAAGAGCGCCTCAAGCTGCTGGCGGAGCGTGTCTGCGGCATTGTAGGTGGCAATGATGACGCTAGTTTTCATGGGCGGGGGGGGCTTGAAGGTCAGACGACATCCGCGAAGATTGCCTCCATGCGCCGGAAATACAGGGCGCCGGTGACGATCAGGATGACCGCGGTGATCGAGCCGATGCAGATCATGTCCCACGGCATTGGCGCCGTGCCGAGGAGGGAGGCCCGGAAGCCCTCAATTACGCCGACCATCGGGTTGATCGAATAAACGAGACGGAAGTTCTCCGGGATGAGGCTCGCGGGATAGACAACAGGAGCGGCGTACATGAGAAGCTGGACGCCAAAAGAGAGGCCGTAGCGTACGTCGCGGTATTGGATGGACAGCGCGGTGAGCCACATGCCGAGGCCTGAAGCCGTCACAGCCATGAGGAGCACGAGCAACGGCAGGGCCAGGATGTTCCAGGTCGGCGGTTGGCGGAAATAGGCCATGAGGCAGAACAGGAGGACCAGCGCGATGACGAAGTCGAGAAGCTTGGCGAGGACGGAGGTCAGGGGCAGGATGAGCCGCGGGAAATACACCTTTGTGAGCAGATGGGCGCCGCCGATGAGGCTGGAGCCAGACTCGGTGAGGGCGTTGGCGAAATACGTCCACGGTACGAGCGCGCAAAAGCTGAAGAGCGCGTAGGGCACGCCTTCGGAGGACACCTTGGCGAGGTTCCCGAAAATGATCGTGAAAATGATCATCGAGAAGACGGGCTGGATAACGGCCCAGCCGATGCCAAGTACTGATTGGGCATAGCGCACTTTGATATCGCGCCAGACCAGGAAGTAGAAGAGGTCGCGGTACTCCGTGATCTCCTTCCAGTTGATTCCCTGCCAGCCCTTCCGCGGTTGGATGCGGGTGTGCGGGATCGAGGCAAGTTGAGGTTGGTGCATGGTGGCGTTCGGCGTCTGCATAGGGGATCAACGCTTCTTTGAGTAATAGAGCTGGTACGCGCGCTGGCCGTTGGAGCCATAGCCGTAGTAATCGTAATACATGGACATTTTGCCTTGCGGCACGTCGTTGAGCAGGAGGCCAGCGATGGGGACGCGGGTCTGTCTGAGCTTGCTCAGGTAGGTGAAGAGCTGTTTGCGCGTGACGCGGTCAAACTGGCAAACGTAGATGAGTTCGTCGGCCAGGCGGGCCAGAAGGAGCGCGTCGGGGAAGACGCCGACCGGTGGCGTGTCGATGAGCACGACGTCGTAGGCGGTGCGCAGGACGTCGAAGAGGACCTGGAAGCTGGGCTGGTCAAAAAGCTCGGTGGGTTTCTTGCTGTTGCCGCCTGCACGCAGGAGGCTGAGGTTGGGTGCGACGCTGGTGATTCCGAGCCACTGGGTTTCTTCGATCGAGGGGTCAAGCGGCTCGCCGCTTTGGAGCCAGGCGAGGATGCCGCGGTCGTCCTCCAGACCAAAGATCTGGTGTAGCGAGGGGCGCCGAAAGTCGCAGTCGACAAGGAGCGTCCGTTTGCCGTGCGCGGCGAAGGTGGACGCGAGGTTGCAGCTGATCATCGACTTGCCTTCGCCGGGCACGGTGCTGGTGGTCAGCACCGCTTTCGGGAACGCGAGGCGTGAGTTGATGAGAAGCTGGCTGTAGAGCCCACGGAACGCTTCGGCGCCAGCTTCGTCTTTGCCGGAGGAGACGAGCATGGGCCGTTCGCGCCGCGGCACGGTGGCCATGCGGGGAATTTCGCCAAGCAGCGTCTGGTTCATCAGGGACTCGAGGTCCGCGGCCCATTTGAGGCGGCTGTTGAGGAGTCCGAGTCCGAGGGGGACTGCGACAAAGATGATGGCCCCCATAAAGACGCCCTGAACGATGATCTTCTTCATTTTGGGCGCAACGGGCTCGAAAGGCAGCCAGGGCGGGTCGAAGATCTTGATGTTTATGTTGTGGAGCTTGCTCGCAATGGCAGTTTCGTTCAGGCGCGCCAGCACGCGGCCGTAGGCGTCCCGTGCAGTTTCGGCCTTGTGGCGAAGGGCTTTGTACTGGACACCGATCTCGTCCAGGCGCAGGGCTTCCTTCTCGGCCTCCGCCATTTCGCGCTCCAGCTTCTTTTCCTGTTCGATGGAGGTCTGGTGCTGCTTGTGAAGTTCGGTGACGGCTTTCTCGACGTTCTCCTGAAGCAGCAGGCTGAGGGAGGCCATTGCGCGCTCGTTCTCCTGCATCTTCGGGTGCCGCTCGAAGTATTTCTGTTCCATGATGGCGCGGTTTGCCTGGAGCCGGTTGAGCTCCTGAACAAGCCCTGGAACGGCTCCGTAGTTGGAGATCGGAGCGACGCTAAGGAGGCTCTCCTTTCGACGTATGGCTTCGTCCACCTGCTCACGTTGGGCGTCGAGGGTCAGGCGTTGCACGCGGGCGGAAAGGACGGCCTGGCTTAGCCCTTTGAGGCGCTCCACGACGACGTTCTGGTTCTCCTCAAGGGAGACGAGGTTGAACTTCCGGCGGTACTGCTGGAGGTCATTTTCGGACTGCTCCACGGACTGGCGCAGCGTTTCCGCCTGCTCTTTCAGGAACGCGATGGCCATCTGGTTTCCGGTAGAGGTGCGGGCGAGGTTGAAATCAATGTAACGGCGCGCGTAACGGTCGGCGATGAGCACGGCTGTCTCCGGTACGCGGTGCTGGATCGTGATGCCCATGACATAGGTGCCGCGGCGAAGTCCAACGGTGAGGTTGGGGCGGACGATCTGGCCGAGCGAGGGCGGCTGGGCGTCGGGTTTGTCGGGGTCGCGGTACGGTCCAATGATGCGTTCGAGTTCGTCAGGGGTGAACGTGTCGGAAACGTAATTCAGGAAGGCCTGGCTCTGGACGGTTTCTATGTGGGTCTTCAGGCGGGCCTCCGCCTCGCTGGTGAGGCTGGTGTCCACGACCTCCTTGATGGCGATGACCTGTTCGCTATCGGGCTCGAACAGGAGCGTCGCTGTGGTCTCGTAGACCTTGGGGGCCTTGCTCTTGAAATAGACAAAAGGCGTGACGAGCAGGATGGCTGCGAGCAGTCCGATCCACCAGCGCTCGCGAACCATGATGAGGTAGTCGATGGGGCGGCGCGTGTGCCCGGGCATCTTTTCGGGCTCGGGAACGGAGGAAGTCTTCGCGCCCCTGCGGCCAGTTTGTCCGGCATCGCGGGTTTCTGTGCGTACCGAGGAGCGGGCGTTTTGGCGCCCGTCCGTTCCGCCCCGCTCGGGGAGTTCCGGATCTTCGTCTGAAGCCATAGTTGTAGGTGACGTTCGCAGTTGGAGGTGCCCGCGATGGGGTCGGTGAATATAGGCGCGAGGGGGGGCGCCAACAATCAGGCCCGCCCCCGTTTGCCCGTTAGTCCCAAGTCCGGCCTGAAACGGGCGTTTGTTGTACCGCGGTTCCCGCGTGGAGAGGCTACGGATCGCCTCTGGGGTTTTTGGAAGTCTGTAACAGGGAAGGCTCGCGTCCGGCCCGTTCGGGCACATTGGAGCCCGCGTAAAAGCTGATGGACCGCACGAGGCAGCGGGTCGAGGCGTGGCCTTGCCGCTAGA
>CAZQIE010000073.1:0-16079 GCA_964593675.1 uncultured Opitutales bacterium
TTCAAACAGCTCGGTCACAATCTGTACAGTCTAAAATGTCGATTGGCCCTAGTGCGCCTGATTTGCGCTGGCGCTTGGCTGCCGGCTTTCGCTTCGACGCAAAATCCCTGCTGCACGACGACCACTTCCAGTCCGGTCAGTCAGGCCGCTGGCGAACAGAGCTCACGCCCGCTCAGCAAGTCGTGGTAAACGAGGCCGCCTCTTCCTGGCTCATTAAACACGGCTACGATCTCGCCTGACGCTCACCCCGCCTTACCGGCGCTTGTTCCATGCGTCACTCCCGAACCGGTCCACGGTCGCGCGGAACGAGTCTGACGGCCATTCCGGCCACGGCATCGCCTCCGGGTCCAGCGCGAACAGGTCCATCAGGCCATTCAGGAAAGTCTTGTGGAAACTGTGCCAGGCGACATGGCCTGTTGCGGACCGGTCGATGGAGCCCTGCAGCAGCAGGCCATTCCGGTTGCGTTTCTGCGCGGCTCCCGCGAGCTTTCGCCCGGAGGGGTTCACAACGTCGTAGATTTCCGGGGCATGGAAGCACGCTCCCGGTCCCAACGTAAGCGAAGGAGGTGTCGCGAGCGCGGTTGCCGCCGGCATCGCCGTCCCCGGGGCCGTATCCAGCCGCGTGCGCTTTGTGCGTCGTGCTCTAAGCTTCGGCCCGCCCTCCGTGGCAGCCGCCTTCGGTGCGGGGGCCGGAGTTGTGACCGTTGCCGCCGGATCATGCACCCGCGCGGGGCAATCGTGCTTTGCAAGGGATAGCGCGAGAACTTCGTGGATCAGGCGATAGGTGTTCACCGCTTGCGACCGGTACAACGCGTGCCCCGGTGGAATCACGAGCGCAAACGTCCAGTCATGCCGGTGGTCCACCATCCCGCCCCCTGTGGGCCGCCGGACGAGCTCGCACGCCGGGTCTGTCACCTGCGCACGCACCCAGTCATACTTCTGGCTGTATCCAAAAGTCCATGACGGCCCGATCCATCCGTAATGCCGGTAACGCACGGCATCGGGGTCCGGAAATGCTTCCAGCATCAGCAGATCCGCCGCCATGTTTTCCGCGGCGGATTCCGTTCGGGTAGGAAGGATGCAGAACTTCGTCGGAGAGTTCAAAGGGAGGCCCTGAAATGGGAGGTTTCCGACTCGGGTAGCTGCCTTCCACGTTACAGCGATTTTCCCGCCGTCCCCAAGCTAAAAATCGACTCCCCGCACAAAGCGTTTCGGCTTCCCGTTCACGCCCGGCTTTCCCGTGGTCTGCGCATACCAGGCTGCATAAGGCTCTGGCACCTGCATTGCCTCCAGCTGCCGCTCAAAAGGCTCCGGCGCCGTCTTCAGCTTTCCCTCCAAAGGGTGCAAGTTAAGCGTCAGGTTCGCTGCCCGCGGTGTGGGCGCGTCCCGGAGCGAGGCCGCCAAAATCAACGTTTCCGGAAGCCCGAAACGCTCCAGAATGCGGCGCCCGATCTCGTAGCGCGACAACCGGTCCGGGCCTGCCCAGTGGAAAATGCCGTGCAGGTTGGCGCGCTCCCCCAGCTCCGTCAGCACCTCGCCGACGTTTGAGGCCGACACCGGTTGACGCAGTTCATCCGTAAACAACGGCGTCCGCCGTCCTTCCGCCCACGCCTGGAACAGGCGCTCATGCAGGCTTCGCGTGCCCGTCAGGCTGTTGCCCGTCACAATGGCGATGCGCAGCACCACCGCGAACTCCCCGCCAAAGCGCAGGACGTCCTTCTCCGCAAGGAGCTTCATCTGCCCATAAAGATCCCGCGGGCACGGCATGTCCGTGGAGCGATAGTCTCCCTTTTCGCCGTCAAAGACCATGTCCGTCGACAAGTGCAGGAACCGGGCGCTCAAGTGGTTCGCAATCTGTGCGAGGCGCCGTGGCAAGGCCACATTCAGGCGCTCCGCGGACGCTGGGTCCGCCTCCACCGCCGCCGGGCTGGACGCCGCCGCGGCATTCACGATCACATCCGGGAAAAACTCCAGCAACTCGCGCTCCAGCGCGTCCGGTTCCCGCAAGTCCAAGGCCCGGTTCAGCGTGGGCCCCGGTAGGCTGGGGGACCGGCTATGCCCGATGGCGAGCAGCGTATGACCGCGCCGCAACGCAGCTTCGGCAAAAGCGGCACCCACGAGCCCGGTGGCGCCGGTAAGAGCGATTTTCATGGTCAGGGTATTCGGCGGGTAACGGAGTGGGTCAGGACGGTATCCCCTTGATCAGCCGTAGGAAGCGCGCCTCGGCGCCCGTCTCCTCGGGCTGGATAATGTTGCGTCGGCCAGTGGCCGGACCCATGCTCCAAGGCTTCCTTTTATGCACTACCGCGATCTCGTCAAACCCTCGGTGCTCGCCCAGCCCGTATATGAACCGGGGAAGCCAATCGAGTACGTCGCCCGCGAGTTCGGTCTCGACCCCGCCGCCATCGTCAAGCTGGCCTCAAACGAAAACCCCCTCGGCCCTTCGCCCCTCGCCCGCGAGGCCGCCGTGCAGGCCCTTTCCGAAGCCCAGCTCTACCCGGACGGCGGCTGCTGCGTCCTCCGCGACCGCCTGGCCGAAATCTTCGGCCTCCGCCCGGAGCAATTCATCCTCGGCAACGGCTCCAACGAGATCATCGAACTCCTCGGTCATGCCTTCGTTGGGCCCGGCGACGAAGTGGTCATGGGCTCTCAAGCCTTCATCGTCTACAAGCTCATAACCCTGCTTTTCGGCGGCACCCCCGTTGAGGTTCCCATGCCGGCTTACCGGCACGACCTCGACGCCATGCGCAAAGCCATCACGCCCAAGACCCGGCTCGTTTTCGTCGCCAGCCCCAACAACCCCACAGGCTGTGAGAACACCGCTGCCGAAATCCGCGACTTCGTCGAAAGCCTTCCCGACCACGTGATCTTCGTCCTCGACGAAGCCTACGCCGAATACATGGACGCCCCGGCCGACTTGCGCCCGCTCATCTCGGCTGGCCGAAAAGTCCTGTGCACGCGCACCTTTTCGAAAATCTACGGCCTTGCCGGCCTTCGCGTAGGTTACGGCTACGGCCCCGCGGAGCTCGTCAAACTGCTCCATCAGGTCCGGCAGCCCTTCAACGTAAACAGCATCGCCCAGGCCGCCGCCCTCGCCGCCCTCGGTGACAAGGCGTTTGTTGAGCGCTCCCGCGCCGTCAACGCAGCCGGTCTTCGCCAGCTCAACACCGGCCTCCGCGCCCTTGGCTTTTCGCCCATCCCGAGCGTCGCCAATTTCGTGGCCGTCGAAATACCCAACGCAAAAGACGTTTTTGTCGCGCTCCAGAAGCGCGGCCTGATCGTCCGCCCCCTCGCTCCCTACGGCATGCGCGATTTCCTCCGCATCACCGTTGGCACTGAGGACCAGAACGCCCGCCTCCTCGCCGCGTTGTCCGAAATCACCGGCCGCGTGCCTCGTTAGCACCATCCCCGTCTCTTAGAGCACTTCTACTTTAAGATGTCGCACCTCCTTAAATCACTTTTCCGCCCGCGCCGACGCGAGGAGGGGCTCGACCGTACCGCCGCAGCGTAGGCGCATGCGACAACTCGAAATGGAACTGCTCTAGGCACCTTCCGTCCAATTTACCGCGTCGGTTCACCGGCCCTTTTTCGCGCCGATGCGAGGAGGGGCCCGACCGTACCGCCGCAGCCCGCATTCCGAGCCGTACCGCCGGAAAAACGGCCCACGCCGTGCGGGCTCGCCGCAGCGTCGGCGCAGCGCAATTTGAAGCAAACCTCTCTGGGACTGCTCATATCCAAAAAAAACTCCCGGGGCCTGCTCTGTTGAGGCCACCGGGAGTCTTTTTTGGCGAGGAGCCGGACCGTTCCTAAGACGACTTCGCGGGCTGCGCCCCAGGGGTTCCCTTCGCACGAATCCGGGCGTCGAGGATGTTCAGGAGGCGGTCGCGGTCCTGCGTGAAGATAAACCGGTCGCTGCCCAGCTTGCGGTACGCGTCCGTAAGCAGATCCAGCGGGGGACGGCGCATCTCCATCAGGCGGTTCAAATACTTCTCAAGATTCGCGGAATTCCCCAGCAGAAGGTCCGTGCGGATTAGCGCCGTCAATGCCGCCTGGTTTTCCGGGTTGTTCTCAAACGCCGTAACCAGCAGACGTCGAGACTGCTCGTGCCCACCGAGCCGCGCGAACCGGTTCGAAATCGCCATCAGCGTCTCAGCACGCGCGTTCTTGGCCTTTAGGAACTGCGTAAGATACAGATTCGCCATGTCCTTGTTCCCCTGCCCGTA
Source organism: uncultured Opitutales bacterium (assembly GCA_964593675.1). Taxonomy (GTDB): domain Bacteria; phylum Verrucomicrobiota; class Verrucomicrobiia; order Opitutales; family CAZQIE01; genus CAZQIE01. The sequence goes on from CAZQIE010000073.1 coordinate 4,224, forward strand.
ATACGCAACCGCCCGCAGGCTCTCGAACACCGACAAGTGGTTTTCCAGCCACGAAGGCTTCTCCTTCGACAGCTCTTCAATGTAGGAGATCGCTCCAGCGTAGTCCTTCGACGTGATGTGGGACTCAATCAGCAGAAGGGAGAACGGCGCGATGTCGAACTGGTTCTCCACCGCACGCTCGTACACCCGGCGGCTCAACTCGATCATCCCTTGGTCCGTCGCGTAGTTGGCGAGCGCCAGCAGCGCCGCCTGGTCCTGTCCAAACTGCTGCAAGATGCTGATGGCCTCCCGGTTACGGCGTTCTTCCTGGCCCGGCCCGAGCGTGTACAGCATCTCGATGCGCGGGTTAACGTTCAGCGGGTTTTGCACCGCCCGCATGATCGTATACTGCCGCGCCTTATCCAGATTCCCGCTTTCGCGGTAGTAGCGCACCAGGCTCGCGTAAAGCACGTCCGTGTTTGAGAAATCCTGAAGCCGATCCTGCAAATACGTTATCGCGGCGTCCTTGCGTCCCCGGTCCCACTGCACACGAGCTTGCAGCAACGTTCCCTCCACCGTCTTTTCCAGCTCGAATTTCTGGATGACGTCTTCGGCCCGCTCGAAATCACCCTGGAAAGTCAGCGCCGTTGCCAGGCCCGACGACAGAACCCGGCGCACCGCAGGGTCGTCCGGGTTTTTTGCGAGCAGCTTATCACAAATCTCTATGGCCTTGCGGTCCCGCTGCTGCTGCAACAGGAAGTGCAAATACGTCTGCAGATACTCTTTGTCGTTCTCGAAAAACCGCAAACCCTCGCCCAGAAGAAGCTCGGTGCGGTCCGGACGCTTGAACGCATACAGCGTGAACTCCGCCAGCATCAGGCGGCCCTCCTTGTTCGCGGGCGATGCATTCACCCCCGAAGTCAGGTGTGCAATCGCCTTGCTCCACTCGCGTTCCTTGATCAGCTCCTTCGCCTTGCGGATCTGGAAGTCGCCCATTTCGCGCCGGAACTCCTTCATGGTGAACGGGAGGGCTAGCACGCGCGCATACGAAACCTCCTCATACCGGCGCTGATACTTGTAGAAAAAAAAGATCGCTCCCGCCCCAGCGAGATAGAGACCAGAAAGAATCAGGAGTAAGGCCCCCGCAACCAAGCCCCACCGAATGCGAAGACGCCAGCGGCCATTAACCTGACGTTCAAAGTACGCGAAACCGAAAAAGGCCACACGCCGGTTTGACTGGGATACGGGGGGGTGCTGGTTCTTCATCGAAACTCTTCAGAAACAAGGTTGGAAACTTCCCGCCCATCGTTGTTTCACGAAATCCCGCATTTGCAGGGTAGGGGAGAAGCCATCGCGTCGGTGCGTGTGGCTCTCTTCTACGAAACCCATTCCGAAGGCAACTCATTTGCTGGCATCCATCTCGCGCAGCAAGCAATAGCGAGAAACCCACCAAACCCGGGGCAGGCCGGCTTTGACCATTCTCTGGTTTGTTCGCCACGAAGTCCAGCAACCCACCTCACCTCGTAGGGCAGTTCCCGTTTGAGGCGCCGCAAAATCCGACCATCACGCCTTGGCCACGGCCGACTCGAGGATGGTGCGCTCACCCTCGCCGCGGCGTCGGCGCAGACGCAACGTGAAATACAACGACTCTACCATCACGCCGACGTCCTGCGGCTGGCTTCGATCCGCGCAGGCCCTCATGTTCCAGAGTCCCCGCCGTCCTCAGCACGCCCAGCACCCCACGTTCAGCGCCAGCCTCAGGCTCCTCAAACACCGCTATTTACTGCAGCTTCGCTGAACTTTGGGCGGCGCACCCTGTCCCTGCCACCAATCCTAACGCCCCAAAGTGTTCAAATCAGGCCCTCAGTGCAGGCTGAAATTAGCTCGTAATGCAGGTCGCGAACGCGTCCACGCCTCAAAATGGCAGCGTGGTTTTGCTTACCGTTGGGTAAGCCGAACGCTTCGACCGCGCTTTTCGATACGACGTTTTGAACCACGACCCATCGCTCCACAGTACAGCGTTTTTTTTCCTTGATTGCGGGCCGGCTGTTCGCCAGAAAAGGCAGCGGTCTTACTCAGAAAAAAGTACAGACTACGTGGGAAATTGCCCACGGCGTGCCTTGGGACGCGGGCGTCGTAGAAAATCTTAGACTTGATTCCTAACCAAAAAGTTTATTTTATCCCGCCCAGTTTCAATACACACGAGCCACAAAATACCGGCTGTTTATTCCAACTCACCTAGAACGCTCATGAAAACGATTAAGCTTCTCCCCAGCGCCCTCCTGCCGCTCGTTCTCGCGGCCACGGCTCACGCTGCTCCCCTGGTGTCCGTGGGGGATCAGGTGGATGTGTTCTTCAAGGGTCAGGTTGAAGGCCGGTATGACCGGAACGTAACGAACTCCTCCCGCAAGCACGCTGACACCAGCGTCGATATGGCTCCCGGTGTTGAAGCCCTCATTGGCCGCAACAGCGCCGCCACCGGCCGCCTCTTCTTCCGCGAAGATTTCCTCCGCTTCAACCGCTTCGACCAGTTGAACGAGGACCTCTCCAACGTCTTCGCTGACGGCTCGATCGACTTCGGCCGTGGCAAGATCTCGGCGGACGCCTCCTTCCAGGAACTTTACCAGAATACCGCCGACCTCTCCGGCACCCTCGCCAACGCCGGCAACGCGATCGAAATTGTACGCCGCGACCAGCAGAATGCGGGCACGCTCGTTTCGTACAACGTCTCGCCCATCTTCGACGCCGAAATCGGCGCCCGCTACATGCGCGAAGACTACGTTGGCCGCTCCCCGAACACCGGGCAGTCCTACGGCACGATCTTCAACGGCCTGCGCACCTACACGATTCCGGCCTCCATTTACTACAAGTACAGCCCGAAGCTCGACATCGGCGGTACCTACCGCTGGCGCTACAGCGACGTCTCGGCCCCCTACGGCGCCGGTGCCGCCTCTGCCGCTTCCGGTCGCGACCGCATGGACAACTTCGGCGGCGTCTCCGTCCGTGGTGAGCTCTTCCCGAAGGTTACCGGTAAGATCAACGTCGGCTTCGAAAACCACTACGTCTACGCATACCGCCCGGCTCCCGGTGTTGGCGCGGGTAGCGAAGACTACAACAGCCTCGCCTTCGACGGCAACGTGACCTGGGCGGCCACGGAAAAGCTGAGCGTGACGGTCGGCGGTAGCCGCGACTTCGCGACGGGCGCTTCCGGTCAGAACATTGAGACCACCGGCGGCAACGTCCTCCTGACCTACCAGATCACGGAAGTCATCTCCGCCAACGGCTCCATTGCCTACAACCGCTCCGACTATAAGGGCACCCGCCGCGCCGATGACCTCTACACCCTCGGCACCGGCTTGGAATGGAAGCCGAATTCCTACCTGACCTTCGGTGTCGGCTACGTCTACTCAGACAACGCCTCGAACTCGGACAACGGTGCTAACGGCAGCACCCCGGGCATCTGGAACAGCTATATGGACCAGGAAGTTAAGGTCACCGCTTCGCTGCGGTACTAAAGAAAGATTTGAACAAATCTTGGAAAAGGAAGGTCCAATTTTGAACCTTCCTTTTTTTTTTCTAGGGTATACCCAATGCTGAGGCTCGTTTCGTTCCTTACCGTCCTCCTCGTAACCACCCTTTTCGCCGTTCCTACGTTTGCCCAGGCTGATGAAGCCTCGGCAACGTCGGAACGGACGAAAAAGGAAGCCCCCAAGGCGGCGACCGCAAATCCCAAAAATTTGGGCAAAAGCGGAGTTACGGCTAATTACACCCTTCGTCCTACCGACCTCCTGCGTGTGGAAGTCTTTCAGGAGGAAGACCTCAAGAAGGAGGTTCGTGTTACTGCCGACGGTACGGTGATCCTGCCCCTCATTGGGCAAGTCAAAGTAGGTGGAATGACCCTCACGGCCGCGCAGAAGCTCATTCAGGAGCTCTACGCGAAGGACTATCTCGTTGATCCGCAAGTCACCGTGCTGATCATGCAGTATGCCGAGCGTCGCGTGCACGTTCACGGCCAGGTCAATAATCCGGGCTGGGTGCTCATTCCCGCCGAGGAAGAGATGACGCTCAGCCAGGCCGTCGCCGGTGCGAAGGGCACCACCCTCCGCTCAAATCCCAGGGCCATCAAGTTGAAGCGCACCTTGCCCAACGGAGAAAGCCTCACCCAGGAATTCGATCTCGAAGACATCCTGCGCGACTCAACGACGAAGGATATCAAGGTCGAGGACGGCGACAGCATTTACGTTCCTGAGCGCATCTTCTAATCCTGACCTTGCCCGGAAACAACTAACGAGCGACGATATCAGCTTTTTCAACATATGAGTCAGCAAAGGCAGCAGCCTGGCCCGGAAGGCAACGAACAGAATTCAGGATACGGCTACGGCGGCTACGGCGGTTACGGAAACTATTACTACGGTTACGGATACGGCTACACGCCCCAGGGCGGCAGCGGCTCGGATGCCTCGCCCACGCGCGGTTTCCGGGACTACCTGATGATCCTGCGCGAGCGCGTCTGGTATCTCATCGTTACCTTCTTCATCGTCTTCACCGGCACCCTGCTCTACACGATCAAGACCACGCCCGTGTATGAAGCCGGTGCCACCGTACAGGTCTTGCGCCGCGAAGTGCGCGTCCTCAATACGCCCGAGCTCGACAAGACGAATGAGGTTCTCTCCCAGGAAGACCTCAACACGCAGATCAAGATCGTCGAAAGTATCGCGATCGTAAACGCGGTTGCCCAGCGCATCAAAGACCAGGACCTCAAGCGCTTCATGGCCCCCTATGAGGACGCCCTTACCTTCGGCGGCCCCATGACGCCCCTGGAAGTCCTCGTGCGCAACCGGCGCGTCGTCCCCATGCGCCTCAGCCTCATGATCGGGATTTACTATTATCACCCCGATCCCGAAATGGCCGCGCAGGTCGCCAACCTCTTCGCCGATGAGTTTATCCAGTACAACCTCCGCCTGAGCATAGAAAATGCGATGAAGGCCGTTGAGGACCTTCGCATCCGCGCCGACCAGCAGCGCAAGAAGGTCGAGGAGCTTGAAGGCCAGCTCGCCGATTACCGCGAGAAATACAACACCGTTTCGCTCGAAAACAAAGCCGACATCGACCACAAGGAGCTTTCGGGCCTCAACGAAATCGTTGTCACCAGCAAGCGCATGCTCGACGAAGCCGAGACGCGCTGGAACCTCGTCCAGACCTATCAGTCTGAAGGCAAGCCTCTCGAAAACCTCTCCTTCATCGCCCAGTCCGCGCGCGTCTCCGAGCTCGCCCATCAGGTCGCCGTCGAGAACATCAAGGTAGCCTCCATGGGGAAGCGCTACAAAGAGAAGCACCCGCGCTTGATGGAAGCCACGCGCGCCAAGCAGCAAGCCGAGGCCGAACTCAAGATCGCGCTCGAAGAAGGCGTCCGCAAAACCTATTCGGACTATCAGGCCTCGAAGCAGAATTACGACCAGGCCACCAAGCGCCTCGCCCAGAAGGAGCGCGAAGTCATCGACCTCTCCAAGCTCGCCGTCGAATACAACTCGATCCAGCGCGAATTCGAGGTCAACCACACCCTCTACCAGTCCATGGTGATGGCCATGAATACCCACATGGCCGAGGTTAACCTCAAGAGCGCCAACGCCCGCGTCGTTGACCGCGCGTTTCCGCCGGACCGCGCCGCACGCCCGAACGTTCCCGTCAACCTCCTTGTCGGCTTCTTCGGTGGTATCGCCTGCGGCATCGGCCTCGTCTTCATCGTCGCCCTCATGGACGACCGCATCAAGAGCGCCTTCGACGTCGAAGCAATTGTCGGTCTGCCCCTCCTCGGCGTGATCCCGCGCATCAAGCGCCTCAACTCGCCCGAAAAGGCCCAGGCCGTAGCTGCAAACTGCGACCGTCGCGTCACGGAGGCCTTCCGGTCCATCTACTCTGCCCTCCGCATCAACGACGCCAGCAAGAATGCGCGCGTCTTCCTGATGACCTCCACGGTCCCCTCGGAAGGCAAATCGTTCCTCACGACGAACCTTGCCCTCACCTACGCCGTGCATGGCGACCGCGTTCTCGTGCTCGACGCCGACCTGCGCATGCCCAACGTCGCAAAGTCGCTCTCCCTCCCGGAAGATATTGGCATCACCAACCACTTCCAAGACGGCGTACCGCTCGACTCCTGCATCCAGAAGAACGTCTACCCGAACCTTGACGTCCTCCCGGTCGGCCCGCGCGCCAAGAACCCGACCCGCGTGCTCAACAGCACCGCGTTCGCTGACCTTCTCCGCGACCTCCGCACGCAGTACGACCGCGTCTTCGTTGACTCCCCGCCCATCGGCGCCGTCAGCGACGCGCTCAACCTGCTCCCGCACGTCGACGGCGTCATCTACTGCATCAAGTTCAACACCGTTAAGAAGAAAGTGGCCAAGGGCAACCTGCGCCGCCTCATCGAGGCCAACGTCCCGATCTTTGGCGCGGTCCTGAACCAGATCAGCATCTCCGTCGCGAGCCACTACTACACCAACTACTACGACCGGAGCTATAAGAACTACTACCAGGAAGGCGAAGACGAGCCGCTTTCCGAGAAGCCACAGGAGCCGGCGCCCACGCGGTAGCCGACCTCTGGTAACCAAAAAAAGGCGCGGGAGACATCCCGCGCCTTTTTTCATCTTCACGACCCATCCCGCGCAGCGGCCGCGCCTTCACTCAGTCCCAGAGCACTTTTACTTGAAGGTAGTCGCTTTGATGCTCCGCTGAGCGTGGACGCCCCATCCTACCGGCGTGGCACGGCCTTCACGAGCTCCGCCTGAACAGCCAGCGTCCCGGAGCGCCCATCGATCTCGCCCATTCTCATCTGGCACACCGGCAACTGTTCGCGGCTCGCGCGCAGAGAACGCGCATACTCCTCAAGACTGAAGAACCCGATACCGGCCTCCTGCACCGCCCCCAGCAGCCGGTCGAAAAGGGACGCGTAGCGCAACCCCTCCAGCTCGGCGTGGATCGTCAGCACCTGCGGCCGGTTGCTGGCCTTGATCAGCCCGATGTAGTGGGGGACAATCTTTTCGTCCGGATACTCGTCGCGCCCCAGCAGCTCATCGAGCGTCGGTAGCGTCGTTGGAATCTGGGGCGTCAGAAAAACCCGCTCACCGACGGCAGGCAGAAACGCGTGCGTGCCCCGCGTGTCGCTCCCATACAGGAACCCGGCCTCGTCATACACCTGCAGGCTGTGCCTCGTCGCCTGCCAGCCCGGCGCCCCCGCCGTTTTCGGGCGCTCTTGGAACACGCGCTCAAACTCATCAATCGCCTTCTGGAACTCCTCCCGCGTGCGTTCCAGCGACATTCCCACCACGTAGTCCTGCCACTCGAAGTGGTCGTAACAGTGGATACCAAGCTCGAAGCCCGCGTCCCGCACGGCGCGCATCGTCCCCTCATTGCGCCGCCCGATATGCGGCGCAGGCAGCACCGTCCCATACATCAGCGTCTTCAGCCCGTAGTTTCCAGCCACGTTCGTCCGCCGCACTTTCGCAAAAAAACCCGGACGGAACACGCGCCGGATCGCCTTGCCCGTGTTGTCCGGGCCCAGGCTGAACAGGAAGGACGCCGGCACCCGGCGGGCTTGAAGAAGGCGCTGCAGGATGGGGACGCCCTCCCGGGTTCCGCGGTCGGTGTCCACGTCGATCTTGATGGCGAGGCTCATGCGCTAATCCCCTCACTCCTACCGGCTGAACTCTCCCGGCGCAAGGCCGGTTCCATCTGCCACGGTTCAACGAGTTAGAATACACCGGCCCGGCTCAGCCGTTGACCCTTCTCCCCGAAAGCGGGATCATCCCAGCCGTGAACGCAATGTTTGATGCCCTGCGGACGCTGTGCGGTTCAGCCGTATTTCTTATTAACCGCCACAGCGGCGCCCAACTGCGTGACAGAAACGCCGTCGCTCCGGACGCGAGCGGCAAAGCCTCCCTTACTGCCGGCGGTGCCCAGTGGACGATGACCCTCGGCGCCACGCCCTGTAGTGGGTCTACGGATACGTGGGCCGTCGAAGCCACCTTCAAGCTGCAATCTGGCGCCGCGCCCGAAACCTCCGTCGGGCTCGCCCTCAGTTTCGCCAGGTGGTCCACCAGTCGCTATGTCTTTCAGCCCGGCGCCGTTTATGCAGGCAACCGCTTCGAATCCCTTCCCCTGAAGTATTCCCCCCGTTACCCGCTGGAGAAATCCGGACCCCGGGCGCAAACGCTCATGGCGGACGTTCCCCGCCTCAACCTTCACGAAGGCCCCTCGCGCATCCAGATGCTTTCAGGCGATATGGCCACGCCTGCCTTCGGGTTTCATTGTCCCGCAGAACAAAAAGGCTTCCTCGTCTTAGCCGAACACCGCGCCAACGGCGCCGGTGAACTCGGCTGGGACATCGAGGAATCCCAGGACCGCACCCAGCTTCACTGCCGCATCTGCGCCCCCGGCGTTCGTGAGCAGCGCTACACCCACATGTGCACCACGGCGCCTTCCACCGACCGTGGCGCAGACTTTGCGGCGGGCGCCTCGGTCACGCTCCGGTTCGTTGTGACCGCCTTTGAGGCCCCGGAACTGAAAGACTTCTACGGCCGCTTCTTTTCTCTCCGCAAGGCCCTCGAAGCCGCGCCCAGTCTGCCCAATATCCTCTCCCTCTCCGCCGCGACCGAGATCATCCGGCAGAAATACGACCGCGAAGCCTGGCGCGAAAACCTCGGCCTCTACGCCACGAACGTTGCCGAAAAGGCCATGTACCGCTTTTCCACAGGCTGGGCAGGCGGCGCACTCGGCACCCTCGCGCTCGCGCAAACGACCAACCCCACCTCCCGCGCGCGTTCCATCAAAACCGTGGATACGCTCCTCACCCGCGGCGTCTCCCCCTGCGGCTTCTTTTATACCAAGTGCGACGACACCGGCACCTGGATGGGCGACGATGGCAAGAGCACCAAGGACACCTACGCCAACAACTGGTCGCTCATGCGCCGGCAGGGCGACGCCCTCTTCTACGTCCTCAAGCAAGTTTCCCTGTTCGAGCTTCAGGAGCCCGGCTGGCAGGCGCCCGCCCCCTGGCACAGCGCCCTGCAAGGGTGCGCCGACGCCTTCGTGCGCCTGTGGGACCGCTACGGCCAGTTGGGCCATTTCTTTGACCAGACCTCCGGCGATATCACCGTCGGCAACTCGTGCAGCGGCGCCGTCGCGCCCGCGGGCCTCGTTCTAGCCTGGCAGCGCTACCGCAAGCCCGATTACCTCCGCGTGGCCGAAGCCGCCGCCGAGGGTTACTACCAGCGTTTCACCCGCCTCGGCTACACCACAGGCGGCCCCGGCGATGCCGTGCAGGTGCCCGACTCCGAGTCCGCCGCAGGCCTGCTCGAAAGCTACATCGGTCTCCATGAGGCCACCGGCAGCCCCGCCTGGCTTGAGCGCGCTGAAGAAGCCGGCATGCAGCTCGCGTCGTGGATAATGAATTACGACTATCATTTCCCGGCCGCGAGCGAGTTCGGCAAACTCGACATGCGGAGCACCGGCACCGTCTTTGCGAACGCCCAAAACAAGCACAGCGCACCCGGCCTCTGCACCCACTCCGGCGTTGGCTTCCTCAAGCTCTACCGCGCAACCGGCAATCCCGCCTACCTGGACGTCATGCGGGACCTCGCCCACAGCCTCCCCCAGTTTGTCTCGCGTGACGACCGCCCCATCCATGACGGCGGCGGCCGCCCCATGCCATCCGGTTGGATAAACGAGCGCGTCAACACGAGCGACTGGGATAACAACCTCGGCGGCGTGTTCTACGGCTCCTGTTGGTGCGAAGTCTCGCTCCTGCTCACCTGGGCCGAAGTCCCCGGCCTCTATGTCGAGCCCGAGACCGGTTTCGTTTGCGCCCTCGACCATGTGGACGTGGAACGCCTCCAGCCCCTGCGGGACGGTGTCACCCTCCGCGTGTCGAATCCCACCCGCTTCCCCGCGCAGGTCCGCGTCCTTGCCGAGACCGCCAGCCAACGCACCCGTGCGCTTGGTGAGAACCGCGTCGCGTTTTGCCCCGTCCTAGACCTTGCTCCGGGCCAGTCGCGCGACCTCTGCGTACGCGCCATAAACGGCGCCGCCGTGGTCGAGCTCCTGTAAGCGCTGTTATCGTTTTGGTCGCTCGAAGGAGCGCCTCGCCATCCCGGCGGGCGCTCTTTTTTTGCGCCGCCTTCGCGGGCAGCTTATTCCGGCTCCTCGTGCCGCATCTCCTCAAGCCGCGCGAACAGCCACAGCACGTCCGAAAGCCGGTTGAGGTAATGAAGCAGGATCGGCCGCACCGCACCGCCGCTGTCGCGGACCGTGATGAGGTCGCGTTCGGCCCGGCGGCACAGCGTGCGCGCCTGATTCAAAAACCCGTTGTAGAGCGTAATGCCCGGCATCGACCAGCCCCGGAACGTGATCCCGCCCGCCTCGATCTCCGCCACCGCCTGGTCAAGCCGCTCCAGATGCCGCGGCACGATGCGTTGCAGCTTGCTCGCGAGAAAACGCTCATGATCCTCGTCGGCCGTCGCCAGTTCGCCCATCAGCCCCACGAGCTCCAATTGCGTCGTGTGCAGAAACTCCGCATCCGGCGCCTCGGGGCACGCGCGTGCCAGACCCAGTGCGGCGCTCAATTCGTCGACGGACCCATAGGCAACCACCCGCGGGTGGTTCTTGGGAACCCTGCGGCCATACAGCAGGCTCGTTGTGCCGTCGTCTCCCGTTCGCGTGGCGATGGACATGCTCATACGCGGTCCTCTAGGCGGGCTCGCGGGTGAACAACGCATTCACCTGCAGAAGCCTCAAAGTGGAACCGTCCATCATGTACGGCTCAAGGTCAACGATGCGGAAGCCCCGCGCATACAGCCAAGAACAGACCTCCGGAAGCAGCGCCTGGCCCTCGTACAGCGGCACCGTCGACAACTCGACATAGACGGCCAGCACCTGGTCCATGCACCCTTGCGCCCCCTCCAGGACGGGCAGCTCGTAGCCCTGCGTGTCGATCTTCAACATCACCTTCCGGCCCGGTGCCCCATGCTGCGCAAACACCTCGTCCAGCGGCAGCACCGGCACCTTCTCTGACGCCACAAACTTCGCCTGTGGCGCGCTCTTTTGCATCTGTGCCGTGATCCCCGGCAGGAAGCTCGACGAATCATCCGCCGCGGAAACATGGATCTCCAGCTCATCGCGCGCCTTGCCCAGCCCCGCGTGCACGATCGTCCAGTTCGCGTCGTCCTTCGCCACGTCCCTCAACGCGTGGAACGAAGCCGATACCGGCTCAAAGCTCACGATGCGGCCCCCGTACCCGAGTTTCCGCAGGTCTTGTCCGAAACCCCCGCGGTGCGCACCCACATCAAAAACAAAGTCCACCCCCAGCCGCTCCATGTGGACGGCGTACCGTATCGACGGGTGCATCCTCCAGTGGCTCAACATCTGCGCCGCCGGCTCGATCCCGGGCTTCAGGCGCAGCGCCTCCCGCACCGACGCCACCGCGCTCGACATCTTGTTGCTCGCCGCCAGCACCTTTCCCAGTTCCAGCCACGCCTCGGCCACATCCGGCTTCTGGCGCAACAGTTCGCACCACGTGTCCGCCGCTTCCCCAAAGCGTCGGTTACGCGCATGCTCGGTCGCCTTGCGGGCCAGTTCCTCAAGCGGGTTGGGTGTGCTCATGTTGGCACACAGCGTGGGGCTCCCGGGCGGCCATGTCGAGTTTCCGCAAATGCGCAAAAAAAGATCCGCTGGAGCCCTTAAGCTTCCGGCGGATCTTGAAACCCAACGACTGTTTGGGATTAGAGCTCCTCGATCGTCACCTCGTGCCGCGTGCTCCCGATCGTCAGCGCGAGCTTGCTCTTGCGCGGGGCGCGACCCGCCACCGGTGCCGCCGCAGGTGCGGGT
>CAZQIE010000074.1:0-15375 GCA_964593675.1 uncultured Opitutales bacterium
GGGGGGGCGGGGCGGGGGGGGGGGGGGGGGGGGGGGGGCGGGGGGGGGGGGAAATAAGCGTGCCTGCGGCGGCTGGCAGCGGCCTCATTCTCTCGCCGTGGTGGGGGTGGGTCAAGCCCGGGTGGGGGCAAAATGAGAATGCGGGAGCGTTTTTGGGGTGGGGGGAGGGGAAGGAAAGGGGGGTGAAAAGAGGCCCGAAAGGATTTGCCAGCGTGGCCGATAAGGCTACCGTTTCAACCACACGGTTAGGGGAGCTTGGGCGCAGGCTGAGACCGGGGCACGAACCGCCCCCAACCCTTGGAACGCGGGGTGTCCGGCTTTCGGGCCGGGGGTCCCGTGTTCCGTAACCTGACGCGGGTAATGCCGCCGGAGGGAAAACGGGCATCGTCCGGGTGGAGGTGTTCGTTACGCCGTCCGCGCATTGGTCGCGACGAAGACGAGAACATTCCACGATACAGATGAGCACTGCTACGGACGCATTCGGTCAGTTTCCGGGGTCGGAACGGGTATATGTTGAGGGGACGCAGGCGGGGGTGCGCGTGCCCATGCGCGAGGTCAAGCTTTCGGATACGCGGCTGCCGGATGGGGGGATTGAGGTAAACGAGCCGGTGCGGGTGTATGACACGTCGGGCGCGTGGGGGGACCCTGCGTTCCACAAGGACTGCCGGCAGGGTTTGCCGCCGTTGCGGCAGGCGTGGATCCTGGGGCGCGGGGATGTGGAGGCAATATTGGGGCGGCAGCCCACGGCACGGGACGACGGGTATCTTTCGGACGCGCATGCGGCGGCGGCGCGGGCGCGGAACAGTTCAGCACCGGCGGCGGTAATGCCGCGTGCGGAGAGGCCGGTTCTGCGCGCGAAGCCGGGTAAGGTGGTCACGCAGATGCAGTATGCGCGGGAGGGGATCATCACGCCGGAGATGGAGTTCATTGCGATCCGCGAGAACATGAAGCTTCAGTCGCGGGGCGGGTGCCTGGAGATGCGGGAGGGCCAGGGAGACTCTCTGTATGTGCAGCACCGGGGTGAGTCGTTCGGGGCGGCGATGCCGCGTGAGATCACGCCGGAATTTGTGCGGGACGAGGTGGCGCGGGGGCGTGCGATCATCCCGGCGAACATCAACCACCCGGAGAGCGAGCCGATGATCATTGGCCGCAACTTCCTTGTGAAGATCAACGCGAACATCGGCAATTCTGCGGTGGCGTCGTCGATCGAGGAGGAGGTGGAGAAGATGCGCTGGGCGACGCGCTGGGGCGCGGACACGCTGATGGACCTTTCCACGGGCAAGAACATCCACCAGACGCGCGAGTGGATCATCCGCAACTGCCCGGTGCCGGTGGGGACGGTTCCGATTTACCAGGCTTTGGAGAAGGTGGGCGGGAAGGCGGAGGAACTGACGTGGGAGCTGTTCCGCGACACGCTGATCGAGCAGGCGGAGCAGGGGGTGGATTACTTTACGATCCACGCGGGCGTGCTGCTGCGGTACATCCCGCTCACGGCGCGCCGGATGACGGGGATTGTGTCGCGTGGGGGCTCGATCATGGCGAAGTGGTGCCTGGCGCATCACAAGGAGAATTTCCTGTACACGCATTGGGACGACATCTGTGAGATCATGGCGGCCTATGATGTGGGCTTTTCGATCGGCGACGGGTTGCGGCCGGGCTCGATTGCGGACGCCAATGACGCGGCGCAGTTTGGCGAGCTGAAGGTGCAGGGCGACTTGACGAAGCGGGCGTGGGCGCGGGGTGTGCAGGTGATGTGCGAGGGGCCTGGGCATGTGCCGATGCACCGGATCAAGGAGAACATGGACAAGCAACTGGAGTGGTGCCACGAGGCGCCGTTCTACACGCTTGGGCCGTTGACGACGGACATTGCTCCCGGTTACGACCACATCACGAGCGCGATCGGCGCGGCGATGATCGGGTGGTTCGGGACGGCGATGCTGTGCTACGTGACGCCGAAGGAACACCTGGGGCTGCCGAATCGCGACGACGTGCGCGAGGGTGTGCTGGCCTACAAGGTGGCGGCGCATGCGGCGGACCTCGCTAAGGGGCACCCGGGGGCGCAGTACCGCGACAACGCGTTGTCGAAGGCCCGGTTTGAGTTCCGGTGGGAGGACCAGTTCAACTTGTCGCTGGACCCGGAGCGTGCGCGGTCGTTCCACGATGCGACGTTGCCGCAGGAGGGCGCGAAGCACGCGCATTTCTGTTCGATGTGCGGGCCGACGTTCTGTTCGATGAAGATCACGGAGGATGTGCGGCGGTTCGCGAAGGAGCAGGGCGTGTCGGAGCAGGAGGCGCTTGAGGCCGGTATGCAGGAGAAGGCGGCGGAGTTTCGCGAAAAGGGCGGGGAACTGTATCTGGAGAAGACGAAATAGGCTCGTTCCCGGCGCGACCTCCGGCGTCACGCTCGGCGCCGGGTGGGCGCGGCGTGGGTGGGTGGGGCGCGTTCTTCGGGGGCGGTCGCGGTCGGACGGCTTTCTTGCGGTGGGCGGAGTTTTCGCTTGCGGTGGGCGCGGGTCGGGTCCAAAGAACCGCGTCATGCCAGACCTGATTCAGGGCAAGACGTCGTATGGCAAGGGCGTGTTCGCGGGGCGCGCGTTTGCGGCCGGTGAGCGCCTGCTTGCGTTTGTGGGGGAGGTCCGGGACACGCGGGAGCATGGGTATCCGGTGTATACGGACGACACGCCGCATTTTCAGGTTGGCGAGACGCTCTACATGGGGCCGTCCGGGAAGCTCGATGATTACGTGAACCACTCGTGTTCACCGAACGCGGGGCTTGTGTTTGCGGAGGATGGGAGCATCACGCTGGTGGCGATCCGGGCGATCCGCGAGGGCGAGGAGGTCACGTGGGATTATTCCACGACGAATGCGGATGGCTGGGAGATGACGTGCCTGTGCGGGGCGGCGGATTGCCGGGGCAAGGTCGTGCCGTTTGAGAAGCTGCCACAGAAGGTGCAGGAGCGGTACCTTGCGCCTCGGGGTGGTGCCGGAGTTCATACGGCGGAAGCTTCGCGTGGGGCGCTAGAGCAGTTCCATTTCAAGTTGTCGCATGCGCCGACGCTGCGGCGACCACGCACGGCGTGGGCCGTTTTGTTCGGCTGCACGGCTCGGAATGCGGCTCTCGGCAGTATGGACGCCCCATCCTCGCGTCGGCGCGGGCTGAAAAGTGATTTAAGGAGGTGCGACATCTTAAAGTAGAAGTGCGCTAGGGCGGTTGCGGACGCGCCGTTTTCGAGCGTGCGCGGGCGAAAGGGGGCCGTGAACGATGCGACAGCGCCGATAAAACGTGCCCTGGCAGGGGTGCGCGGGTTGGGCCGTGTTAGTGGATGGGACGTTTTTGGCTGGAGTCCGGGCGTGTTACTCTATAGCACGCTGGGCGACCATGAGGAAAAGGAAGGGGATCAAAGCACGCACGCACCGGCAGATATCCATATCGCTGCCGGCGAAGCTGCTTGAATTCGTTGATGATCTGGCCCAGCGCGAGAACCGGAACCGTTCGAACTGCATGGAGAACATTTTCGAAAAGCTGGCGGAGTCGTTCGAGAAGAAGGAGCAGCCCTGATGGCTCGGGATGGGCTGGTCATGCGGGCTGCACGGGCGCGGCGTCCTGCTTCGGGGTGGGCGAAGGCGTGAGGATGCTTGGTGCGGGCCTTGGAGGAATATGCACGATGCGCTTCGGGGCTTGAGGCGGGAGGGCGGGGGCGTCTATAAGGTGCGAGCCGGGAGTTGGAGCGGACATGGAGGCCAGACGCAGCCTTGCCGCGGGAGGCCAGCCCGCGCAGCTCGCAAGTGGCAAAGCACCTTCAGAACATCCTGCTTGTTTCGGTATCCACGCTTGGGTCACGCGTGTTGGGGTTGGTGCGTGATGTCCTTGCGGGGGCGTTTTTTGGGGTGTCGGCAATCAATTCGGCATTCTTGTTCGCGTTTACGTTGCCGAATTTGTTCCGGCGGCTGTTGGGGGAAGGGGCGCTGACTTCGGCGTTGGTGCCGACGTTTTCGGACGCGCTGACGCATGGGGGGCGGGATGAGGCGTTCCGGTTTTTGAATCAGGTGCTTACGCGGGCGGTGATCGCGTTGGTTGTGCTTGTGGGGCTGGGCATGGTGATTTTGGCGGCGGGGCACCTGATTCCGGACCTGGAGGAGCGCTGGTATCTGGGCTTCGATTTCGGGATCGTGATGATGCCGTACATGCTGCTGGTGTGCGTGGCGGCGTTGCTGGCGGCGGTGCTGAACGTGCTGGGGCGGTTCGGGGTGGCGGCGCTGTCGCAGGTGTGGATCAACACGGCGATGATCGTGTCTCTGGGCGGGTTCGGTTACCTTTTCGCAAGGTCCCCGATTGAGCAGATGTATTACCAGTGCGGGGGCGTGTTGGTGGGCGGGTTGTTGCAGGTGGGGGCGCCGGTGTGGGCGCTGTGGAGGGAGGGCTGGAGGCCGCGCCTGACGCTGGAGCATTCTCCGCGGGTGCGTGAGACGATGGTGCTTTTCCTGCCGGGGCTGCTGGGGGCGGCGATTTTGCAGATCAACATTGTGACGTCGCGGCTGATCGCGTTTGGGCTGAACGATTCCGCGGTGACGGTGCTTTATCTGGCGAACCGGTTGATGGAGCTGCCGCTGGGGATGTTCACGATTGCGGTGGCAACGGTGCTTTTCCCGAACCTCGCGCTGCTGGCGGCGCAGGGAGACCGTGCGGGTTGGGCCGCGGCGTATGCGCAGGGCATGCGGATGATTTTCGCGATCACGTTGCCCGCGACCCTGGGGCTCGTGGTGCTGCGGGAGCCCGTGGTGGGGGCGTTGTTCCAATGGGGGGTGTTCGGGGCGGGGGATGTGAGCCTGACGGTGCCGATCATCGCGTTGTTTGCGCTGGGGCTGCCGTTCTATTCGCTGGCAACGTTCGCCACGCGGGGGCTGCATGCGCTGAAGGATACGCGGACGCCCGTGCGGGTGGCGTTCTGGGCGTTTCTTTCGAACCTGGTGCTGTCGCTGCTGCTGATGCGGCCTCTGGGGACGGTGGGGCTTGCTTTGGCGAACCTGGGGACGGCGGCGTTCCAGAGCATTTGGTTGCAACGGCTGCTGGAGCGCAAGCAGCAGGCGCTATCCGCGCGCAGCTACACGCAGCCGCTGGTGCAGATCGCGGGCGCGGGCGCGGCGATGACGTTGATCACCTGGGCGGGATGGCAGGTGTTTGTGCTGGCGATGGAAGTGGGGAAGGTGCGCGACACGCTGGCGGTCGCGGTGCTGGTACCTGCGGGCGTGGCGGTGTATTTCGCCACGTTGTGGGTGCTGAAGTTTGAGGACCGGCAGCAGGTGATGGACTTGTTGCTGCGCTTGCTGAGGCGGCGCTCGGCGCGGTGACGGGGAGTTTTCCCGGGATGAACAAGCTTTGGCGCGATTACGGGTTTTTCGTTGGGCTGGGGTTGGCCGTTGCGGGGGCGTTTCTGGCGCCGGGCGTTGGCGCAAGCGGGGGGCTCCTGCATACGGAGGTGACGGCGAAGGTGGGCGTTGTCGTGATATTCCTGATACTGGGCCTTGTGCTGCCGACTGAGTCGCTTTGGCGCGGGGCGCTGGATGTGCGGACGCACGCTTTTGTGCTCGGGTTCATGTTCCTGGTGTTTCCGCTGGGAACGTGGCTTTTCCTTGCGGCCCTGCCCTGGGCGTTGCCGCCGGACCTTTTCCTGGGGTTCCTGTTCCTGGCGGTGCTGCCGACGACGATTTCGACTTCGGTGGCATTTTCCGCCCGGGCGGGCGGGGATGTTGCGGCTGCGTTATTTGATGTGGCGTTCTCGAATGCGGCGGGTGTGTTCATCGTGCCGCTGGCGATGACGTGGGTGTCGCGGCAGGCTTCGGCTGTGCCGTTGCGGGAGGTGGGCGGGATGCTGGGTGAGGTGGCGCTGCTGATCTTGCTGCCGCTGGCGGTGGGGCAGGCGCTGCGGCCGTGGGCGAAGGGCTGGGCGGAACGGCGGCGGCGCGCGTTTGCGCGGACGAACTCGGCGGTGGTGCTGCTGCTGATCTTTTCGATGCTGTGCAACTCGGTGCAGGCGCAGGTGTGGCAGAAGCACGGTCTGGGGATGGTGGCGCTGACGGCGGGGCTGGTGGTGGTGCTTTTTCTGGGGATGAACGTGCTGGCGCTTGTGGGCATCCGGGTGTGCCGGCTGCCATACGAGGCGGGTGTGGCGGCGCTGGTTTGCGGGACGCAGAAAACGATGGCCGCGGGTGTGCCGCTGGCGCAGGCGGTTTTCTCGGGGAGCGCGGTGGATGTCGGGCTGCTGACGTTGCCGCTGTTGATGTACAGCCCGCTTCAGTTGTTCCTGGGCGGGATAGTGGTGGCGGTGATCGAACGCCACCGTGGCGCCCGGGAAGGCGGGGGCGAGCGGCGTTGTCGCGGGGAATGAGGGTTGCCCCGCAGGCGGCGCGGCGACCTACCCGTTTTCCGGGAGGAGCGCCTGGAGGCGTTGCCAGGCGGGGTAGGGGACGGCCTCGGGTCGGGTTTCCGGCGGGATGGCGAGGTCGCGGGCGATGTCGGCGCACCAGCGGGTGAGGAGGTCTGCGTGAAGCGGGTGCTTGCGGCAGAGGGAGCCGAGTTGCTTGCGGCGCTGGGTGAAGAGGTCGCGTATGGTTTGCCGGGCGGCGGCGTGGAAGGGGCGTGGGTCGGGCTTGCGGCGCAGGTGCAGGAGGACGGAATCGACGGCGGGCTCAGGGTGGAAGCAGCGGCGCGAGACGGGGTGGCCGGGGACGCGGTCGTAGGCGGCTTCGAGGAAGATGGAGATGGCGCCGAAGGTTTTGGTTCCGGGTTTCGCGGTGAAGCGGTCTGCAGCTTCTTTCTGAAGCATCAGGACCATGACAGTCGGGAGGGGGCCGGAGAGCACGCCTTCGAGCCAGGGTGTGGCGATGGCGTAGGGGAGGTTGGCGACGATTTGGAAGGGGGGGGCGGCGTCGGGCTTGAGGCCGGCTAGGGGGAGGTCCACGGCGTCGCCTTCGACGAGGTCGAGGCGTTCTCCGGCGTGAGGGAGGAGGGTGTCGCGCAGGTGGGCGGCGAGGGTGGGGTCGCGCTCGACGGCGAAGACTTTTGCGCCCGTGCCGAGCAGGGCTGCGGTGAGCGTGCCGAGGCCGGGGCCGATTTCGACGATCAGGTCATCGGCGTGGACTTCGGCCAGGCTGAGGGACTTGCGGACGATGTTGCCGTCGACGAGGAAATTTTGCCCAAGCGCCTTGCGCGGCAGGTGCCCGAGGCGCTCCAGGAGCGCGCGGGTCTGTCCGGGATTGAGGATGCCGCCGGGTTCGTTCATGGGGTGGGCGGGGTGACGCGGTGCAGGGCGGTGAGGGTGGCGATGAAGAGGAAAGCGAGGAGGGGGAAGGGGAGGATGCTGGCGAGGACGGCGCGATTCGGGCGCTGTCGGTAGGCGAGCTTCCACGCGAAAGCGGAGGGGAGTGCGATGAGGAGCGGGTAAAGCCAGAAGGGGAGAATTACGGCCCAGAAGGCGGCGTCCGCGTGGCCGGCGCGGAGGGCGTCGAGCGAGCGGGCGCAGAGCTTGGTCCAGGGGATCAGGGTGACCACGAGGAAAGCTTGCGAAAAGGTGAGCCAGCCTTGGAGGACACGGCTGGGGCGCGGCGGCTGGGCTGGAGCGGGTTCGGGCTCGGCAGGGGACGGCGGCGGCTGGCCGTGGGTGTCGGGGTGGTATGGCGCTGCGGGGCTCACGCTTCCTGAAGGGCCTTGAGGAGTTTTTCGGGGTCGTCCGCCTGCATGAGGCTTTGACCGACGAGGACAGCGCGGGCACCGGCGGCGCGGACGCGCGCAGCGTCTTCGGGGGTGGCGATGCCGCTTTCAGCGACGCCGAGGATGTTTTTGGGAAACTTCGGGATGAGGTGTTCGGAGAGGCTGAGGTCGATGGTGAAGGTGGCGAGGTTGCGGTTGTTGACGCCAATGAGGCGTGCGCCGCGGTCGAGTGCGCGCGTGAGCTCGGGCTCGCTGTGGATCTCAAAGAGGGCGTCGAGTCCTGCGAGGTCGGCGGCGTCCTTGAGGGCCTTCATGTCGTCGTCGGTGAGGGCGCGGACGATGATGAGGATGGCGCGGGCGCCGGCTTCTGCGGCTTCGACGACCTGGATGGGGTGCACCATGAAGTCCTTGCGGATGCAGGGGACGTGGCGCCGGTGGACTTCCTGAAATTCGACGACGTCCCAGAGGTCGCGGAGGGAGCCGCCAAAGAACTTTTCATCCGTGAGCACGGAGATGGCGTCGGTGCCGGCGTTGGTGTACTTGCGCGCCTGCTCGACGGCGTCGGCGCCTTTTGCGATGTCGCCAACGGAGGGGGAACGGCGCTTGATTTCGGCGATGACGGAGAGGCGGCCGGGGTTGTTGAGGGCGTCGAAAAAGGAAGGGCCTTCGCGGCGCATTTCACCGAGTCGGGAAAGTTCGCGTTCGCGGACGGGGCGAATGCGGTCTGCGATCTCGCGGCGCTTCCACGCCATGATTTCGGAAAGCTTGTCCATTGGGAAAAACCAAAACCCGCGTGGGGCGCAAGAGGTTGAGGCGCCCGTTGGTTGCGCGGCCTTCAAAAATGAATAGCCTTTTGCGAGGAAACCCGAGAAATAGGCAAAGGTGAGCGCGATTCAAGACCTAAGAAAAACCGTGGCGCGGCTGCGGGGCCCGGGGGGGTGTCCGTGGGATCAGGAACAGACGCATCAGTCGTTAAGGGAATGCCTGATCGAGGAATGCGCGGAGCTGCTGGATACAATTGACCGGCTGGACATGGCGCACATGCGCGAGGAGCTTGGGGATCTGCTGCTCCAGGTGGTGATGCACGCGCAGATGGCGGAGGAGCAGGGCCAGTTCGATTTGGAAGCGGTGGCCGGGGAGATCAATGAGAAGCTGATCCGGCGGCACCCGCATGTGTTTGGGGATCTTTCGCTTAAGGACTCGGCGGCGGTGCTGGTTAAGTGGGAGGAGATCAAGGCGGCGGAAAAGAAGAACGGGCCGGAGCGAACGGGCTTGTTCAAGCCGCTGCCCCCGGCGTTGCCAGCGCTGCTGTATGCGAGGGAAGTGTTCAAGCAGATTGAAAAAAAGCGGCTTCCTGCTGAAGGTGTGGTCAATGAAACCGCCGTTGCCCGGAAGGCACAGGGCCTGACGGAAGCAGAGGCGGGTCGTGAGCTTTTCGAGCTTGCTGCGGCGTGCCGGCGGGCGGGTGTGGACCCGGAGTCTGCGCTGCGGCAGCATGCGCGCAAGGTGATGGAGGCGATTGAAGGGCGTGGAAATCCTGACAGAGCAAACCCAAATTGAGGTGGTGACTCGGAGCGGACCTTTGCGCGTGGAGTGCGAGGTCCGGCGGTCGCCGCGTTCGCGGCGCATCCGGCTGACGATCGGCCCGCGCAACCAGGCGTTGCTGTACGTGCCGTCGCGCTGCAGCGTGCGGGACGCGTTGCAGTTTCTGCACAGCCAGGGGGATTGGTTGCTGCGGCACCTGAGGGAGGCACCGCCGCGGCTCACGCTCGCGCAGTTTTTGGAGCAGCGCCCGTATCTGCACGGGAGCGGCAGGAGCTATCAGGTGGTGCTGCAGGTGACGCGGGTGAGGCCGTTTCTGGTGTTCCTGCCTGAGGCACAGGAGGTCGTGCTGCGCTACCGGCTTGAGGGCGAGATTGAGAGCGAGCTGACGGAGCTGCTGTGGACGTTCGCGGAGCAGGTGCTGGCGCGCCGGACGCGGGAACTCGCGGCAAAGCACGGGGTGGAGGTGGGCCGGGTGTCGATCCGGAATCAGGCGAGCCGGTGGGGGTCGTGCTCAAACCAGCGGACGGTTTCGCTTAACTGGCGACTCGTGTTGATCCCGCCGGCGCTTCAGGATTACGTGATCCTGCACGAGCTGGCGCACTTGTCGGAGATGAACCACTCGGACCGGTTCTGGAACTTGTTGCGGCGCTATGACCCGCTGGCGGACCGGCACGACCGCGAGCTGAATCAGGCGGCGGGGCTGATTATGAAGCTGGCGCGGGAGTGAGAGGTGGACAGCGGGGCGCGGTTGTGGCAGGCCAAGGGAGTGCCCGATTCCCGAAGCGTCGTGGGGCGCGTGAGCGTCAGGAAGCGGCGGGTTTCGCGTTTGGGGGCAAATGTCCTTATCGGGTGGAGGGTTTCCGCCGATCAGAGGAGGAGTAACGACCTGAGCCCAGATGTATCCACGGAGCTCCTTTGAAGATAATGAGGAGGCACCCCAAGGCGTAACGTGCGCCGGGGGGTGCGATGCGGAGCCGGGGCTCACAGGGGATGCCGTCCTGTCGGGCCGGGAATGGATGCGGTTTGCGGTGGCGAGCGTGTTTGCGGGGCAGACGATGATGTTTGGTCTGGGGCTGAACATTGCGAACCCGGCGCCGGAGTATGGCTCGCCCACGTACGTCTTCTGGCATGCGGCGCTTGCGGTGGGCGCGCTGACGGTGCTGCTCATGTTGGGCGTGCCGCTGGCTGTGGATGCCGTGCGGGCCTGGGCTGCGCGTAAGGTGACGGTGGAGAGCCTGTTCCTGTTGAGCGCAATCGGCGCGTTGGGGGCGTCGGCGGTGGCCAGTTTCACGGGCAGGGGGGCCGTTTATTACGAGGTCGTGCCGGTGGTGCTGGCGGTGTACGCGGTGGGAAAGGTGCTTGCGGCGCGGTCGCGCCAGCGCGCGTTGGTTGAAGTGGCGCGGCTGCGTGAGGATTTTTCGACGGCGCGGGTGCTGACGCGGGATGGGGAGCGCCGCAGGGTGCCGGTGGCGAGCTTGCAGGCGGGCGCGCGTGTGCAGGTGCTGCCGGGGGAGCCGATCTGCGTGGATGGCGTGGTGGTTGAAGGGACGAGTTACGTGCGGGAGACGGCGATGACGGGGGAGCCGTCGGCTGTGGGGCGTGGCGTGGGCGACCGGGTGATGGCGGGGACGTGGGCGGTGGACGGAAGTCTTACGGTGGAGGTTCAGGGGGAGCCAGGCCGGCGGCGGCTGGATGTCGTGCTGGAGGCGGTGGAGGCGGCGCGGCTTGCGCCGTCGGCGCTGCAGGCGCAGGTGGACCGGATCGTCCGGGCGTTTGTCCCGTTTGTCGCAGTGACGGCAGTCTTGACGTTCGCCGTGTGGTATGCCGCGGGCAGTCCGGCTTCGGAGGCGCTGTACAACAGCATGGCTGTGCTGCTGGTGGCGTGTCCGTGTGCGCTGGGCCTTGCAACGCCGGCAGCGGTGTGGACGGGGCTGTGGCGGCTGGCGGACATGGGGCTGGTTTGCAGGACGGGAGACTTTATTGAGGCTTTGGCGCGGGTTGATGTGCTGGTGTTCGACAAGACGGGGACGTTGAGCCTGAGCGAGCTTACCGTGTCGGCTTGGGTGCCGGGGCTGGGCTGGGATGAGGCGCGGCTAAGGAGCGTGCTTGCGGCCGTGGAGGCGCGGCGGGAGCACCCGATTGCGCGGGCGCTCGCGGGGGGCGCGGACGAGCGGGCGGCGAAGGTCTATGCGGTGACGTCCGTCCGGCTGCATCCGGGGCTGGGTCTGGAGGCCTGGGTGCGTGACCAGGGTGGTCGGCAACTGCATGTGTTTGTGGGAGAGCGGGCGCTCATGCCGACTACGGCGCTGGCCGGGCTGGGGCAACTTGAGGCCCAGGTGGGTGCGGTGAAACGGCGGGTGAGCGTGGCGGTAAACGGGGTAGCCGCGGGGCTCGTGGTGCTGGACGAGCATGTGCGCCGGTCCGTGCACGAAACTTTTTCGAGGTTGGCGGCGATGGGGGTGGATTGCGCAGTGATGACGGGCGACCCAAACCCGCGGTTGCCGGATTTGCCGGGCGTGGCCATCCATGCCGGGCTGCCTCCGGGGGAAAAGGCGCTGCGGGTGCAGGAGCTTTCAGCGGGTGGGCGGAACCTGGTTTTCGTGGGCGACGGTATAAACGATGCGGCGGCAATGACGGCGGCTTCGGCGTCGATTGCGATAGGGGAGGGCGCAGCCTTGGCGCGGTCGGTCTCGGCAGCAGTGCTGGCGGGGGAGTCTTTGGGGACGCTTCCAGACGCCGTTGAGCTGTGCCGGCGGGTGCGGAGGACGATTCGGGCGAACCTTGTTTTTGCGGCGGCTTACAATGTCCTGGGGATGGGGCTCGCGGCGGCGGGGCTGCTGCACCCGGTGGCGGCGGCGGTCCTGATGGTGGGTTCAAGTGTGGTCGTGTCAGCCCGCGTGGTAAGGGGTGTCCGGGGGACGCAACCGGCGGGAGGGGAGGGGCTCGCGATCGCCGGCCCCGAGGTTCCTGCGGTTTCGCCGGTTCAGTAGAGCTGGCGTTGGGCGAGCCCGCGTGGACGCCCCGTTCGTGGAACGGCGCGGGGGCGAGTCACGTGGATTTACGAGGGGAATTGAACGGAGCGCGTCTCTGGTTCCCGGGAAATTTTTTGGAAACAGGAGGGTGGGGGGGAACCGCAACGGGGTTTGGTGGATCAACACCCCGGGTGCATGTATAAAGGAGTTGCCCCGCCTCCCCTTATGCTGTTACCCCAGCGGCGACAGCATACACGGGTATCGGTGGACAGGGAATACAGGCCGTGGATGCGGCTGGAATCCCTGTCCCGCCTGCGTTGGCTGATGCACGTCATGTTTGGTCCGCTCACATCGTCGGGGCCTGCCCCGGATTACTGGCCAGCGCTGCTGCGCGGGTTGCCCACGCATGCGCGGCTGCGTTATGGCGAGGCCGGCGGGTTTCGGGCGGGCGGGGCGGAATATGTGTTGCCGAGACTGGAGTTTGACGGACCGGAGACGGACTACGGGCCGTTTGTGCTCGGGCTTTTCGCGACGATCCATGGGGACGAGCCGGCGGGCACGCTCGCGCTGGTTGATTTTCTGTCGGAGCTTGCGGGGGCGCCGGAACTGGCGGCTGGCTACAAGCTGGTGATCTACCCGGTGTGTAACCCGACGGGCCTTGAGGCCGGGACTCGTGAAAATGGGGCGGGCTTCGACTTGAACCGGGAATTCTGGCGGGGGTCCACCCAGCCGGAGGTGATGATTCTGGAGCGTGAGCTGCGGCGACACCGGTTCGACGGGATCATCACGCTGCACAGCGATGACACGAGTGAGGGGCTCTACGGGTTTTCTCAGGGGGGGGCGCTGAACGAATTCCTTCTGAAGCCGGCGCTGGCGGCCGCGGAGTCGCATTTTGAGCGTAACCGGGATGCGCGGATTGACGGGTTTGAGGCGCACGACGGGATCATCCGCACGTGCTATCAGGGCGTGCTGGCGCCACCGCCGGGGGCGAGACCGCAGCCGTTCGAAATCATTTTTGAGACGCCGGGGAGGGCGGAGGTGCGGGCACAGGCGCGTGCAGCGCATGCGGCGGTGACAGCTATCCTGACCGAGTATCGCAAGTTCATCTCGCAGGCGGCCGATATTTAGCGCAGTTCCGCTTCAAGTTGCCCTTGCCACGCACGGCGTGGGCCGATCCTTCGCGATGGGGGCTTTGTCCACGATCTGGACCCGGAAGGCCGCGAGCCACGCACGGCGTGGGCCGATTCTTCGCGGAAGATGCGGGTCGCACGGACGGGGTTTTTGGGAAAAGAAAAGGGCCTCCGGCGCGTGGCCGGAAGCCCTTGAGAGGTGTAGCGTGTGCCGGGCTGTTACTCGATTTCCACGAGGGCGACGCCGGGGGTCTTCATGGTGAAGCGGACCTGGGCGGTTGCGGGATCGAAGCGGACGTCGCTGTCCGGGGCGCTCTTGAGCGTGTTGCTGGCCCGGAGCTCGTCGCGCTGGCGGTGTGGGAGGTAATCCGGGGCACCGATATTGCGCCACGAGGCGAGAATGTTGTTTTCGGCGGCGTCCACGCGGGTGAGTTTGAAGCGCGTCGGGCGGGCGTCCTTGGGGAGCGCGATGCTCATTTCCGTGAGTTCGGCGGCATTGGCGTCGCCTTCCGAGAACGCGTAGGCGAGGAGCGCGTAGCCGGCGCCTTTGCGCGTGGCGAGAACGCCGGTGAGGGGAGGCTCGCCGGTCTGGGTGGCGGGGAGGGGAGCCTGGATGTCGCCGAGGCGGCCCAGGAGCTGGAAGGCGTGGTAAACGGGCTTACGGAGGCCCTGGAGGTTGAGCATACCGTAGTTGCCGTGGAAGGTTTCCGCGCCGTAGCCGAGCTGGTCGTAGATGTCGGAGATGCACCAGTAGGCGAAGTAGTCGGCGGCCTGGGAGGCTTCGGCCATGGTCTTCGTCACCCATGCGGCTTCGTTGGCGCTTTCGCGGACGGGGTCGCAGGGGAGCCAGGAGCGGCCCCACTCGTTCCAGTGGATTTCGCCTTTGAAGCCCATGTCGTTCATCATCTTGCGGGCGCCGCGGATGACGCGTGAGGCGAAGTGCGGGGACTGGTTGGTCTTGTCGCCCTGGGGGCCGTCAAAGGGGGAGAGGGCGGCAAAGGGGCTGTCGTTGTTGTAGACGTGCGTGATGAGGTAGTCGGGTTCGCAGTCGTTCTTGCGGCCGAACTCGACCATGTCCGCGATCCACTCGCCGCGGGCGGTGGAGGGCCCGCCGACGCGCAGGCTGGCGTCAACGGACTTGATGGCGTCGTACGTGGTTTTCCAGAGGCGGAAGAAGTCTTCTTTCGAGCCTTCGAAGAAGCAGGAATTGAGGTTGGGCTCGTTCCAGACTTCAAAGTACCAGCTGCGGACGATGTTGGCGCCGTAGCGGTCGATGGCGTGCTTGACGCCGTTGCGGATGAGGGCGGCCCATTCGGCGTGGTCCTTGGGCTGGCTGGTGCGGGAACGGGTGGAGAAGCAGGTGAGGTTGCCCGCCGCCATGGTGGAGGGCATGAAGCTGGTGGTGTACATCGGGTTCACACCGAGCTCGAGGAGGGAGTCGATGACGTAGTCGACCATTTGCCAGTTTACGCGGGGCTTGCGGTCCTGGACGGAGTATTCCTTGGGGTCCAGGGCAAGGACGCGCATCTCGTCGCAGAGCATGCCGACGGCGCGGACGTGCTTGGCGTTGAGTTCCTGCTGGCAGAGGCGGATGTGCTCCTGCATGTCGCGGCGGACCATCCAGCGGAACTGGTCAACGTTGATGAGGCCTTCCCACGTGTGGCGGAGTGGGCTGGTGGCATTCCAATCGGGGGCGAGGGTGTGCTGTAGCATTTCGGGGCAGATTTTTCCAGAGGCGGAACGGCGGGTCAACGGGCGGGCGAGCGCGGTTTTTCGTTACTGGTAACGTCAGGGAGCAAGCTCGTTTACGTTGCGGCATGCGCCGACGCTGCGGCGAGCACGGAGGGCGTGGGCCTATTCTTTACGGCTGCACGGCTTGGAATGCGGGCTGCGGCGGTAGGGGCGCCCCAGCCTCGCGTCGGCACGGAGGGAGAATTCAGGCCGGTTTCGTGCGACAACTGAGGTGAACTGCCCTAGGGCCAATCGACATTTTAGACTGTACAGATTGTGACCGAGCTGT
>CAZQIE010000075.1:0-15374 GCA_964593675.1 uncultured Opitutales bacterium
CTGCGGGCACGCCGCCTCCCATGCCGCGCCCCGGCGCAGCGGGAACACCGCCGCCCATGCCGCGTGCGGGTCAGGCTGCCGCGGAAGCCAAAGGCGCAGCCGAAGGCTCCGGTATCATCGCGGTTCAGGGTAAGAACATCCACCTTAAGCCGCCGATTGTTGTCCGCGACTTTGCGATCGCGCTCAACGTGAAACCTTTCCGCCTCATCTCCGAACTCATGGAGATGGGTGTGTTCGCCTCGCTCAACCAGACCATTGAGGAAGACATCGCCGTCAGGATCGCGAAGAAGTTTGGCTTCACCCTTGAGGTCAAGCACCGCGGCGAAGCAGCCGAGCCTCAGAAAAAGGCGCCGGAGAAGCCGAAGGAAGACGAGTCGAAGTTCCTCGAACCCCGCGCTCCGGTGGTCGTCATCCTCGGCCACGTCGACCACGGCAAGACCACCCTCCTCGACACCATCCGCAATGCCAATGTGGCCGCGGGTGAGGCGGGCGGCATCACCCAGCACGTCGGCGCTTACCAGGTCGAGCACAACAACCACAAGATCACCTTTATCGACACCCCTGGTCACGCCGCGTTCTCCAAGATGCGCGAGCGTGGTGCGAACGTGACGGACATCGCCGTCCTCGTTGTCGCCGCGGACGACGGCTTCATGCCGCAGACCGATGAGGCGATGAAGTTCGCCCAGAAGGCGGGTGTGCCCATCATCGTTGCCATCAACAAGATGGATGCGAAGGGCGCGAACATCGACCGCGTGAAGCAGCAGATGCAGCAGCGCGGCGTGACTTCGGAAGACTGGGGCGGTGAAACCCTCTGCACCCCCGTCTCGGCGCTCAAGGGCGAAAAGATTACGGACCTCCTGGAGCTCATCCTTCTCCAGGCTGAAGTCCTCGAACTCAAGGCCAACCCCAAGTGCCCTGCCGAGGGCACCGTGGTGGAATCCCAGGTCGAAGTGGGGCGTGGCCCGACTGCGACGGTAATCGTCCAAAAGGGCACCCTTAAAGTCGGCGACGCCCTCGTTTGCGGCGCGGCCTATTGCAAGGTCCGCGCCATGATGGACGACCGCGGCGGCACAATGAAAGCGGCCGTCCCCGGCACGCCTGTGCGCGTGCTCGGTTGGAGCGATGCCCCTGAGGCCGGTTCCGGCTTCACGGTCGTAAAGAACGAGCGTGACGCGAAGACGGCGGCCGAAGAACGCGCCCGCCAGATCCGTCGCCTCGCCCAAGCCGAGGTGGTGGGCACGGAGGTCAAGGACATCAATGCGCTCCTCAGCGCGATTGAGAGCACCAAGAACAAGATCTTCAAGGTTCTCGTCAAGGGCGACGTCCACGGCACCGTGGAGGCGCTTGCAACCTGCCTGCTCGCGATCAAGAGCGAGAAGGTAAAGATTGAAGTCATTGACGCCAACGTTGGCCTTATCAGCAAGAACGACGTCCAGCTCGCGGCCGCATCCAATGCCGCGATCGTGGCCTTCAACACCAAGCTCGACACGGGCGTGGCCGCGCTGGTGAAGCACCACAACGTGCGCGTCATCCAGCACAACATCATTTACGAGCTCATCGACCAGGTCCGCGAAGCCATGGCCGAGCTGCTCGACCCGGAACTGCGCGAGAACAAGCTCGGCGCCGCCGAAGTCCGTCAGGTCTTCCCGGTCGCGAAGGGTCTCGTTGCCGGCTGTATGGTCACCGAAGGCCGCATCATCCGCGACGGCCATGCCCGCGTCGTTCGCAAGGGCGAAGTTCTCTTCCAGGGCAAAGTCGGTACCCTCAAGCGTTTCAAGGACGACGTCAGCGAAGTGCGCGCGGGCTACGAATGCGGTATCCGCATCGACGGCTACGACGAGTACAAAGAAGGCGACGTCCTGGAGTGCTTCGAGATCATCAAGATTCGTCCGTCCCTTTAGCACGCGGCCGCCCACGGGGCTTTTCACCCCGTGGGTGGCGGCTATGCTTGGGACTCAGCCAAGGAGACTCCGCTCATGGGACAGCGCGCCGTCAGGGTCAACGAACTGATAAAACGCGAAATCAGCGGGTTGCTGCACACGACATACCGGACCGAAGCGGTGTACATCACCGTCACGGATGTGGAGGTGACCCCGGATCTCAGGCAGGCCCGCGTTTTTTACTCCGTGCTTCAGAATGATCCGGAACGTCTGGCGCATGCCAAGCGTTTCCTCGAACAGATCAAGACGGAGGTGCGACGCACACTGGGGCAGAACGTCATCCTGAAATACACGCCTCATCTGAGGTTCGTGCATGACGACTCGCAGGAACGCGGTGCCCGCATCATCCAGTTGCTCGATGAACTGGACGAGCCGCGCGACGAGAAGCCTTAGGCGCAACCTCGGCCTGTCACTCTGTTGTCGGACCCAACTCACCGAACGCATGTATTTTCCTCACCTTAGCGAGTCGTTCCGCCAGTCCCTCGAAGCCCTCCGCGGCAAGCCCACTGTCGTTCTCGGCCACATGCGGCCCGACGGGGACTGCATAGGCTCCCAAGTCGCCCTGTGCCGTGCGCTCATCCAGTCCGGCGTTCCCGCGGTTTGCCTGAACGCAGACCCGGTTCCCCGCACGTTGAAGGCCTTCGTCGGTGACACGCCGTTTTTCTCCCCGGCCGCGCTTGAGTATAAGAACCAGGTGGCCATCGCGGTCGATTGCGCCGACGCCACCCGCATGGGAAGCCGCGTGCGCGACCTGTTCCCCGACACTTTTCTCAACGTCGACCATCACATCTCGAACACCAAATACGCGGAGCGGAACATTGTTCAGGATGACGCTGCCGCGACGGCTGAGATCCTCGCGGGCCTCCTGCTCGACCTGAACCTGCCCATCGACCCCGTAACCGCGCAGGCCCTGTACCTGGGCATCGCGACCGACACCGGGCAATTCCGTTTCCCCGCGACCAGCCCGCGCGTGTTTGAGCTTTGCTCGCGCCTCATAGCACTCGGCGCCTCGCCGTCCGCCGCGGCGTCCGAGATCTACGAACGTGAGACCATGGGGCGCGTCGCGCTACTCCAGCGTTTCCTCGCCTCGCTGAAGCTGGAGTGCGGCGGAAAGGTCTGCATCGGCACCGTCCCCAGCAGCGTCTATGAAGACACCGGGGCGAGCCGCGAAGACACCGAGGGTCTCGTTGACTACGCCCGTTGCATCGACGGCGTTGTTATCGGCGTACTTGTTGAGGAACGCCCCACCGGGGTGAAAGGCAGCCTCCGTGCGAAGGACCCCGCCGTGCGCGTGGACAAGCTTGCGCAACTTTTCGGAGGCGGAGGCCACGCCTGTGCGGCGGGTTTCAACACCCAGGAGTCCATGAACGCCTTCTACCCGAGGCTCCTCGCCTCGCTTCAGGCGCACCTCCGGGCTTTGGACGGCTCAGCCTCAACGTCCGCGCCTGCCTGCGGCGTGAAGTAGCCCTCTTTCCAGATTTCCCATGAACCCTTCCTCCCAAACGGCGCCGCTTGAGGGCGTCCTTCTTGTCGACAAACCCGCCGGATGCACCTCCCACGACGTCGTGGGACACCTGCGGCACCGTTTGAAGATGAAGCAGATTGGCCACGCAGGAACACTCGATCCCATGGCCACCGGTCTGCTCATCATGCTCGTCGGCCGCGCCACCAAGGTGTCGCAGTACCTGATGAGCCTCGATAAGGAATATGATGGAGAGTTCCAGCTGGGCGTGGTGACAAATTCCCACGACGCGGACGGGGACGTGGTCGAAACCCGGCCTGTTCCTGCCCTTACGGCAGAGGACGTACGCGCCGCCTGCGCTTCCTTTATCGGCGACCAGTATCAGCTCCCCCCGATGTTCTCTGCCAAGAAAGTGCAGGGCGTGCCCCTCTACAAAATGGCGCGCAAGGGCAAGGAAGTGGAGCGCGAGCCCCGGTTCATCCGTGTGGCCTCGTTCGACCTCACCGGCTTTGAATGCCCCAAAGGCAGCTTCCACATGGCCGTGAGCAAAGGCACCTATGTGCGGACGCTCGTCCACGACATGGGGCAAAAGCTCGGTTGTGGCGCCCACATGACGGCGCTGCGCCGCACCTCCATCGGCCGCTTCAAAATCGCCGACGCCGTGCCGATGGACAAGCTCGACGAGCTTTCGCTCGCGGACATCAAGCGCCGCCTCATCCCCGTTTACCAAGCCGTTCCCAGCCACGCGCTGTAAACGCAAACGGGCCGCACCTTCCCACCCATGCCCGAAGCTTTCGACTCGATTGCCTCTGCGAAACTGCCCCCTGGGCCGCTTCATCTGGCCATCGGCATGTTCGACGGTGTGCACCTCGGGCATCAGTCCGTCATCGAGTCCGCGATCCATTCCGCGCGTCGCAGCTCCGGCAGCGCCGGTGTTCTCACCTTCAACCCGCATCCCAGTCGCCTCTTTCGTCCGGAGTCGCCCACGCTCCTGATCATGCCGCTGGCTGAGAAGGTGGCGTTCCTGTCCCGGCTTGGCGTCGATGCGATCATCACGCAGCCCTTTACACCCGAGTTCGCCGCCATTGAGGCCTCCCGTTTCCTGCCGACCATCAAGGAGGCGATCCCCCAGCTCGCCGCCGTGTACGTTGGCGAAAATTTCCGTTTTGGGCGAGGCCGTGCCGGCGACATACGCACGCTCGTGCGCGAGGCGCAGTTGCTGAACCTCGAAGTGTTCAGCGCCCGCCGCATCAAATACAACGGTCGCGACATCAGCAGCACCCGCATTCGCGAGAAGCTGGCCGACGGCAAGATCGAAGACGCGAACGCGCTCCTCGGTTACACCTATTACACCCGCGGCGTGGTTCAGGCCGGGCGGCAAATGGGCCGGCAGATAGGCTTTCCCACCCTCAACGTGCCGTGGCAGCCCGAGCTCAGGCCCCGGTTCGGCGTGTATGCCGTCACCCTCACTGCCGAGAACGGCGGGCGCCCCATGTCCGGCGTCGCCAATTACGGCGTCAGGCCCACGGTGGAGCAGGGGAGTGCCTCGCCACTGCTGGAAGTGCACCTTTTCCAGGCGACCTCCATCGGCCCCGGAACCCCGGTGCGCGTGGAATGGCACTCCTTTATCCGGTCGGAAAAAAAGTTCGCCTCCGTTGACGCGCTTCGGCGCCAGATTGCGAAAGACAAGGACAAGGCGCTCGTCGCGTTAGGCACGCTCGACGGCCTCCTCGGGTAGTCCCCTCGGGCGCACGCTCCAGCTCCAGTGCGCGCGGTGGACGCAGGGCGTTCGCACCTGCGTTGCGGCTACGTGGGCCGATTTTTCTGCGCGCCAACGGGTTCCGGGTTTGTTCCCAAAAGTTTCTTGCGAACTCGCCGGCATGTGCTCTTACTCGCCCCGTTCTTTCAAAACGGCCTTCGGGGCAAACAACGCTCCGATACGCCATGCAGGTCGATGAACGGAAGTCCGTGAGAATCGGACGCGGTCGCGCCGCTGTAACCGGTACGACACCCGCAAATCCACTGCCAAGCAAAGCTCCCAGCCAATAGGCCAGGGGCAGCTCGGTGGGAAGGGCGGGTGGAGGCAAATCCGGGAGCCAGAAGACGTATCGTTCCTGCCAGAAGAACCCAAACTGCCTTCGCGAATGAGGGGTTGGGGCACAGAACACCGGCCTTGCCGCCGACACTCATGTTGGCGTTTGCGTGTGGCACGGATGCGAACTCTGGGCTTCAGCCTTTCTTTGCAGCGGGCGTTTTCTCCGCGACAGAGTCCATCCCGATGCAAAAAACACGTATCCAACTTCTCGCTACAACCGTTGCCGCGTTTGCCGGTTTTGCGACGCAAGCCAGCGCTGCCTGGAACACCGTTGCGCTGCCGAATCTGGTAAGCAGCTCCCCGAGCTGGGGCGCGAATTCGCTCACGCACGACAGCCAGGGGCGCTTCCTGTGGGGCAACAACGGGAGCTTGTGGATCCAGAACTCCTTTGGGCAAGCCGGCTACACGCAATACTCCGGCCTCACCAATGTCGACCCCGCCTTCGTAGTCGTGTTGCCCTCGGGTACGGGCATCGTCGGCTCGGGTGCAGGGTATGCCGCTTCGTTTACGGCTCCGAGCCCCTTCTACAGCTTTGACGCGACGAACACCGGAACCCCGAACCAGACCAGCCGCGGCTCCATCCAGAACTATTCCGGTGCCGTCCGCGATGCGAGCAGCTTCTACATTGGTGGCACCAATGGCACGGGTGGTAAGCACGCGATCTCGTATGTGTCCACGGCGACCTGGTCGGCCAAGACGATCATCGACAACGTGAGCACCTACAGCGCGGGCTTCACGTCGAACGCCGAGGGCGACCTCTTCGTGCTCAGCGCCGACAACAACCAGCTCCGCAAGTTCACGGCCGCGCAGGTAAACGGCGCCATTTCCGGCACCGCCCTTCAATACAGCGAAGGCCAGCTCCTGCACACGTTTTCCGGCAGCGATGGCGTCGCCATGGACTCCCAGGGCCGCTTCTACGTGGTGGGCTGGCAGTTCACGGGTATCGAGGCGTGGGACTCGAACACGAACGCAGGCGTCACGCTTACGCCCTCCGGGGCCAGCGGCACCTACCGCGTCTCCACGTTCTCCAACGGTGGGACTGAGTACGTCGGTTACGCGCATTTTGGCGCCTGGGCTGGTGGCACCCCGGTGACATACGGCTGGGAGCAGGCCACGCTCCTGACGGTGCCTGAGCCCGCGGTCTGGGCCCCCGCCCTTGGCGTCGCGGCTCTTGCCGGCGCCGTAGTTCTCCGCCGCCGCACTACGCGGAAAGCCGACTAGTTGAAGTTAATTTCCTAGACGAGGATTGGGAAACGAGGCACCTCGGCGTCGGCAAGCGCTGGGGTGCCTCAATCAATTTTCAGGATGCACGGTGAAAACAAAGGACGACGGGTGTTGAGGGCGGTATCGCTCCTTCCCTTGCTTTTGCCCGGTGCCCTCCTTGCCGAAGCCGACGGCACGGCGGCAACTCCCTCAAACACCGCGCCAGACTCCCCCCAGGCTGCGGCCCCGGCCCAACAGGTGCCTGCTACGCCGGAGCCCCCGGTGACGGCGCTCCCCGAATACACGGTCACGGCTCGCCGCATCGCGGAGCCTGCCAGCCACGTCCCGTCGGACATCCAGGTCATTTCCGCGGAGCAGATCCGCGAACTCGGGGCGACCGACATGACGGAGGTCCTCCAGAAGCTTGGGAATATCCCCATGCAGAGCTTCTCGGGGGGGCCCTCTGTCTCAAGCCCCGCCCTGCGCGGTTGGAGCGGCGAGAACGCGAGCCAGCGCGTGCTCGTGCTCGTTGACGGCCAGAAAATAAACCCGCCGGACATGGGCGGCATCAACTGGCTCGGCGTCCCCCTCTCCGAGGTCGAGAGCGTGGAAGTCATACGCGGCGCACAGACCAGCCTTTACGGCAACAATGCCGTCGCTGGCGTCATCAAAATCAAGACCCGCAAGGGCGCGCGCGTGAATCGCGGCACCGTCACCGCCATCGGTGGTTCCGATAAGCTCAAGAATGGGCGGGCGAGCTATACGGGCTACGCGGACGATTTCACTTTTGGCGCAAACGCCGAGTACCTCGAAAACGGCGGTTGGCGGCAATTTTCGACCTACCGCACCAAAAGTGCCGGTGGGAATCTCGGCTGGCAACCCACCACCCGGGTGGACCTCGATGCCTCCGGCTCGTACCAAGACCAGTATTACGAGTTACCTGGCTATCTTACCGAGGCGCAAGTAAACCAGGACGCACGCCAGTCCACGCCCTCACGCCGGAGTGTCGTCCAGGGGAACAGTGCGCTCGCCAATGCCGGGGCCGTCCTCCACCCGCGTGATGACGACGATCTGGACCTCCATGGCGGCTTCTATCGGCGCTACCAGACGACGACGGGGAACATTGGCAACGCGACCAACCTGCTCCAGTCCGTCTCAGGCAGCCCCAAATACGTTCTGCGCCAGGAGCGGGTGACCGTGGTGAGCGGCGTGGACATCCTGCACGACAAACTTGATGTCACCGTCTTCGGCCAACCTGATGTTATACGCAACCTGGCGCAGCTCCATCGCACGTCCGCCGGCGGCTATGCGAACGCCGACGTCAAGGTTCACGAAGACTGGATTCTGAGCGGCGGGTTTCGTGTCGAGAACACAGACCTCAACGCCGTAAGTTCCGCCTACACCGGCAAGCCCGCCAAACCGGTGCCCGGCGGGAAATACGACCAGAACCAGGACGCCAACGGCGTGGCGTGGACGCTCGGCGCGACATGGAATCCCCAGCCCGAGAGCCGCATCTTTACGCGCTTCGACCGCCTTTACCGCTATCCCGCAACCGACGAAATCGCCCTCTACCAAGGCTGGAATGGCGGCTTCAACGTCGCTCCCTTCAACACCAATCTGGAACCGGAGCGCGGATACAACTGGGAAATGGGCGGCTCCCAGGCTTTTGGGCCCATGGGGGATTGGGGCACGACCACCGTGCGCGCCACGTTCTTCAGCCAATGGATGGAGAACCAGATTGCGGGCACAGGGCCGGACCTCCCCTCGCCGCAGGCTAACATCAACCTCCCGCGGCTTTTGCGCTACGGCTCGGACTTCGGTGCAAGCTGGCTGGTGGACCCCGCTGCCCTGCATGTCGACTACACCATCGTCGATTCCCGCTTTACCGCGGGCCAATATGCAGGCCAGGAGGTGCCCCTGGTTCCGAACCATCAGGTGACGGTGCGCGGGGATGTGAACCTGACCAAAAACTTCTCAGTTAGCGCCCTCTACCGTTACACCGCAGCCATGTGGCATGGGAATGACTACTCGAACAGCCGCAAAAGGGTGCCCGGCTACGGCCTGTGGGACACCACGGCCCGCTACAAGATTCAGGACTGGCTAACGGTCTTCGGTTCGGTGGAGAATGTGTTCGACAAGCATTACATTGCGACGGCCTACAGCAGCACCTATTACCCGGGTGCAGGGCGCACATTCAAGGTGGGGGCCGAAATTACTTTCTGAAAAATGACGCGCACGATCCAGAAGGTAGGATGGTTTGCGGCGGGCCTGCTCAGCCTCTGCGGAGCCGGCTATGCGGCCAGCATCGCCATGAACGACGCGCGCCTTACGGCTTGGGCAACGGGCTATCAGAACCTTGTCTACGGGCAAGGCAAGGACAACGAGGCCGACGACACCGTCGCCACTGACTGGCGTACTCCCGATAAAGCCCTTGGCGCCGCGCAAGGCGACATCTTCAACATCGTCTGCCTCGGCAACGGAGGCACGATTACCTTGTCGTTCAACGCCCCTATCGTGAACGGAGCCGGCGACGACTTCGCCGTCTTCGAAAATTCGTTCAACAGCGAGTTTCTCGAGCTGGCCTACGTGGACGTCTCCATGGACGGCTCGACCTGGTACACGTTCGCATCGTCCTCGCTCACGCCGGGCCCCACCGAAAGCACCGTTTACTCAACCGACATTTCCGGCCTGGCAGGTCAGTATTCCGCCGGCTACGGCACGACCTTCGACCTGTCCGGCGTCGGCCTGTCCTATGCCCGCTATGTCCGCCTGCGCGACATCTACGGCGACGGCTCCTCCCTGGACAGCAGCGGACGCCCCATTTACGACCCCTGGCATACGTACGGCTCGCCCGGCTTTGATCTCGACGCCGTTGGCGTGATGAACGTGATGCAGGCGCCCTCGGTTACGTCCAGCCCCGCAAACGTTACCATTTCGGCCAACCAGACCGCTACGCTCTCGGTATCGGTCTCGGGCTCAGGCCCCCTTTCGTATCAGTGGTACAAGTCGCTCGCCGGAGGCGGCTCCGAGGCCATTGCCGGTGCAAACGCCAGCAGCTACACCACGCCTGCGCTTACGCAGAGCACAGCCTATTGGGTACAGGTTTCCAACGCCGCGGGAACGGTCTCCAGCAGCGTGGCCACCGTGACGGTGCAGACTTTGTGGGCGGCATGG
Organism: uncultured Opitutales bacterium; assembly: GCA_964593675.1. GTDB lineage: Bacteria > Verrucomicrobiota > Verrucomicrobiia > Opitutales > CAZQIE01 > CAZQIE01. The sequence goes on from CAZQIE010000075.1 coordinate 9,875, forward strand.
CAGGCGGCGAAGTTCGGGGCTGACGCCAGCAATGCGTCAATCGCGGGTGAGGCGGCGGATCCCGACAAGGACGGCCTGCCGAACATCCTCGAATACGCGCTCGGTACGCTCCCGCTCGATCCCACCTCGGGCGTCTGGCTTGGCCTTGTCCCGGATGGCGAGGACAAGATTGTGCTGACGCGCCGGAAGGACGATTCCACCCTTGCGCTGAGGCTGGAGGTATCGGACCAGCCCGCAGGGGGAACCTGGACGTCCGGCAACGCCGTCTATACCCAGGTGGGCGACGCCGTTGTCGTGGATGCCTCGTTCGAACGCGTCACATACCGGCTCGTGACCGCCGCTCAAGCCGGCGCGCCGCGCTTTGTCCGCGTCTGCGTCGATATCCCTTAGGGACCCGCCCGAAACCAATGACACCCCGGCTTCGATATGTGCTTCTGGTGGCCGTAGGGCTTACGCTCGCGCTCGGGGCCGTCGCATTCTCCCGGGCCCAGCCGGTTGCCAGACAGGCCGTGGACGCCCCCGGTGGGGCCATGGGTGCCACGAAAGACGCGCCGGAAGCGTTTCCTCGCACCCTCGAAGATGGCATGAAGCGGACCGTCCGCCTGCCCTCTGCGCCCAAACGGATCGTAAGCCTGGCACCCAGCACGACAGAGATCCTCTTTGCCCTCGGGGCAGGGGACCGCGTCGTTGGCGTCACCCGCTATTGCACATATCCGCCGGAGGCCCAGAAAGTTCCGCAGGTGGGTGGGCTTGTTGATCCGAACTACGAGCAGATTGTGGCCATGCGGCCCGACCTCGTCATCCTTTCCTATTTGCAGGACACCCGGCGTCTTGCGCGCCTCGAGGCCCTCGGCCTGCGGGTCATCGTCCTGAACCCGGAGGGCCTGTCTCGCGTGTTTGACGACATCCGGCTTGTCGGGCAGGCGCTCGGCAAGGAAGAGGCCGCGGAACGCATCGTCGCCACCATGCGGCGCGAACAGGCGGAAGTGGAAGCCCTCGTCAGCCGCAAACCGGAAGCCGAGCGGCCCCGCGTTCTCATGCTCTACGGTTCCGTCGCCGCGGGGGTGGGCTCTTTCGCAGGTGACATGCTCACGGAGGCCGGTGGGCAAAACGTCGCCCGGGTAACGGGCACGCCCTGGCCTGTTCTGTCCCACGAATACCTTGTGCGCGCGGACCCTCAAATCCTCGTCCTTGTGGACGACTCGGACGTCCCCAAGCCCCAGCGGGACCCCGAGGCCTTGGAACGCCTGCGCAACGACCCCGCGTTCCGGCACCTCGCCGCCGTGCGGGAAGGGCGGGTTTACCGGATGTCGGGTTCACTCCTCCAGATACCGGGCCCACGTATTGTGCAGGCGCTTCGCCAGTTGGCGGACCTGCTCGCGGAAGAAGCTCCGAACTGAGTCCGCCAACCTGGCGCGTCGCCGTAGTCTATACCACCCCGACGGTCCTATTCCTCAAAAGCGCGGTTGTAGGCGCTGACGAGAGCCTTGATGCCGGCCTGCTCGATGTTAGAGTCAATGCCGGTACCCCAGAAGCGCGTGCGGTCGCCCTCGCGCTCCAGTTCGATGTAGGCGGCGCTGTCCGTCGCGGACCCCGCCCCGATGGCGTGGGAGCGGTAGTCGAGCACCCGGAAATGCTTCCAGCTCATGTTCGCCATTGCCTGGACAAAGGCGTTGATCGGGCCGTTGCCGTCCCCCCGGATCTCGTAAGTCTTATCCTTGAATTCGACTTTTGCGCTGCACGTCACGCGGTGGTGTCCGGACATGCCGCTGGGGTGCACATCGTAGTCGATGAGCTTGAGCGGCTTCTCGCGCAGCAGGTATTCGCGCTGGAAAACTTCGTAAATCTCCTGCGGCGTAAGCTCGCGCCCGGTGCGGTCGGCCACGCGGTTTACCAGCGTACCAATTTCCGGGTGCATATTCTTGGGCAGGTCGAGCCCGAATTCCCGCGAAAGTACGTAGGCCACACCGCCTTTGCCGGACTGGCTGTTGATGCGGATGATCGCCTCGTACGTGCGCCCGATGTCTTGCGGGTCGATCGTCAGGTACGGGACGGCCCAGGTCGGGTCGCCCTCTTTCTGCGTCGCGCGCTGGTCCATGCCCTTCTTGATGGCGTCCTGGTGGGACCCTGAGAAGGCGGTAAACACGAGGTCGCCCGCGTAGGGGTGGCGTGGGGGGACGTCCATCCGGGTGCAGCGCTCATATACCCTGCGGATCGCCGGTACGTCGCTCAGGTCCAGTTTCGGGTCGATCCCGTGCATGTACAGGTTCAGCGCGACCGTCACGATATCCAGGTTGCCCGTGCGCTCGCCGTTGCCGAACAAGGTGCCCTCGACGCGGTCGGCTCCCGCCAGCAGGCCCAACTCCGTCGCGGCCACGCCGGTGCCACGGTCGTTGTGGGTGTGGAGGCTGATGATCGCCTTGCGGCGCTCTTTCATATTCCGGCAGATCCACTCAATCTGGTCCGCATACACGTGCGGGCCTGCCCATTCGACGGTGTCGGGGAGGTTCAGGATGAGCGGGTCCTTTTCCGTGGGCTCCCAGACGTCCATCACCGCCTCGCATACCTCCAAGGCGTAGTCCGTCTCGGTGTCCGAAAAGCTTTCCGGCGAATATTCGAAGCGCAGCTTCCCACCTTTGAATTCCGAAGCGAAACGCTTCACAATACGGGTGCCGCTGACCGCGATTTCCTTGATTTGCGTGCGGTCCATCCCGAACGTGATCCGCCGCTGGAGCGGGGACGTCGAGTTATACAGGTGCAGGATGACGTTCTTCGCGCCTTCAATGCTCTCGAACGTGCGGCGGATAAGGTGTTCGCGGCACTGTGTGATCACCTGGATCGCCACATCATCCGGGATGCGCTTCTCCTCAATCAGGCGACGGATGAAATTGAACTCGATCTCGGACGCGGACGGGAACCCGACCTCGATTTCCTTGAAGCCGACGCGCACAAGCAGGTCGAACATCTCCAGCTTCTCCGCGATCCCCATCGGGATCGCGAGGGACTGATTCCCGTCGCGCAGGTCCACGCTGCACCACGTGGGGGCCTGGGTGGTAACACGGCTCGGCCACTCCCGGTCGGGCAGGCTCAACCGGGCGAATGCTTTGTACTTGGTGATGTTTCCGCGCTGCATGGGCAGGGTTTTTTAGGGTCTTTTGGGTGCGGTGTCTGCAAAAAAGCAGGCACCAAAAACAGAAACGCCGCGGAGGCCAGTACCTGCCGCGGCGTTTCACAAAGGCTATTCAGGGACGCTTTACCCGGCTGCGGCGGCCACGGTGCGCCCCGGTTTTAGGAAACGCGCAAGCGCGTCCTGGAAGTGGGCCTGGTCCAGCTTCAGGTTCGCTGCAATCTCAATGACTTCCTCGATTTCGGCCTCCGTCACCACGCCGTCCACGAGGGTCAGTTCAAAAAGGATGTCCAGGAAGCGGATGCGCTCGACACGCGACGTGCAGTTGTAGAAGCACCGCGACACGCGGATGACGTCCAGCTTCTCCGTGGATTGCTGCAGGCACAGCGATGCAATGAAGTCCGCGGCCACGCTGTTCACACGCCACTTGTCGTGGAGGAACTGGGCGAGCGTGCGCACATCCACGCCCGTGGAGCGCGTGCTGCCGTCGCACTTCACGACGCGTGCCATCAGGATCGCCGCCAACGCGAGCTTCCGGCATTCCTCCGGCGTAAAACTGGCACCGTCCACCTTCGTCGCCAACTGGCGCGCCGAACGTTCCACCAGCCCTTCCACGCTCTTCCGCGTAGGCAAACCGCTCCGGCTGACCCGGCCACGCCGCCTCAACGGCTGTTGCAGCAGGCCCTTCAGCGCGTCGATGCTCTTTGCGTCCGGCTTGGTGAGGTAAGTCTTGATGTGTTCAACGCGGGCCTGTTCCTCCTTGGTGACGACCCCGTCGGCCTGAACCACCCGGTCGAGCGCGTACAGGGCAAACCCCAGGTCCTCCTCGTTCTGGATATTGGACTTCAGCTCTTCCAGAATCCCCAAGGCCTCGTTCTCCGCAGGCGGATGCAGAAGCGCAGACTCCAGCTCCAGCCATTCCGCGGTGTCGAGCGCGGGCAGGAGGAAGAGCAAATCCTTGAGGCAATCAACCTCTGCAGGCTGGATTTGTCCGTCGGCCCAAGCAGCCACGATGAGCGCTCGGCCCAGATGCTTTGCTATCCGCGAATGCTTCATTTAGTCGTTTCCAGCGCAGAGGCCCCAGACTCACAGGTGGAGTCTGAGTACTCAAGCATTAGGTCCCATTTTATGGGAGATCTGTCTTTTTGACAATCGGGTATTTGTCCTATCGTCCGTGCTCCGTGTTCCCGTAGATAAAAAAAGGCCCCGTCTGGGACGTTTTGGTCGACTTCAGGTGCTCCTGCCGTATCATGGTGATCGTGGATCCGACGCCATACCGAGCCCCACGCCTGCGCGACATGGCCGTGAGCGAACGCCCCCAGGAGCGCCTCGAACGTCTGGGGCCCTCTGCGGTCAGCGACGTCGAGCTCGTTGCAATGCTCCTGCGCAGCGGCAACCGGGAGCAGGATGTCCTGACGCTTTCCGCACGCCTTGTAGCGGAAGCGGGCTCTTTGGCCACGCTCTTGCGCTGGAACGAGGCCGATTTCCGCAGGGTGAAGGGCATTGGGCGCGTCAAAGCGCTCCAACTCGTCGCCGTTGTTGAGCTGGCCCGCCGGGTCGTCGCGCAGATGGGCGCGTGCGACGAACCCCTGTTCCGAGAGCCCGAGGCCGTTTTTGAGGACCTTGCCCCCCTTGTCGCCGGCCTCGCCGTTGAAAAAGTCTGGGTCTATTGCCTGAACCCGCGCTGCCGGCTGCTCAAACGCGTGGAAGCGTCTTCCGGCACCGCGACCGCAAGCCTCGTCCACCCCAGGGAGGTCTTTCGCGAAGCGGTTCGCGTCGGGGCGACCGCTGTCCTTGTTGCCCATAACCACCCAAGCGGCGATCCCGCGCCCAGTCCGTCCGACTTTCAGGTGACGTCGGGCCTTCGCAAGGCGGCGGAAGTCCTGCAAATCTCGCTGCTCGACCATGTTATCATTGGGCGGCCCGAAGCCGATCCCGCAGGGCGGGGGTTCTACAGCTTTCAAAAGGCCGGCATGCTTGGGAATCTCTGTTCGTGATAATCTATTATCGTTCCATGGCAAGCGTTTTCTGAAATTCAAGTGCGCGTTAGCCTTTGTCCTGCAGGGTTGCAAAAACGCGTTCCTGGCCCTTATACCATCAGTGCGAATGAGGATCAAAATCGACGTTCAGTGTGGGCACGCCCCAATGGGGGCAGCTCCCCGTCAGACGGCGGTAGCTCTGTTTGCGATGGCGCTGGCGTTTATCATCGGGGGGCTGACGCTTCTGCTCATGCACGCGCGCCTGGTGCAGCGCGGGGATGAGCGCGCAATCCTGGTCATCTTAGGCGCAGCCCTCTTCGTTGCAGGGTCTCTCGTCGGTTTGCTAGGGCCAATCGACATTTTAGACTGTACAGATTGTGACCGAGCTGTTTGA
>CAZQIE010000076.1:0-14972 GCA_964593675.1 uncultured Opitutales bacterium
CCTCGCCCATCCCCGCAGGGGCCACCCCCTCGCCCATCCCCGCAGGGGCCACCCCCTCGCCCATCCCCGCAGGGGCCACCCCTTCGCCCGCACCTGTGGCAGCAGCCTCCCGCGACCCCGCTGTGCCCATGCGCCAATTTGACAGCGGCAGTTCACGCCGCTCCCGCCTCGAAATCGACCGGCCGCGCAGCCCCTTCGGGCGCATCCTCTGGCCCGCAGCCGCCGTCCTTACCGCCCTCCTTGTCGCCCACCAGCTCACCTCGAACGGAGCCAGCCCCCTTGTCCGGGCCAGCAAAGACGCACAGGCACACCAGCCTGCGGCGCCCGCACCAGAGCCCGTCAGCAAATCCAAGTCCGCGGAACTCGCCTCCTTTGAACGCCTCCAGAGTGACGCGCTCAGCCGCATGATCGACCCCGCTGCCGCCGCCGCCGCCGCTGACCCGCTCCCACTTGCCAAGACTCAAACCAGCGTAGACACCTTGAGCGGCAACCTTTCAAACCGCGTAAAACTTACGCCGGCCAGCGCGACGGACCCGTCCACCCAAGGCTTCAGCTTCTCCTCCGCCACGCTCAATCTGGACAGCACCTCCGGGACGAGCCCCGCCGGCAACATCACGGACACGCAGCCTACGGCGTCGCCAGCTCCCGCCCCCGCGCTCACGCCCAGCGACATCGTTCGTTAAGGCCCTTCTATTGAAGTCGCCGCACGTCCGCGCCCACGCCCGACCCGAAAATGGGGCCGCCGCAGCCCCGGCGCACACGGTCCAAAAAAAAACGCCGTCCCCGGAACCAACCGGAGACGGCGTTTTTTTAGCTCCCGCCATCAGATCATAAACAGCAGCACCAGAAGCTGCCCCGACAGCACACGCAGCAGCATCGTCAGCGGGTAAACCGTCGCGTAGGCCACGGCCGGCGCGTCTGAGCCCGCCATCGTGTTCGCAAACGCGAGCGCTGGCGGGTCCGTCATCGAGCCCGACAAAAGCCCGCAAAGCGCGTTGTAGTTGAGCTTCATCACCGCCCGCGCAAAGAACCCGACAATCAGCAGCGGGATCAACGTGATCAGCGTCGCCAGCAGCATCCAGTAAAGGCCATCACCGGCCACAAGCGTCTCCACAAAACGCTGCCCCGACCGCAACCCCACGCACGCCAGGAACAGCACGATCCCCAGCTCACGCACAATAAAGTTCGCGTTGATCGGCATGTACCAGAGCAACGGCCCGATCTTGCCAATACGGCTCAGGATGATCGCCACCACAAGCGGCCCGCCCGCAAGCCCAAGCTTCACCGGCGCCGGAAGGTTCGGCAGCGCAATCGGGATGCTCCCGAACAACACGCCCAGCGCGATACCCAGGAAAATCGGAATCACCTCCGTGTGGTTGAGCTGCTTTACCGAGTTACCCAGCGCCTTCGCGACCACCTCGATCGCGTCCGCCTCGCCCACCACAACCACCATGTCGCCGTATTGCAGCCGCTGCTCAGGCGTCGCGCTGATCTCAATCTCACTGCGCGTAATGCGCGTCACAGCCACCGCGTTCTCCGCAAGCACCGACAACTCGGCCACCCGGTGCCCCACAATCGCCTTCTGCGTGACAATCACGCGCCGGCTCACGATCCCGCTCTGCACCTGCCTCAAGTCCAGCGTGCTCACCGACCCCACCACCACCCGAAGCTGTTCCAGCCGCGCCGCCGGCCCAACAGCCAGCAGCACATCCCCCTGCTTCAGCACCGTGTCAGGCTTCGCAACCTGAAGCTGCGTACCCCGCAGCAGCCGCGAAATCACGACCCCAAGCCCCGCGTAACCCGGAATCTCGCTGATCTTCAGCCCCGACAGGTTCGCGTTCTCCACCACCAGGTTGAGCGTCGCCAGCGTCTTCGCGCCCATCGCCGTTTGCGCCTTATACGCCTCGCCCTCCTGACTCAGCTTGATCCGGAATACCGCGCGAACCAGCAACATCGTCAAAATGATCCCCATGATCCCGAACGGGTATGCCACCGCGTAACCCAGACCCGGCATCGCGTACGTCTCAGGCCCGATATCCGGCACACTCTTTAGCGCCTGCTGCGCCGCGCCCAGCGCCGGCGTGTTTGTCGTCGCCCCGGAAAACAAGCCCACCGCCGCGGCCATCGGCACATTGCCGAAATAGTGCAACCCCAGCGTCACGGCAGCCCCCAGCAGCACAATCACCGCCGCCATAATGTTCAGCGGCAAACCGCTCGCACGCAGCGACGCCAGGAAGCCCGGCCCCACCTGCATGCCGATCGTGTACACAAAAAGGATCAGGCCGAACTCGCGCGCGAACTCCAGCACATGGTCATCCAGCTTCATCCCAAAGTGCCCGAAAATGAGCCCCGAGAACAAAACCCCCGCAATCCCCAGCCCCACACCGCGCACCTTGAGGCTACCCAGCGCCAGCCCCAGCGCCGCGACCACCGCGATGCCGAACACCGTGTGCGCCATGCTCGTTGTTGATCCCCAAAACAGTTCCTTCAGCAGTTCCATAGCCAGGCAAGTGAAACCGCGGATCAGATGTCTTCGGAACCCGCCCGGGCAACGGAAAACCATCCTCCCCCGTCATCATTCAACGTCCGCTAATCGCCCCACTGGAAAAGCTGATAAAACCGGTTATCCTTGACCTGCGCACCCATCCCAAAGCTCCCCGGCGTTCGCAGGCTCTACCCATGTTCAACCACTGGCACACCGAGCCCCTCCTCCTCGGCAGCCTCCTCCTTTCCGCCTGGCTCTACCTTCTCGCTGTCGGCCCTTTTCGAGACCTCCTCGCCCGCGCACGCCCGCCCACGCCCCCGTTCCCCCGCAGCCGCGCCGCAACCTTTCTCGCCGGCCTCGCCACCGTTTACGCCGCCGTTGGCTCACCCCTGGACCAAATCGGGGAGTCCCTCCTGTTCTCCGCGCACATGCTCCAGCACATGCTCCTCGTTTACGTCGCGGCCCCCCTGATCCTCCTCGGGCTCCCCCCGTGGCTCCTGGACAGCCTCCTTTCTCCCCCTCACGTCCGGCGCGCCCTCCGCTTCCTTACCCACCCCGTTTTCGCCGCCACCGCCGCAGCCCTCCTCCTCACCGCGTGGCACGCACCCGACCTCTACGAAGCCGCCCTCCTCAACCGCACCCTCCACGCCCTCGAGCACGCCTGCTTCTTCTTCCCCGCCCTCCTCGTCTGGTGGCCCATCCTCTCCACCGCCACAGAACTCCCGCCCCTCACCCACGGCCTCCGCATCCTTTACGCCTTCGCCCTCATGGTCGTGCAACTCCCCCTCTTCCTCTTCCTCATCTTCTCCGACGCCCCCCTCTACCCCACCTACGCCCTCGCCCCGCGCCTCTTCGACCTCACCCCCCTTGAAGACCAGTTCCTCGCCGCCCTGCTCATGAAAGTCGCCAACGAGCTCGTCTGCCTCACCATCATGGCACACTCCTTTTACCGCTGGTACAACGCGGAATCCGCCCCGGCACCATCCGAGCCTCCCCAAATCGCCCTGAAAACGCCCGCCCCCTGAACGGTTCAGGTAACGACGCCTTGAATTCGCCCCTTCCTCTGCGCTAAATCCTCTCCCCAGTGCGGGGCGTGCTGCTACACGGCCCCGGTACCTGCTCCCTGCTTCACCCCAATGTACTGCTCACCCCGCGTCTTCGGGGCAACCTTAGCGTTGCTCCTGCTTGCCCTCGTTGCGGCCACCCTGCACGCCGCCACCATCGCCCCCACCCTGATACCCCTCACCTCCCCGGAGATCTCCAACCCCGGCCGCGGTGATTACATCTGGTGCGTCTCCTGGAACGGCGCCCCCAACCTGCCCCCCGAGCAGGTCTTCTACGACGAATACGACCGCCTCCCCTGGAACGTCCTCGAGCCCGTCAAAAACCAATACGACCTCGAAGCCCTGGAAACGCTCCTACAGCAGGCCAAGAACCGTGGCCGCAAGTACGGCTTCCGGATCATGTGCGTCAGCGAGTACAACGGCAAAAACCTCATGCCGGCTCACCTGGAAGCCGAAGGCCTCGGCACCCGCATCACCTCCGCCCAAGACCTCTTCAACAACATCTTCGTCCCCTACTGGAACGACGAGCGTTTCCTCGCCCGCGTCCAAGCCCTCCTCACCGCCCTTGGACAACGCTTTAACGGAGACCCCCGCATCTCCTACATCGACATCGGCATCTACGGCCACTGGGGCGAGTGGCACATGAGCGGCCTCGGAGGCTGGACCCCCAACCGCGACACCGTCGCCACCGCGGCCACCCGCCGCCGCCTCATCGACATGGTCGCCACCGCCTTCCCGGACACCCAGTTGCTCCTCATGCCCGACACCTGCGGCTACTACCCGGAAGACAGTACCACAGGCTTCGTCTACGCCATGGAAACCTATCCCACCATCGGCGTGCGCAAGGACAACCTCTCACACCCCTGGTTCGAGCAGGAAGTCGGCGACTGGTTCCCCGCCATCCGCGACGCCTTCAACGGCCGCTGGCGGACCGCCCCCTTCGTCACCGAGTTCTACGGCGGCGAAGACGACGCCGCCATGTACCGCGCCGAACAGCAGGTAAAAGACTACCACGTCTCACAGATCGCCACCAACGTCCTCCACCCTACGAACCGCGTCCCCATCGGCAAAGCCGCAGGCTACCGCTTCCAGCTCAACCAAGCCACATTCCCTGACACCGTGGTCGCGGGAACCGCCTTCACGCTCTCCACTGTCTGGTCCAATGTCGGCGTCGCCCCCCTCTACGAGCCCTTCACCGTCACCTACGAGCTCTACTCCGGCGCCACCAAAATCTGGTCCGGCCCCTCGAGCCTCAACCTCAAGACCTTCCTCCCTGAAACCAACAAAGCCTGGTCCGACGCCCTCGGCCTCACCCCCGCCGTCACCCCCGGCACCTACACCCTCAAGCTCGCCATCCTCGACGCCCTCCCCGGCTCCTATCGCCTCCCCCTCGCCCTCGCCATCCAGGGCCGCGGCTCGGACGGCCGTTATACCCTCGGCACCCTCACCGTAACCGCCCCCTCCGGCAACGCCATCCCCTCCGTTTCACTCAGCTCCCCCTCCGATGGAGCCACCCACTCCGCGGGCTCCACCCTCACCCTCTCCGCCTCCGCGTCTGACCCCGAAGGCGCCCTCACCAACCTCGCTTTCCTCGTAAACGACAGCCTCGTCGCCCAAAGCGCCTCCAGCCCCTTCTCCACGACCTGGACGCCCACCGTCGCCGGCACCTACCGGATCGAAGCCCGCGCCACCGACGCCGCAGGCAACGTCGTCCTCACGCAACCGGCGACCATCAAAGTCACGCTCGCCAACAACCCCGCCCCGTCCCTCACCCTCATCACCCCCATCGACGGCGACACCTATTACGCCCCGGCCACCATCAACATCTCCGCCACCGCCACCGACGACACCGGCGTCGCCTCCGTCGCCTTCTATTACGGCTCCACGCTCATTGCCACCGACACCACCGCCCCCTACACCGCCACCTGGTCCAACGTCGGCGCCGGCACGTACACCGTCATTGCCAAGGCCACAGACACCCTCGGCAAAAGCTCAAGCGTCACCTCCGTCATCACCGTTGCCGCCGCCCCACGCGGCCCCTACGGCGACACCCTCAAGGACGTCACCTCCCGGATCGAGTTCGAAGACTTTGACGAAGGCGGCGAAGGCCAGGCCTACCACGACTCCACCGCCCCGAACGAAGGCGGCGCCTACCGCGGCGAACGCGTAGACCTCGAAAGCTGCAGCGACACCAGCGGCACCTATAACGTCGCCTGGGGTGACGCCGGCGAATGGCTCGAATACACGCTCAAAGTCCCGCAGGCCGGCACCTACACCCTCAACCTCCGCATGGCCTCGCCCCCGAACATCGCAGCAGGCCAGCTCAAGCTCTACGTCGACGGCTCACTCCTCAGCTCCTTCACCCTCCCCCAGACCGGCCGCTGGGACTGGGATTTCCATAACTGGACCACCGCCTCCTTCTCCAATCTCTCCCTCCCGGTCGGCCAGCACACCCTCCGTTTTGAAATTGTCAGCGGCTACTACAACCTCAACTGGTTCCAGTTTGTCGCACAAAGCACCTCCGGCAACCACGCCCCCACCGCAAACGCCGGCCCCGACATCACCGTCACCGACACCGACAGCGACGGCTACGCCACCGTGAACCTCACCGCCACAGGCTCCTCCGACCCCGACGGCACCCTCGCCTCCTACACCTGGAAAGAAGGCACCACCGTCCTCGCCACCGGCGCCACCGCCACCGTCTCGCTCACCACCGGCGTCCACAGCATCACCCTCCTCGTCACCGACAACGCCGGCGCCACCGCTGGCGATACCCTGAAAGCCACCGTGTCCCGCACACCCTATTTCCAGTGGGCACGCGACAACGGTCTCTCCGACTCCAACGCCGCCCCCACGGGCGACTTCGACAAGGACGGCCTTACCAACCTCGCCGAATTCGCCCTCGGCACAGACCCCCGCGCACGCACCCCGTCCGGAAGCCGACCCACCGCCTCCCTTGCCTCAAACCAGCTCGCTCTCACCTTCCGCCGGCAACGGGCCGAACTCACCTACACCGTCCAGCAATCCACCGACCTTAACACCTGGACAAACGTCGCCGCAAACCCAGGCGCCGTCGGCCAGGACACCACCGTAGCCGTACCGGCAAGCGCCTCCCCCGTCTTCCTCCGCCTGAACGTCTCGGAATAGCACAGTCAGCCCGCGCTGCCGCCCACATCGAGGTAACGCTTTCGCCCGCAGGCGGAGCCCCCCGTTCCGGCCGTACCGCGCTCCGCGAAACGCTCCCCGTTCCCGCGGGCGCAAATGCAGCCAAAGGGCTTGCGGCTCACGCCCATCGGTAGTATTCAAGGTGCTATGCAGAACGACGTCGTCGAGGTATCCATCAAGGGGGTCATGCCGACCTCCAATGGCTGTGCCATATTCCTTGGCTGTCCTGAGAAGACGTTCGTGATCTACGTGGACCAGAGCATCGGCAACGCCATTTCCATGACGCTCAATGACGTCAAGAAAGAGCGCCCCCTCACCCACGACCTGATGACCAACATCCTCACCGGTCTCGGCGCCACACTTGAGCGCATTGTCATCAACGACGTGGATGAAGGCACCTTTTTCGCCCGCATCATCCTGCGAATGGAAAACGAGCTTGGTCTCAAAATCATCGAAGTTGATGCCCGCCCCAGCGACTCCATGGTCCTCGCCCTCCAGGCGAGAAAACCCATCTACGCCGCCAAGAAGGTCATCGACGCCGTTGAGGACATGACCGAGATCCTTGAGCGCATCCTCAAGCAGCAAAACTAACCAAGGAATCCCTCCGCCCCACGCCCCTCGCGGACGCCCCTGGCCCTCTCCCGGCCCGGTTACTCCGCAGACGCCTGGGGCTTTTCTTTGCGCGGCGCCGGCTTTGCCATGCGTGACACCGACCGCCCCTGCACGTCCGCCCCCTCCTGCCCCTGGATCTCCGCCTTCAGCTCCCTCCACCGCTGCAGACGCTCCGCGATGCCCGCCTCCGCCCCGTTGAGCTTCGGCACATAAAGCTGCAGCGGCGTCTCCAAATATTCCTGCCCCGAAATCGCCTCCGGCCACTCGTGGCTGTACCGGTAACCCTCTCCATGCCCCAGCCGCTCGTTTGACGCCAGATGCGCGTCCCGCAGCCAAAGCGGCACCGGTTGCACCGCCCCTTCCTTCAGCGCCTTTCGCGCACGCGCCAGCGCCTCCGTCGTCGAATTGCTCTTCGGGCACGTCGCGAGAAACACCGTCGCGTGCGCCAGATTCAGCGCGCACTCCGGCATGCCCACCAGCTCACACGCCTGAAACGCCGCCACCGCCACCGGCAGGGCCCGCGAGTCCGCCAGCCCCACATCCTCGGACGCCAGGATCACCAGCCGCCGTGCGATGAACCGCGGGTCCTCGCCCCCATCCAGCATCTTCACCATCCAGTACAAAGCCGCATCAGGATCGCACCCGCGCATGCTCTTGATGAACGCCGAAGCCGTGTCGTAATGCTCGTCCTCTCCCCGGTCATACCGGATGCGCCGCTCCTGCGCGAACACACTGATCGCGTCCTCTGTGACCTCGCTTGCCATCGGCAGCCCCAGCACGATCGTCTCCAGCGCATTCAAAGCCCGCCGCAAGTCCCCATCACACAGCCGCGCAAGCCCACGCAGCACGCCCTCGCCCGCACGGCAACGCGAACACCCCAGGCCGCGCTCCACATCCCCCAACGCCCGCTCCAGCACCGCCACCACCGCGTCTTCCGGCAGCGGCTCCAGCCGGAACAAGTGCGACCGGCTCAGCAGCGGCGCGATCACATACAGCCCCGGGTTGTGGGTCGTCGCCCCGATCAGCCGCACATTCCCCGCCTCCACATCCGGCAACAGCAAATCCTGCTGCGCCCGGTTGAACCGGTGGATCTCGTCGATGAACAGGATCGTCCGCTCAGCCGGCCGCGTCCTCGCGTACCGTAAAATATCCCGCAGCTCCGCCACGTTCGAGAGCACCGCGTTCACCCGGACGAACCGGCTCTTCGTCTCCGCCGCAATCACCTCCGCCAACGTTGTCTTTCCGCAACCCGGCGGCCCATAGAACAGCAACGACCCAAACGTGTCGCTCTGCACCAGCCTCGGCAGCAAGCAGTCCGGCCCAAGCAAATGCTCATGCCCGAGGACCTCCGAAAGCCCGCGCGGCCTCATCCGCACCGCAAGCGGCTTCCGGGGCCGCATGACGTGCTCCCCCGGTTCTTCGGCAGCCTCGCACTCCCCCTTGGCCTGCGCCTTCGCAGCCCCCGCACCGCGTGGCGGCTCCTCAAAAAGCGATTGCTGCTCCTCTGTCATGGCTTTCCGGATACGCCCCTTAGGGCTTCAGTACGAGGTACGAGACCTGATGGTTCCGCAACACCTCCACAAACACTTTCTCAGGCTTTGCCTCGTATTTCTCATACACCGCCTTCATGTCCTCAAGGCTCACGATCGGCACCCGGTTCACCTTGGTCACGATATCCCCTGGTCGCAGACCCGCCGACTGCGCCGGAAACGCCGGCTGCACGCCTATCACGAGCACGCCCTCCGCCGAAGCCAGCCGGTTCTCCCGCGCCACCACCGTCGAAAGCTTCTGCACGCTCAGCCCCCAGCCCGAAAATGCGTATTCCTCACCAACACGGCTCTCCAGCGGCTCCGTCTTCACCACCACGCCCAGCCGCTCATCGCCCCGCTTCACAAGCAGCTTGATCTGGGCCCCCACCGGGTAGCTCGCGATCCGGTTCTGGATCGGCGGCAACTGCTCCGGAAAACGCCCATCCACGTCGCTCCCGTCCACCTGCAGCACGATGTCCCCCGCACGCAGCCCGGCTACGCCCGCAGGCGAGCCCGGCGCCACGTTCTGCACAAGCATCCCCTTGTTCGCCTCCAGATCATAGAAATTCTCCAGGTCCTGCAACGGCCCCGGGTCGATGCCCACATAGCTCCGCGTGACCTTCCCGTCACGGATCAGCCCCTCCATCACACGCTTCGCCGTCTCCGCCGGCACCGCGAAACCCAGATTGTTTGCGCCCAGGTACGCCCGCGTGTTCACACCGACCACGCGCCCGTCACCCAGCACCAGCGGCCCGCCACTGTTGCCCGGGTTGATCGCCGCATCCGTCTGCAGCCACGTATTGAAAAGGCCCGTTTCGTAGCCACGCCCCACCTGGCTCCCCTCAAAATACCGCTCCGTGTTCGAGATGATCCCGCGCGTAACCGTGCGCGCCAGCCCGTTCGGCGTCCCCACCGCAAACACCGTTTCCCCCGGAAACAACTGCCCCGAGTCCCCAAATGCCGCCACCGAGAACTTGAACCCGCGCCGCGTGATCTCACCCATGTCCAACTGCACCACCGCAAGGTCCGTCCAGTGGTCCCACCCCACAAGCCGCGCCGGCACACGCTCCAGATTCGCCAGCGTCACAAGGATCCGCTCCGCATACGGGTTCACCACGTGCGCGTTCGTCAGCACGTAGCCCTCCTTCGTCATGATCGTCCCGGACCCCACCCCGTGCTCCGTCCGCTTCCCCCCGTTCTCGTACGTCGTTTCCCACACATCCAGACGCACCACCGCCTGCAACAGCGACTTGAAGCCCTCCGATTTCGGGCCCTCCTCCTCAGCCGCACTGCCGCACGCAACGGCAAGCATCAGCCCTGCGCACACCCAAAGCGCACGCCGGAAAACCACACCACCGCGCCCGCACGCGCGCACAAAAAAGAAAGAAAAGTCGATCATGGAACGCCGCGCCACACGGCCCCAGCAAAGAATTGTTCAGCCCAGTCACCAACCGCACGCGCCAACACGGGACCCCAGGCTCCCCCGCCAGCCGCACCGTCCGCGAGACCCCGCCAAACCCAGACGCACACCACCCGCGCGCGCCGCCCTGTGAGGGGTTGACGCTCGCCCGTTCACGTCCAAACTGGACCTTTTTCTCGCCATGGGCACTTCTTGCACGGACTACGACTTTTCACAGATCGAGACTTTTTGGCAATCCTTCTGGGAGCAGAACAAAACCTTCCGGGCCGCCGACTTCGCAGCAAAGCCGAAGTACTACATCCTCGACATGTTCCCCTACCCCTCCGGCGCTGGCCTCCACATCGGCCACCCCGAAGGGTACACCGCCTCGGACATCCTCGCCCGCTTCAAGAAAGCCCAAGGCCATAACGTCCTCCACCCCATGGGCTGGGACGCCTTCGGCCTCCCCGCGGAACAACACGCCGTCGCCACCGGCACACACCCCTCCGTAAACACCGCCCAGAACGTCGCCAACTTCAAGCGCCAGATCAAGAGCCTCGGCTTCGCCCTCGACTGGGACCGCGAGATCAACACCACCGACCCCGACTACTTCCGGTGGACCCAGTGGATCTTCCTCCAGCTCTTCAAGCACGGCCTCGCCTACGTCGACGAAAAACCCGTCTGGTGGTGCCCCGCGCTCGGCACCGTCCTCGCCAACGAGGAAGTCATCGACGGCCGCTCCGAACGCGGCAACCATCCCGTCGAACGCCGCGCCCTGCGCCAGTGGGTCCTCCGCATCACCGCCTACGCCGACGTCCTCCTCTCCGGCCTCGAAGGCCTCGACTGGCCCGACTCCACCAAGCGCCTCCAGGCAAACTGGATCGGCCGCTCCGAAGGCGCTGAAGTCAAGTTCGACATCGACGCCCTCCCCGGCCAGACCCTCAACATCTTCACCACCCGCCCCGACACCCTCTTCGGCGTCACCTACATGGTCGTCGCCCCGGAACACCCCCTCCTCCCCCGCCTCGTCACCGACGCCCAGAAGGCCCAAGTCGACGCCTACGTCGAGCAGGCAAAAAGCAAGAGCGACCTCGACCGCACCGACCTTGCCAAAGACAAAACCGGTGTCTTCACCGGCGCCTACGCCATCAACCCCGTCAACGGCAAACGCGTCCCCATCTGGGTCGCCGACTACGTCCTCATCAGCTACGGCACCGGCGCCATCATGGCCGTCCCCGCCCATGACGAGCGCGACTTCGCCTTCGCCAAAACCTTCAACCTCCCCATCGTCCCCGTCATCCTCCCCAAGGACATGGCGGAAGCCGAAGTCGAAAAGGCCCTGCCCTTCTGCGACGTCGGCACCATGATAAACTCGGGCTCCTACACCGGCATGCCCTCCGACGCCGGCACCCGCAAGATCACCGCCGACATCGCGCAACAAGGCCGCGGCCGCGCCACCGTAAACTACAAACTCCGCGACTGGCTCTTCTCCCGCCAACGCTACTGGGGCGAGCCCTTCCCCATCCTCTGGGTCTCCGAAGCCGACTACGCCCGCCTGCGCACCGACTTCCCCTCCAGCCCCCTTGCCGAGTTCCTCCCCAAGGAACCCGTCATTTACCGGCCCAAAGACGCACCCGCCGTCTGCGCCCTCCCCCCCCCCCCCCGCGCCCCCCCCCCCCCCCCCCCCCCAGTCAAGAGCCACCCGCCCCCCCGCCACGCCCAGAGCCCCCTCGCCAACGCGCGGGACTGGGTCGATGTGCGCGTGAACCTCGCCACCGGCGAGATCACCCCGCGCACCTCCGCACCCGCCAGCGGCCCCTGGATCGACGCCTTCCGCGAGACCAACACCATGCCCCAATGGGCAGGCTCGTGCTGGTATTACCTGCGCTACCTCGATCCCAAAAACCCAGCCGCCCTCATCGACCCCAAAATCGAGCAGTATTGGGGCACCCCCGACTTCTACATCGGCGGCGCCGAACACGCCGTCCTCCACCTCCTCTACGCCCGCTTCTGGCACCGCTTCCTCCACGACATCAAAGTCGTCTCAAAGCCCGAACCCTTCCAGAAACTCTTCCACCAAGGCATCATCCTCGGCGAAGACGGCCAGAAGATGTCCAAGAGCCGCGGCAACGTCGTCAACCCCGACGAAATCATTTCCAAATACGGCTGCGACACCCTCCGCATGTTCCTCATGTTCCTCGGCCCGCTTGAGGACATGAAGCCCTGGAACGCCAAAGGCATCGAAGGCATCTCCCGCTTCCTCCGCAAAGTCTGGCGCGAAATCATCGACCCCAGCGGCGCTATCGCCCCCAAAGTCGTTGACGCCCCCGAAACACCGGAGACCGAGCGCGCCCTCCACGAGACGATCAAGAAAGTCACCGAAGACTTCGAAGCCCTGCGCTTCAATACCGCGATCTCGCAGCTCATGATCTTCGTAAATCACCTCGGCAAGGTCGACCGCTTCAGCCGCGCCACCGCCAAGGCCCTCGTCCAACTCGTCGCCCCGATGGCCCCCCATATCGGCGAAGAACTCTGGTCCCGCCTCGGCGAAAAGCCCAGCATCACCGACGCCCCCTGGCCCCGCTTCGACCCCGCCAAACTCGTCGCCGAAACCGTCAAAGTCGTCTTCCAGGTCAACGGCAAGCTCCGCGGCGAAGCCATGCTTCCCGTCGGCGCCTCCCAAACTGACGCCCTTGCCGCCGCCCGGGACCACGAACGCGTCAAACCCTTCCTCGAAGGCAAGACCGTCGTCAAAGAGATCTACGTGCCCGGCAAGATCCTGAACATCGTCGTCAAATAGGAACCGACGCCATGCCCCGCCGCGCCACAGCAGGAACCCTTGCCGCAGCGCTCCTCGCGCTCCTCGCCCCCGTTCCTGCCGTGGCGCAGGCGAAGGCCCCCCTCGGCCTCGCCGCCGTTGCCTTCAGCGCCGGCGCAACCCGCGTCTTCGCACCCTCCGCCGGCGGCCTGCCCCCCCGCCTCGTCCCCTTCGAGCCCCTCGGCGCCACCATCTCCACGGGCGACGACGGCCACACCACCCTCCTCTTCACCAACGGAGCCGCCCTCACCTGCGGCCCCAATGCCAGCGCCGAAGTCCTCAAGTTCAGGCAAGACCCGTGGGACCCCCAAGACGAAGACGCCCAATACGAGCCCTCCCGCACCACCACCGTCCTCAAGCTCGAACGCGGCGCCTTCGCCCTCAGCCAGCGCCAGCCCCGCGCCACCTCCACCCTCGAACTCCTCACCCCCCTCGGGAAACTCGAAGTCCAGGCCCAGAACCTCTACATCGACGTCTCCCCCGACGCCGTCCACCTCTTCGTCCTCGACGGCTCCGTGCGCTGGGTCCTCCCCAAAGCCTCCGAGCACATCCTCGGCGGCCAGATGTGCGCCGTCACCCGCAACTCCCTCCACCACCCCGTCCCCTTCGCCGTCGCCACCCTTCGCGGCGAAGCCGCCATCGCACCCTACCTCGAAAAAGCAGCCGACGCCCGCGAACGCGTCCATTTCCGCGTAGACCGCTCCGGCACCATCACCGCGCAAGTCCTCGTCCCCAAAGATGAACTGCGCCGACGCCCCTTCGAAGACCACCGCCTCCGCTAGGGCACTTCTACTCTGAGATGTCGCACCTACCGAAATCACCCTTTCGCCAGCGCCAACGCGCGACCGGGGCGTCCATACCGCCAAGGACCGCATTCTAAGCCGCGCAGCCGAACGAAACGGCCCACCCCGCGCGTGGTCCCGCAGCGTCGGCGTAAGCGACAATTTGAAATGGAACTGCTCTAGCCGCCCAAACAAAGCCGCCCCCCGGCGCACCCCTTTCACCCGGCACTCCCATGCTCTCGCAATTCCTCCCAGCCGACTTCAACCCCGCCCGCCCCGTCGCCATCATCGCCGGCCAAGGCCGCTACCCCGCCCTCACCGTCGAGCGCCTCCGCAGCCTCAACCTCCCCACCCGCCTCATCGCCTTCGAAGACGAAACCGCCCCCGAACTCTGGGACAGCTTCCCCGACGCCCAGCGCGAGAAAATCAAAGTCGGCCAGCTCGGCCACATGCTCAAGGCCCTCCGCAAACTCGACGCCGGTTACGCCATCATGGCCGGCCAAATCACCCCCCGCCGCCTCTTCAAAGGCCTCCATCCGGACCTCAAGGCCATCACCATCCTCGCCACCCTCAAAGAACGCAACGCCGAGACCATCTTCCGCGCCATTGCCGACGAAGTCGAAAAACTCGGCATCCGCCAACTCGACGCCCGCGCCTTCCTCGACGACCACCTCGCCTCTCCCGGCCCCATGACCGGCAAGTGGAAGATCGACCACGACACCCTCCGCCACGGCATCACCATTGCCAAAGAAATGGCCCGCCTCGACATCGGCCAAGGCGTCGTCGTCAGCAACGGCACCGTCATCGCCGTCGAAGCCTTCGAAGGCACCGACGCCATGCTCCGCCGCGCCGGCCAGTTCGACGCCAAAGACCTCCTCTTCGTCAAAACCGTAAAACCCCGGCAAGACTACCGCTTCGACGTCCCCGTCTTCGGCCTCCGCACCATCGACACCCTCACCGAAGCCCAAATCAGCGCCGTCGCCCTCGAAGCCAGCTCCACCCTCGTACTCGACAAGCCCGCCGTCCTCGCCGAAGCCCAACGCCGCGGCATCGCCCTCTTCGGCTACTAGGGCCAATCGACATTTTAGACTGTACAGATTGTGACCGAGCTGTTTGAA
>CAZQIE010000077.1:0-14937 GCA_964593675.1 uncultured Opitutales bacterium
AGCTTCAAACAGCTCGGTCACAATCTGTACAGTCTAAAATGTCGATTGGCCCTACCAGGTGCAATTCGCCGAAGACGGCGCGCAAGCCGTCGCCGCAGTCCAAAAGGCCCCCTTCGACCTCGTGCTCCTCGACGTCCAGATGCCCGTCATGGACGGCCTGACCGCCGCCCGCGAGATCTGCCGCCTGTTCCCGCAGGCCGACAAGCGCCCGAAGCTCATCGCCGTCACGGCGGACACCCTGCCCGGCGACCGCGAAAAGTGCATGGCCGCGGGCATGGACGGGTATTTGAGCAAGCCGGTTTCCGGAAAGGACCTCGAGACCTGCATAGAGGAACTCTTTTCAACCCCGGCAAAGGACGCCGCAGGCCCCGAAAGCGTCGATGGACAGGAGTCCACGCCCGAGGCTGTTCCTGCCCCGAGCGGCCACGTTGCGTACGCCGCGCCCGATACGCCGCCGCCCTCGCCCACTCCCGCACCTGAAGCGGAGCTGGCTTCCGCGCTCAACCTTCCCCACATCCGCAGCCTCCAGGAAGGCATGACCCCTCCGGCAGCCGTCGAGTCCCTGCGCCAGCTCCATGCCTCCGTGGATGCGGATTTCACGCAAACAGCCCTCCGCCTCGATGAGATTTGCGCGAACAAGGACCTCCCGCAGTTTATCCAGACCGTCCATGGCCTGAAAGGCTGCTTCCTCATGCTTGGCTTCGCGGGCGTCGGCGGCCGCTGCGCGGAAGCGCTCGCCCATGCCCGGCAAGGGACCTTCACCGACTGGCAAAGCTTCCCCGGCGACCTGCGCAAACGCTACCAGGAAAACTCACGACAAATGGCCGCCTACGTGGACGGCCTCGAAGAGAACGTGATCGAGATCCAAAGCGCCAACACACGAGCCCGGACGATAACCCCATCCCAATAAATCCGATGGAACCTTTCACGATAGAGTCGACCCTTACACAAACTCGCCTTAGCCTGCACGGAACCCTTGGCATTGAGCAGGCCCGAGCCCTGAAGGACGCGCTGCAAGCGGCGCTGAAACCAGGCCTGGAGCTCTCCCTCAACGCCTCCGCCCTCACGCGCTGTGACGCCGCCATACTCCAAACCCTCCTCTCCGCCACGCGCTTCGCAGGCAGCGCCACACTCACGGCGTCAAGCGCCGCGTGGGAAAGCGCCCTCGCCCGCTTTGGGATGACCGACCCTTTCACCCGACCCTCCTAACCGTTACCCCATGCCTAAGACCGTCATCATCATCGACGACTCCATGAGCATCCGCGAAACCGTCAAAATGCCGCTGGAATCGACGGGCTATCGCGTCCTTACAGCCGAAGACGGTGTAAAGGGGCTTGCCGCATGCCAGCGGGAAAAGGCGGATCTCGTGATCACGGACCTGAACATGCCGAACATGGACGGCATCACCCTCATCGGCCACCTTCGCGCGCTGCCCACGTATAAGTTCGTGCCCATCCTGATGCTCACCACCGAGTCCCAGGAAGAAAAGAAGATGGCGGGCAAGAAGGCCGGGGCCACCGGCTGGATCGTCAAACCCTTCGACCCGGCGCGGTTCCTCGCCGTCGTGCAAAAAGTCTGCCCGCCGGCCTAAACCGCCGCCCCAGAAAGGCCCACCCTCATATGCAATTTGACGAGATGCAACGCCGTAGCCGGGAGCTCTTCCGGCAAGAAGCTTCGGACCTGCTACCCGAGCTTGAGGCGGCCCTGCTGCAACTGGAGCGTGTGCCGTCGGACACCGGAACCATTGACCGGGTGTTCCGGGCCATGCACACCCTTAAAGGTTCCGGCGCCACCTGCGGCTTCGCCGACCTTTCCAACTTCCTCCACCACGTTGAGGACGTTTACAACGCGGCACGCGAGGGCAGGCTGCAGGTGTCGCTGGAGATCATCAACCTCTCCCTGAAGATCGTCGACGCCGTACACCGTTACCTCGCCGCGGAAGGTGAAGAAGCCGCAGCCGTACTAAGCGAACAGGCGCCAAACCTCCAGGCCCTCCTCGCCTTCCTGCCTGCCCACGGCGCCGGAAAACCCGCCGAGACCGCCCCCCCCAAAGCGCCCGAGGAAAACACCTTCCATATCGAGTTCAGGCCGCACCCGGAACTCTTCCTCAGCGGGTCTGATCCCGCCATGTTCCTCGACGACCTCCGGACCCTCGGCACCTGCCAGGTCCGCGCGTTGACGGACCTGGTACCGAAGTTTGAGGCCCTCGACCCCGAGCGCTGTTACCTCGCCTGGGAGATCATCCTGAAAACCAAGGCGAACGAGGCGGCCGTGCGCGACGTCTTCCAGTTCGTTGAAGACCTGTGCGACCTGACCATCGCGCCGCACAAGGAAACCACGGCCACCCAGCCCGCAGCAGCCCAGCCCGTGCGCGCGTGGCGCCTCACCTTCTCCACGTCCGCAGGACACCTCGCGGCGCCCGGCGTGCTTGAGACCCTCTGGCAAGACCTTCAGGCCCTCGGAGCCCTGCGCATCGTGACAAGCCCGGCCGACGGCCGCGTTGGCGACTGGACGGTTGAAGTCGAGACCGCGGCTGGAGAGGACGCCTTAGGCGATGCCTTCGCGTTCCTACCCGGCTGTAAGCTGGCCATCGCGCAGCGCCCGGAAGCTGCGCCCGCACCACAGCCGGCAAACACCCACGGCCCCAAACACGGCGACAACCACCCCGCGGCCCTCCCGGCAAAAGCGGACGACAGCGCCACCGAGCACGCCAAGCGCCAAGGAGCCAAGACGCCGCACGGAGACGCCAAGGGGCACGCCAACACCGTGCGCGTGTCAGCCCAACGGCTGGACCAGCTCGTCAACCTCGTGGGCGAGCTCGTCATCCTGCGCTCCCAGGTCGCGACGGCCTGCGCCACCAACGCCGGCGTCCCTCTTGCCTTGCACGGTGCCGCGGAAGTGCTGGGCAACCTGACGACCGAGATGCGGGATGTCGTCCTCAATATCCGGATGACCCCGATCGGCCAGACGTTCGATAAGTTCCGCCGCCTCACCCGCGACCTCGCCCGGGAGCTGGGCAAGGAAGTGGACCTTCACATCGAGGGCGCCGAAACCGAGCTCGACAAAACCATCCTCGACCAACTGGGCGATCCGCTCGTCCATCTCGTACGTAACGCCCTCGACCACGGGCTGGAGGCCCCCGAGGAACGCAAAGCGGCGGGCAAGCCTGCGAAGGGCACCCTTCGTCTCTCCGCCCAACAGCGCGGCGACCGCGTGATTGTGACCGTGTCCGACGACGGCCGCGGGCTCAATCCGGCCAAGATCCGGCAGAAGGCGATCAACCGCGGCCTGTGCGCCGAAGACGCCCAGCTTTCAGACAACGACCTCTTCCAGTTGGTCTTCCTGCCCGGTTTCTCGACCGCCGACGTCGTGTCCCAAGTCTCCGGGCGCGGCGTAGGCCTTGATGTCGTCAAACGCCACGTGGAAGCCCTGCGCGGCCGCATCGACCTGCGCAGCCAGCCCGGGAAGGGCGCCGAGTTCCGGTTGGCGCTGCCCCTGACCCTCGCCATCATCGAGGGCCTCATGGTATCGGTGGGCTCGGACCGCTACATCCTCCATATGGGCAGCGTGCGCGAGACCGTGGAACTACCCAAGCCGGCGAAAGAAAAGCGCAGCGCCAACATGTTTATCCCGCTGCGTGGCGAGCTCGTCCCTTACCTCCGCCTGCGAGACCTTTTCGGCATGCCCGAAGACGGCAAAGCCGTGGAGCGCGTCGTCATCACGGAACTCGAAGACCGGCGAATCGGGATCGCCGTGGACGAGGTCCTCGGCAACCACCAGACCGTCATCCGGTCCCTGGGCTGGATCGCAAACAAAGTCCCCCTCTTCTCCGGAGCCACCATTCTCGGCGACGGCCGCATCGCCCTCATCCTCGATATCCCCGAAGTGGCTAACCGCCTGGCAAGGGGCTGAAACACCACGTTCGCCGCTCTCAGAACCGACCCGCCCACGACAAAACCCGCGCCTCCCGGGCTGCCCGCCTCAAAGGGCACGTTCGCTCCCGTCGCGGTTTGCGCCGACACGAGGGCGGGGCGTCCACGCTCGCCGCAGCGTAACCGCATGCGACAACTTTAAATGGAACCGCTTTAGCCGGCAGGTGCGACACCTTGGACCGAACGTGCCTAAAGCGTCTTCGTCAGGACCGTCAGGACGATCGTCTTCAGGTTCTGCATGAACACGGGCTTGCGAAGGTAAAAATCGAACACGCGAAGATCGCCGAACCGCGACGCATCCCCCTGATCCAGCCCCGAGACCGCCACCACCTTGGGCGGGGGGGAATTGAGGGCCTTGCGCTTGGCGTGAAAAGCAACGTCTATCCCCGTGATCTCGGGCATCTGGATATCCGCAAAA
Organism: uncultured Opitutales bacterium; assembly: GCA_964593675.1. GTDB lineage: Bacteria > Verrucomicrobiota > Verrucomicrobiia > Opitutales > CAZQIE01 > CAZQIE01. The sequence goes on from CAZQIE010000077.1 coordinate 4,351, forward strand.
ATGGCCTCGTAGCGCCGCTGGTCGATCATGCGCATCGCCTCGTGTCCAGAGTCAGCCTCGTCCGCCGGTATGCCCAGAGCCTGAAGCATCCGCACAAGCAAAAGCCGGTTCAGTGGGTTATCGTCCACAACCAGCACAGGCCTCACATTTGTGTCCACGCCACGCCCTTTCCAGCAGAAGGGGGTGCCCCCTGTTATTAAAGTCCGTCCTCCAATCCTAAAGCTATTTTATTAACCGCTACTTGTTAAGTCAACAGGACCAGCCATAGGACGGGTTGCGAATTCGAACCTAACCCGCAGGATGACGCATGCACCTAGTGTAACCAGACCCCGCCGACCAACCGACAAGGCCCTACAAGTCCTTGGACAACACAGCCGAAACCGGCACCGACATCACGTTGTCCCGATCAAGCTGCCGCAAGATCATCTCCTTTACGACCACATCAGGCGACACACCTAGGATGCGCGCGGTCTTCCGGATATGCTCGGCCATGGCGGCGGGCAAACACACCTGAATTGGACTGTCGTCGTGGCCTTGGGGGAGGCTTTTGACCATATGTATATAGGCCTAACAGGTTCGTTGTGATCGTCAATAAGACACGTTTTCTTTTTTAATAAGGCCTTCCTAAGTCTATCCAATTTTCAAAACCGTTTGACACCAAACGGCATCAGGGCTAAGGTAAGATGCTTCATGGCAACAAAGCCCCTACCTCCCAACACAGAGAACCTTACGGTTAACTTCGACAAGCGGTTGAAGCAGCGCATCAAAGAACAAGCTGACAAGACCGGCGTGTCCGTGTCGGAGTACGTGCGGAGTCTCCTCATTGGCGCCATCGAACGCGATATCGTCGTCACGATGACCTTGGATGGGCGTTATCTGGTCTCGGAACCCGTGAGCAACGGGTTTGAGGACGACCGGCATAAGCCTGCCCTTACAAGAGCTGCCCCTGCACGCACGGCCCAGCGGGTTCGCGCTCGCTAGCCGAATCTCTGTTGTACGTTTACCGGAAGCCCGTGGCTCCCGGGCGCTAAGCATGCGCATCGCAACATTAGGGCCATTTTTACCTATCCCTCTGGTTAATTTCTTTACCCGCGATGGTACCCGTCCCGCGGGTTTTGTGTTTTTTGGGCCCCGCCGCCTACCTGTCCACGGTCAGGCGAGACGCTCAAAAACGTAGCGACGACTCCCCGTTCCATCCAGGACGAGGCGAAAATAGTGGCGTCCTGCCGTGCGCATGAACACCCCAACCGTTTCCACCCCGAAAAACGTCATCCGGGGCAATTACACCAGCCCACGCCCGTTAGGGCACTCCATTGTTGCCTTTTGAGGCGGAACCGGATTCCCTCTGCGGTTTCAAACTTCACTCACCATGATCGGACTTCTTTCGTACATCGTCCCCATTATCGCGCAGGCCGAGACCGCACCGGCCAGCCCTCCCGCCGGCCCCGGCGGCAGCGGCCTGGTTATGCAGCTCGTCATGTTCGGTCTCCTGTTCGCGGGCATGTGGTTCCTCCTCATCGCGCCCCAGCGCAAGAAGCAGAAGGAACACCAGAAGATGCTGTCCGAGCTGAAGGCCGGCGATGACGTGGTAACCTTCGGCGGCATTTTCGGCACCATCACCAATGTGAAGGGCGACCGGTTCGTCCTGAAGATTGCCGAAAACACCAAGATCGAAGTAGCCAAGGGCTACGTCATGTCCAAGGCCGACAAGGCTGTTGAGCCGCCCCCGGGCGCCTAGTTTACATTGTTCCTTTTCGCACGGAGGGCTTGTCCCTCCGTGCGCTTCGTTTCTCTGACCCCATTCTTTTAGAGCAAAAATGTCCGGCAAGATCGTCTGGAAGTTCGCCCTTACGGCCATTGTGGTGGCCTGGGCGGTGTTGAATCTGATCCCCCTCCGGGATACGCCTTTTGAGGAATTCGTGCGCGAACGCGCAACGGCCAAGCAGTCCGAGTTCGCTCAGGTGCTCAAGGAGGCGGATGCCCGCGTGGCGGCCAAGCAGGCCCCCTCGGTCTTCGTTGCCCTGCGCAAGATTGCGACCGAGAAGAAGCTAAACCTGGCCCAGTTCTTCCCGGACATCCCGCTGACGGACATCCCCAATCAGGACCGCCGCAATGAAGTGCTCCTGCGCGAACTCCTGCGTGAGTCCCAGGGCAAACTGAAGCTCGGGTTGGACCTGAAGGGCGGTATGGCCTTCACCCTCAAGGTGGACCCGCAGTCCGTCAAGACGCCCGACCAGCACATCCGGGCGCAGCAGCTTGAGAAGGCCATCGAGATCATGGACCGGCGCCTGAACGGCCTCGGCGTGGCCGAACCGATCATCCGCGCCGCCGGCCCCGACAGCATCGAAATCCAGATGCCGGGCGTCACGACACGCGACAACCCCGAGGCCATCGACGTGCTCAAGAAGCCCGCGAAACTGGAATTCCGCCTCGTCCACCGCACGCTCGACCCGCGCACCACGCCGGAAACGGATTACCCGATTGGCTACGAAGTCCTCACGGAAACGATCGAGGACAAGAAGACGGGCTCGATCCAGGAAATCCCGATGTTCGTGAAGCGCATTCCGGAAGCGGGCGGCGACATCATCGAGGCCGCATTCCCTTCCATCGACCAGATGGGCGCCTACAAGGTGAACATGAAGTTCACGAGCACAGGCAGCGACGACTTCGCCAACCTCACCCGGCGCATTGCCGAGGAAAACCAGCGCACCGGCACCCCCGGCCGCATGGCCATCGTGCTCGACGGCAAGCTCTACAGCGCCCCGAGCGTGCGTGAGGAAATCCGCGGTGGCAGCGCCGAAATCACAGGCCGCTTTTCCCAGCGCGAAGTGTTCGAGCTCTCGAACGTCCTGAACAACCCGCTGCAAGTGGAGCTCGTGCTCGACCAGATGTACGAAGTCGGTTCCTCCCTTGCGGAAGACGCCCGCGACGCCTCCATCAAGGCCGCCGTCGTCGGCTCCGGCCTCGTTATCCTTTTCATGATCGGCTACTACCTCGTGGCCGGCCTGGTCGCCGTCGTCACCGTGGTCACCATCATGGCAATCGTGATCGGTCTGCTCGCCAGTGTCGGTGCCACCATCACGCTCCCGGGCGTGGCAGCCCTCGTGCTCACCGTCGGCATGGCGGTGGACGCAAACATCCTGATTTACGAGCGCATGCGCGAGGAAATGAAGCTCGGCAAGTCGCTCGCTCAGTCGCTCGCCGCAGGTTTTGAGCGCGCGCTGTCGACCATCGTCGACGCGAACCTGACGACCCTCATCACCGCCGGCGTGCTCATCTGGCTGGGCACCGGTCCGGTCAAGGGCTTCGGTGTCACCCTCGCCATTGGTATCATGGCCACCGTGTTCTGCGCGCTCGTCCTCAGCCGCGGCCTGCTCGAGTTCCTCGTTGAACGCGGGTGGGTGAAGACGCTCAAGTTCATGAGCTTGGTCGGCGAAACAAGCTTCGACTTCTTCAAATACCGCAAGCCCGCCTTTATCGCCTCCTGGGCGCTCGTCGTCATCGGGTTGAGCGCGGCCTTCATCAAGGGCGACCGCATCCTCGGCATCGACTTCCTCGGCGGAGACCAGATGACCGCCCACTTTACCCAGCGCCTCACAATCAAGCAGATTGAAGAAGTGGCGCAAAAGAGCGGCATCGGCGAAGTCTACCCCGTTTACCAGAAGGTGATCGGCGACACCAAGGACCGCCTGAGCGTGCAGACGCCTGTGGGCAAGGGCGAGAAGTTGTTCGATGCACTCCTCAAAGCCTACCCGAATGCCGGCCTTGAACTCGACAGTATCAACACCATCGGCGCCACCTTCTCCGAGGGCCTCACGCGCAACGCCATCATCTCCGTCGCCGTCGCCCTCGTCGGCATCCTCATCTACGTGGCTTTCCGCTTCGAGGTCGGTTATGGCGTGGCCGCCGTTTTGGCGACCGCGCACGACGCCCTCATGACCATCGGCCTCTTCGTGCTCGTCGGAGGCCAGTTCAGCGCCCCCATGGTCGCCGCGATCCTCATGGTCATCGGCTACTCGATCAATGACACCATCGTCGTGTTCGACCGTATCCGCGAGGAACTCAAACTGAACCCGGAGCTGAACCTCATCCAGGTCATCAACCTCTCCGTAAACCGCACGCTCTCGCGCACCACGCTTACGGGCCTCACAACCCTCCTGTCCGCGGTGGCACTGTGGATCTGGGGTGCAGGCGTCATCCAGGACTATGCGCTCATCTTCATCTTCGGCGTCCTCACCGGCACGTTCTCGTCCATCTTCATCGCCGCCCCGATGTTCTTCTGGTGGCACCGCGGTGACCGCCGCCACGTCGAAGAACGCGAGTGGCTGCCGAAGTACTCCTGGGACAGCAGCACCAAGGTAGGCCGCTAGACCGGTTTACCTGGGCCTATTCGCGGCGCGTGCGTTTCCCTAAACCGGGCGCACCGCCGCGAATCCGCCCCCGGCCGCTCCGGCGAAATCGCCGCGTGGGCCGGCCTTCCTGCGTGCCATGTTCTGGACCTACAGCGAGCCCTCCCCCACCCTCACCGCGGAACTGCAACGCCGCCTTGGCGTCTCGGCGACGCTCGCGGGCCTGCTCGTGCGCGCCGGCCACGGGAACGCCGAGGAGGCGGAACGGTTCCTCCACCCGCGCCTCGCGCACCTCGAAGACCCGCTGAAGGTCGGCAAAATCGACGCCGCGGTGGCGCGTGTGCTTGAGGCCATTGCCGGGCGCCAGGATGTCGTCGTATTGGGCGACTACGACGTTGACGGCGTAACCAGCACCGCCCTGCTTGTAAGCGTGCTGCGCCTCTTTGGCCTCCAACCGCGCTATTACGTCCCGCGCCGCATGGAAGAAGGCTACGGGCTCAGCCGCGCCGCCATCGACCGCGCCTGCTCCTCCCGCAAGCCCGACCTTTTTATCGCACTCGACTGCGGCACGAACGCCACCCCCGAAATCGCCTACCTCAGGTCGCTCGGCTGCGATGTTATCGTCATCGACCACCACCGCTCAAAAGAAAGCCTTCCCGGTGATTGCATCCTCGTGAACCCTCACGTTCACGACCCCGAAACCGCGCCCTGGCGGAATTTCTGCACCGTCGGGCTGGTCTTCAAACTGGCGCATGGGCTCGTGAAACGCCTCCGCGAAAACGGCAACCAGATCGCCCTCGGCGTCCGACTGAAAGATTACCTCGACCTCGTGGCCCTCGGCACAATTGCCGACCTCGTCCCGCTGACCGAAGAAAACCGCATCCTCGCCCGCTTTGGCCTGAAGAAAATCGAGACGAGCCGCCGACAGGGCATCGTCGCACTGCTCGACGCCTCGGGCGTCCAGCAAGGCCAGGCCGTCATGCCGGTTGACGTCTCCTACCGCATGGGCCCGCGCATCAATGCCTGCGGACGCCTCTCCGATGCCTCGATTCCCGTTGACCTCCTGCTGAGCGAAAACCTCGACGAGTGCCGCAAGACGGCCCGCCTGCTCAACGACCTCAACCGCGAGCGCCAGGAAATCGAACGCCAGGTCTACGCGGAAGCCGAGCACCGCGCTTCAGCCAACTTCGCCAACCGCTCGGCCATTGTCATTTTTGGAACAGACTGGCATCCCGGCGTCGTCGGCATTGTCGCCGGCAAGCTCAGCCGCCAGTTCAACCGCCCCTGCATAGTCCTGGGCCGCGAAGGCGCCACGGCAAAGGGCTCCGGCCGCAGCGTGACCGGCCTCAACCTGGTCGAGCTTCTCCAGTCGTGCAACCCCATGCTCAGCGCGTGGGGCGGGCACCCGATGGCCGTGGGCGTCTCCCTGCCTTCCGAAAACGTGGAGGCCTTCACGAGCGCGTTCGAGCAGGCCGTCCTTGCCAAGCTGCAGGACGGCACGCCGTCCGAGGCCGTCCTCGAAATCGCCCAGCGCCTGCGCCTGTCCGATTTCGACGAAAAGCTCCTTCATGAGATGGAGCTCCTCCACCCGTTCGGCGAAGGCAATCCCGAGCCCATTTTCAGCCTCCACGATGTCGTCCTCTACCAGGTGCCCGAGGTCTTTGGAGACAAAAATTTCCGCCTTTCGCTCCCCTTGCCCAACGGCCGCTATCTCGGCGCCGTAGCCTGGCGGAAGGCCGACCGTCTTCCGCCCATCCGCACGCCCATCGAGCTCGCCGTAAAGCTCTCGTGGAACTGGTGGAACGGACGTCGCAGCGCCCAGGCCGAAATCATCGACTGGCGGCTGGCGTAGGGCACATTCCGTTCAAGTTGCCGCACAATTCGCCATCGCGACTTGGCCCGCGCCGTGCGTGGTCGCCACAGCGTCGGTGCGCCGACAACTTGAAGTAAAACTGCGGGTGCTTCCTGCGCTACCCCAGCGCAAGCGTGAACCCCAGGAACGCTGTCGCCACGGCAACGGGCCCAAGCCATACCGCCGCAGCGACCGGCCGCGAACGCGGCCCAACCTCCCGCCCCGCAAGCATCCACGCCACGAGCAACGCCGTCGTCAACGGAGCCGCCCACGCGCTACCCGAGGCGATTCCCGCAAACGCCCCCGGCAGCCTGGCTGCCGCCTGCACCAGGGCATCCATCGCCCCGAGGACGGCCATTGCCAGCAGGTTTACCCCGCCCGCAAGCGGCGCCAACCCGAGCGCCGCCAGACCCATCGTCACCGAGCCGAGCCACACAACCGCCGTCGCCATCGGCACGAGGACGAGGTTCAGCACCACCCCTGCCGGCGCAAAAACGTGAAAGTTCTGGAGCGACAGCGGCACCGTCACCACCGTCGCCGAAAGCGATATGGCGACCGACACGACAAGCGCCCGGCCCCATCTCGTGATAAAGCGCTCGCGTCTTCCCCAGGCCGCGTGCGGCAAGTCCCGGAACGGCCGCATCCGCTCCCAGAGCCACGCCCCGAGCGGCCCCCCATACAGCACGATCGCCAGAACGACGAGGTAGGACAACTGGAAGCTCACGTCGCGCACCTGCGACGGCTGTATCAGGAGCACGAACACCGCCGACACCAGGACCGCCGAGAGTCCCGAGGCCTTGCGCGGCAGCAACCGTGCCCCCCAAAAACACGCGGCCATAAGGAACGCGCGCAGCGCGGAAGCCGACGCCCCCGTGGCTTCGACATACAGGTACAAGACGCACAGCCCGATGGCCGCACCTATGCTCTCGCGGACGCGCACCTTCCGGAACACCAGCATAAGCCCGCAGGCGAGCACCCCCACGTTCAGGCCGCTGATCGCGAACAGGTGCATCACGCCCGTAAGCGTCATTGCCTCCCGCTGGCGCGGCGTCAGCGCGGCCTTTTGCCCCAGCACCATCGCCACATACGTCTCGGCCGCCGGCCCCGTGTAGATGCCCCAGGTTTCACGCAAGGCGCCTTCCAGATGCTGCCGCGTTCGCGAGGCGAAAGCCGCCCAGGCCCCGGGCGGGGTTTCTACGGAAACCACCTTCACGCGCCGAAGCACGTAGGCAAAACCCGCGCGCTTCAGGTAGCTCTCAAATTCCGCGTTCCGGTTGACTGCGGCGGGGTCCACCGCCCTCAGCTCCCCGCGCACACGCAGCACCGCCCCCGGAAGCACGGCCTCACGCGCCCCAAAATTTTCGACCCGCATCGAGAACTGGAGCGGCTGGTCATTCGCGTCCGCGCACGCCGACGGCAGCCCCGTCAAATACCCGTAGCCCGTGAGGCGCGTTGTGAAGCGGCGCGGCGGCGTAACCTGGCTCACATGCAGGTCCGCCTCAATCGCACGCGGAGGCAGCCCCGTCCAGTCCGGGGGCTCAGGCGTGCGCCAGCGTCCGTAAGCAAGGGCAAGCAGCAGCACCGCAAATACGGTCAGCCCGGCCCAGGCCCGCGGCGTCCCCGGTCGCGTCAGGAGCGCAAGCAAGGCTCCCAACGCAACCAGCAGCCCCGCAGCGGCGAGCGGCAACGCTGCAGCGGCGGGCAGAAGCGGAGCTGCGGCAACCCCCACGACAAGCGGCAAAGCCACCCACAGGAGCGGGTGGTGACCAGGCCGATCCCGCGCGCTGTCATCACCGGGGATCATGCGCGATGTACCGGCGCCCACCCACATGCAACGGGCTTGCCAACCCGCGCTGCAAATACTGGTGCGCACGCGAAACCGCGGCCTCCAGAGCCAGGCCCCGCGCCAGCCCGGCCGTTATCGCGGCGGAGAGGGTGCAGCCGCTTCCATGACTGTCCACGCCCTCAATGCGCCGGGCGTGGAACTCACGCACGCCGCCCCCGAACGTCACAAGAAGGTCCACGAGCTCGCCGCCCTCCAGATGCCCGCCCTTTAGCAACACGGACGTCCCGAACGCTCGCGAAAGCTCCCGGGCGGCCTCGGCCATTACGTCACGCGTGAGGCGCCCGCCCCCCAGCAGCACCGCCGCCTCGTCGAGGTTTGGCGTGATGAGGCGCGCCCGCGGCAGCAACAACGCTTTGATTGCGGCGATGGCGTCCGCACGCAAGAGCGTCGAGCCGCTGCTTGCGACCATCACGGGGTCAACGACCGCCGGGATCTCGGGATGCGCCCCGACGAAGGCCGCCACGGCTTCGATGATGCCCGCGTTGAAGAGCATCCCGGTCTTCAGGGCGCCAACTTTGAAATATGCGGCCACCTGTTCCGCCTGCTCGCGCACGAAAGACGGGCTCACGGCCTGGACGCCCGACACGCCGCCCGGGTTCTGTGCGGTCAGGCACGTGATCGCCGACGTCCCAAATACCCCCAACGCCGAAAACGTGAGCATGTCGGCTTGGATGCCCGCGCCGCCCCCGCTGTCGGAGCCCGCGATCGTCAAGGCTACGGATAAATCCTTCGGCATCCCCCACGGCTACCACAATTGCCCCGCACCGCAACGAAAACGTATGAGGACGAGCCCCCAGGCCCCCGCCCGCCTGAATATTCGGATTGTCCCGACCGCGCACGGCCCCAAGAGTTGCGGCCACTTTCGGACGCCTGACTGCATGAGACTTCTCGACCGGTACATCTTCCGCCAGATCCTCGCCGCGGCACTGCTCGCGGTCGGCCTCTTCGTGTTCGTGCTGGTCGTTGGCAACGCCATCCGCGAGGTCATTGAGCAGCTCGCCAGCGGCCGCGTCGATTGGGCCACATTCTTCAAGTTGCTCGCGCTCCTGATCCCCGGCGTGATCCCGTACGCCCTCCCCCTCGGCCTGCTCACGGGCATCTTGCTCGTGCTCGGCCGCATGTCCTCCCAGCACGAGATCATGGCCATGAAAGCCGCAGGCCAGAGCATCTACCAGATCGCCCGCCCCATCTTCCTCATCGCCCTCCTCGGCGCCATCTTCTCCTTCTTTATCAATTTTTACTACGCGCCGGCGGCTGACTTCGCCTACAAGACGACGCTCACGAACATCGTCCGCAACAACCCGCTCCAGTTCATCCAGCCGCGCACCTTCATCCGCGAATTTCCCGGCTACGTCATCTACGCAAGCTCCCGCGAAGGCTCTGAGCTGCGGGACTTCCGCATCTGGGAGCTCGATAAGAACGGCCGCGTGTCCATTGCGCTCCGCGCCCAGAGCGGTTCCCTCGCGTTTGATAACGCCCAGCAGGCCATCGTGCTCACCCTAAACGAAGGCACCGGCGAGAAGCGCAAGGACGAGGACCCCGAAGACCTCCAGGACCCTTCCCTGCCCACCCTACGGTTCGAGTCGCTCGCCATCCGCCTTCCGCTCGACCAGATCCTTGGGAAAAAGAACCTGAACCAGAAGCTCTCGCTGATGACGTTTGGCGAACTGGTTAAGGCGCGGGAAAACTGGCTCCCCGAAGGCACACCGCCCACGCCCGAGAACAAATTCCGCGCCCGCATCCGCGTCCAGTTCCAGATCCAGAAAACGCTCTCCGGCGCCTTTGCGATCTTCTCCCTGACCGCCATTGCGGTTCCACTCGGCATAAAGACGGGGCGCGCCGAAACCTTCGTAAACCTTGCGATGGCCCTCGGGTTGGCGCTCGCCTATTACCTGCTCGTCAACCTCATCGGGATCCTCGAAAAGCAGCCGCACCTGCGTCCAGACCTGCTCGTCTGGGTGCCCAATATCCTTTTCATAGCGCTGGGCGTATACCTGCTTCGCCGCGCGAACCGCCATTAAACGCGCGAGCACCCTGCCCGCCTGCGTTGCCTCGTAAACAGTAAATTCACGGCGACGGCGAGGATTCCCGAGGGCGACACAGGGCGACTCCTGGGCTCGACTTTAGGGGTGTGCCCGGATTGCCCCGCAACTCAACCGCGTCCATTGAACGTGCGCGGTCGCAACTGTATGCTGGGCACGTGAGTCAGCATACAGCAGGGAGCCCCGTCCCAGGGGCGATCGTTCGCCCCCTGAGCGAGAAACCTCCAGGCCTGTTTCAACGCTTCCGCTGGTGGGTAGCCGAAATCCCCGAGCTGTTCGTCGATTCCGTGTCGTTCCTGTTCGTCGCGCTGCGCGTCGTGTTCTGGGTAGGCGCAGGCGTCTTCGTCGCCTTCACCGTCGGCGCGCCACTCGCGGACTGGCTCGCAAGCTAGGTCAGTTTCCGTTCACGCGGCATGGTTCGGCAACCTAGAGCACTTCTACTCTAAGATGTCGCACCTCCTTAAATCACTTTTCCGCCCGCGCCGACGCGAGGATGGG
>CAZQIE010000078.1:0-14284 GCA_964593675.1 uncultured Opitutales bacterium
CTACCTCGCCTCCGCCCTCCTGTGGCTGTAACCCATATGTCGATTGGCCCTAAGAGCCGCAACCGCCCATGCCCCGCCAGACCCTCACCGCCACAATTAGCGTTTCTGCTTGGCGAGGCCTACGCAGAGGCACTAAGGTTCCGGCCAAACTAGCCGCTCACCACCTCACCTTTTCCTCCCGTCTCGCCGGACTGACCATGCCAGCAAAAACTCCAGATGCTCCCCACGAGCCGTCTTTCGAGGAGGCCTTCCGCCAACTCGAAAACCTCGTTGATGCCCTGGAGACCGGAGATATCGCTCTCTCCGCGATGGTGGAAAAGTACACGGAAGGGCATAAGCTCCTTCGGCTCTGCCAAAAGCACCTCAAAGAGGCCGAACTGAAGATCGAACAGCTCAAGGACGCCGGGGATAAGGCTGGTTTTCAACCATTCGAGGGCGAGGAGGCCGAAGGCTAACAGTGACACCGCCTGGCGCGCCGGGTTCCCCGCGCGATCAAGCCGACTCTCCCTGCAAAGCTCATTTTACGCGCTGCACCCATGCCGATTCTGGAACGCATCAAAGGACCAAAGGACGTCAAGGCCCTGAAGGAGGCCGAACTGCCGCTTCTCGCGGAAGAAATCCGGAAGGAGATCATTGAGACCACCTCAATGAACGGCGGCCACGTCGGCCCGAACCTCGGCGTCGTCGAACTGTGCATCGCGATGCACCGCGTGTTCTCCACCCCCGGCGACCGCTTCGTGTTCGACGTCTCCCACCAGGGCTACGTGCATAAGCTCCTCACCGGGCGCTACGGACCGGCCTTCCGCAAAATCCGCCAGAGCAACGGCCTGTCAGGCTTCCTCCTGCGCGAAGAAAGCCCCCATGACAGCTTCGGCGCCGGTCACGCCGGCACCGCCCTTTCCGCGGCGCTGGGCATGGCGGCCGGGCGCGACCTGCGCAAGACCGACGACCACGTCGTCGCCGTCATCGGCGATGCCGCCCTCACCTGCGGCATCACGCTCGAAGCCCTCAACAACATTGCCACCAGCACCAAGCGCCTCACCGTTGTCCTCAACGACAACGAGTGGTCCATCGCCAAAAACGTCGGCGCCATCTCGAACTACCTGAACGAGATGATCGTGAACCCGGTATACAACCGGCTCCACCACAACCTCGAATCTTTCCTCCACCAGATCCCCGGCGGTGACTCCCTGATCCAGCTCGGCGCACGCGCCGCGACCGAGGCGAAGGACATGATCGTCCCCTCCTCGCTCTTCGAAAAATTCGGCCTGCGCTACCTGGGACCCGTCGACGGGCATAACATCCCGCTCCTCACCCAGTACCTCGAATTCTGCAAACGGTCCGACCGCCCCGTCCTCCTGCACGTGCTCACGATCAAGGGCAAGGGCTACGACACCGCCATCCAGAACCCCGAGAAATTCCACGGCACAAGCCCCTACTGCATCGCCACCGGCAAGACCGCCCCCGTCAAGGAAGGCACGCCGCCCGCGTGGCAGGACGTCTTCGGGCAGACCCTCGTGAAGCTCGCCAAGGCGGACAAGAAAGTCGTCGGCATCACCGCCGCCATGCCCTCCGGCACAGGCCTGAGCTACCTCTCCAAAGAAGTTCCCGAGCAGTTCTACGACGTCGGCATCGCCGAAGAGCACGCCGCCATCTTTGCCGCCGGCCTCGCAACGATGGACCTCCACCCCGTCGTCGCCATCTACTCCACCTTCCTGCAGCGCGCGTATGACCCCATCATGCACGACATCGCGCTTCAGGACCTCCCGGTCACCTTCTGCATGGACCGCGCGGGCCTGTCCCCCAACGACGGCCCCACCCACCACGGCCTGTTCGACTGCAGCTTCCTGCGCTGCGTGCCGCGCCTCGTGCTCATGCAGCCCGCCGACGAAGACGAATTCGTCGACATGCTCTATACCTGCGTGAACTACAAGGGCCCGACCGCCATCCGCTACCCGCGTGGCCCCGCCGCCGGCGTGCCCATCAAGGACAAGCCCACCGCCCTGCCCATCGGCAAGGCCAAGGTCATCCGCGAAGGCACCGACATCGTCATCTGGGCCCTCGGCACCATGGTCCAGGACGCCCTCGCACTGGCCGATTCCCTCAAGCTTTCCCGCGGCCTCTCCGTCGGCGTCGTCAACGCCCGCTTCGTCCGTCCGCTCGACACCGAACTCCTGCTCAAGCAGGCCAAAGACGCCCGCATGTTCGTCACCATGGAAGACAACGTGCTCCTTGGCGGCTTCGGCAGCGGCGTGGTCGAAGCCCTCAACGACGCCGGAATCTCCACCCCCGTCGAACGCATCGGCTGGCCCGACGCCTTCGTCACCCACGGCAGTTCCGTCGCTGACCTCCGCGCCCTGCACGGCCTTAGCCCCCAGGACATCGAGAAGCGCGTGCTCGCACGCTATAACGCAACCACCGAAGCCTCGGAAAAGACCAAGCCCGCCGCGCTCAGCCGTTAGACCCGAGTGGCCTTAGCTCAACGGACGAACGCTGAGTCCAAAATACCCCGCTGGATTTTAACAGCGGGGTATTTTTTTGACTTGCCAGAAATCCTGCTCGCCCGAGCGAACGGACGCTAACGGCAACCTGAAGCCTTACGTTAAGAAAAAAAGCCGGAATCGCTTCCTTCTGACAATAAGTTACTTACCAACATATACCCCCCGCCTCAACCTAGCAGAACCTGTACTTGCTGTATCTTTCCCCCTTGACCAAGGTATGGGGCTACAGCAGAATACGACCCTCAAAAACAAGAACCCGCAAAGTTCGGGTACGAACGGCCTCCCCTTGTCACACATGGCCTCCGTTTCAATGACTTCGACTCCCGCTGGATTAGGCGAACTTGGCCAAACCTTGGCCCTCGCCTCGGTGGATGGAAATACCACCCCGCTCCGGGAAGCGCCCCTTGTCGAGCCATGGGCTCTCGCACTCCTCTTCGCTCTCCTCGTACTCCTCTTTGCCCGCATGCGTCGCAGACGTGGCAGCGGGGCCCTTGATGGCGAAACCCTCGCCGTCCTGGAGGCCGAAGCCGTCTCCACCCCCCCGGAAAGCGCTCTCCTCAAGCCTCAGACCCCGGAATCCCAAGAGGCGGCCAACCGTCCGCCCCCGCGCATCCGGCTGACGCCCGCCCCCTTCCGCGGAAACGCAAAGGCCGCCATCCCGTCGCAGTCCGCGCGCGCCTAAGGCCGTTCTAGAGCGGTTCTACTTCAGGCTGTCGCACAAAGCGGCCTGACTTTTCAGTCCCAAAGACCGAGGGCGCGCATCTTCGCTTCCGTCTGCCCTGCCCAGTCCTTGTTTGCCGAAGGACTCGCCGGGCTTGGATGCGGCAACCGCGCACACCGGCTGGCCCTTTCGGGCATAGCTTCGCAAATACGCGCCTCCGCATAGGCCCCGATCCCAAGCACCCACTCCGGCGCCAACGCCTCCACCGCCCGGCGCAAATGCGCGTCGCACAGCGCCGCCAACGTCGCCCGCTCCTCCGGAGCCAGCTTGTCGGGCGTAATGTTCTTCCCGGTATCCCCCACAAAAACGAGCGGGCAGTAATTCAGGACAAAGTGGTCCCGGAAAAACGCCTCTGCCGTCCCGAACCGCTTCGCAAACAAGCCCCAAAGGCGCTTGCCGCTCACTTCGGAACGGTTGCAGTCAAAGCCGGTGATCGGACGTTTCGGATGCACCGCGGCGGGCGAACCGATCGGCGCGCGCAGGCCCATCCAGTCCCGCACAGCCGCAATCTCGCCGAACGGAACGCCCGTCTGCGTCATGCCAAACGGGCCGGGATTCATCCCGAGGAACACGAAGCGTTTTGGGCCGGCACCGTAGCGGCGCAGATACCCCTCATGCATCGGCCAGGCATAATCCAAAGGATTATACACGTAGGCGACAGGTGCCGCAAAGGTCAGCCGACCTACGGCCTCTCCCAGTTCCCGGGCCGCAGCCACCAGTTCATCGCGCGCGTCCACAGGCCGCAAAAGCTAGAACGCAAGCGGCTCGACGTCCTCGGCAAGACCGAGCTCCTCGAGCTTCAGGTACAACAGCCGGCTCACCCACGAATCCGTCGCCGCATACGCAACCTGCGCCGGCGTGAGGTGATGCCGCGCCCAGTTGCTCACCTGCGCGTTTTTCGAAATACGGAACTGCAGGAAAATCGCACAAAGGCTACGCAAGCCCGTGTTCGCGATCTCGATCCGCCGCGTCATGTTCGCAATCTCGATAAAGCCCGCCGGATCGAAAGGCGTGATCGCCTGAAGCTTGCGAACGTCGTCCCGGATCGCCACCCCCACCTTCAGCACCGCCGGGTCCGTTACCAGCGGAACCAGTTCGTCCAGATTCGGCAGGTGGCCGATCTGAACAAGATAGACGCCTCGGCTCCCCGCGAGCTGCAGGAGCGACGGCGGATAACTCTCACCCCGGCGGAACGCCGGCCGGGACTCCGTATCGAACCCTAAAAGACGCTCCCGGGACAAGTCCTTGACCGCAGCCGCCAGCTGGCGCGTCGTCGTGACAATCTCCACCGGCCCCTCATACCGGGCCAATGGAAGCTCATTGATCGTCTCCTTATCTACGATCTTCGGAAATTCGACTGTTGCGGACACTGTTTTTTCGGTCAAGGCAACGCGGGGCTTGTTACCGGTGGGTTTACCCTACTGCCACGACCAGTGCAAGACTTGCTTTGTTCCAAAGCGCGTGAAACCACCAGAAATCAGGGCGCGTACGGGCCCGCCGGCGATTTGCCAAACAGTCCCTGCAGGCGCGTCCGCCAAGCTTGGTGGAGCGGCGCCTCCCCAGGGGCCAGCAGGCAATCCCAAAGCAACGCGTCAGCGGCCTTCAAAAGACTGTCCAAAGGAACCACCTTGGGCTTACGGGCCACGACGTCGAGCGAAGGGACCCCCGCCAGTATCACCGTGTTTACGGACACCACCTCGAAACCGAGCGCCTCCAGCGTCACGCGCAGACGCTCAGGGAACCATACGTCCCGGTGCGACGTGCTGGCGCGGTCCTGCGCCCCCGCGAGCCCCCGGGTCGCCTGGAGACGCTGCTTCAGCGGAGCCGACTCGTCCGCAAGGACGCGGGCACACGCCTGGGCGTCCGGAACCGTCACCCGCAGCGTCCCGCCGACCTTAAGCCAACTGAACCAGGAGATGAGGATGGCGAGCGCAACGTCCCGCGGAAACTGCTGGAGCGCCTGGTGCATCTCCAGGACGTCGATGCAGTTCATCGCAAAGCGGAACTCCCGGATCTCCGCGACGATGTCGGGCGGCGGCTGACCCGGCACGCAACACGCCCCGGGCGGCTGGATGTTCACGCCTTCCGGGTGGAAAGTGTCAGCCCCAAAAAAAACGTGCAGCGGCCGGCCGCGCCACCACAGCCCACGCGACTCCAGCGAAAGCGGCAGGTCCGTCAAAATGGCCTGGCGGTCAGGAGCACCGGGAAGGAATTTGGCCACAGCAGGGCGAAGGGGGAAATCGCCCGCCGCATAAATGTCCCCCCAGCAGGCGGGATGGCGCAGGTCCAGGAGCAGAGCCTCCATTTCCCGGGCCCCCAGCCATTCGGCCGAGTAAAACGGCGTGGCCTCTCCCATGCTCACATTGAAGCGCGTGAAGCCCAACGCCGCCAGACGCCGCAGACAGGCGACCGCACGCTCCCGGCCTTCGAACGTGAACTCGTAAGACAACACGCCCACCGTCCCGGAGAGGCCCCGCAGCGCCTCCAGCTCAAACCCCTCCACGTCGATCTTGCAGTAGTCCGGCCGCCCATATTCTCGGATCGCGGCGTCCAGCGTGGTAATCGGAACCGTCACCTTCCGGTCCCAATTGTAGGTCCGAAACCGCCCTTGCTTCCATTCCTCCGAAAAGGTCGAGACGATTGAGGCTTCGGAGCACACCGACATTTCCAACGAGCCCTCCTGAGGCCCCACACCCTTGGGAACCACGCGCACACGGCCGTTGCCGCCAAAACGTTCCTGCAGCGCCTCAACGCAGCTCGGCTGCGGATCGAAGCACACAACACGCGCGCCCTTCTCAAGGAATTTCTCCGCGTGGTCGCCCACATTGGCGCCCACATCGAAAATCAGAGGACCGTCTGCCTGCGAAAAACCCGGGTCTGGCATAAGAAGTCACAGGGCGCCCCGCGACGTGGGAGGCGCCCTCGTGGGCAGCGTGCCCTTCCCTGCGATTGCCCGCAAGCCTCAATGGGGCCATTCGGCCTGCCCCCCCCCTTTGCCGCAGAGCAATGCCCGCTTCGATCAAACGGCCGGCCCCAGGCGGTCCCTCGTCGGGACCACCCCGCCTTACGGTTGCGTGATCACGAGCCGCAGGAACCGCACCCCGCCACGGGACTGCACCGTTTCCACGTCCGTAACCGTCACCGTCGCCTGCCCCGCGCCAATCACCTCACCCGCCGTGAAATTCGAGCCATTGCTCCAGACACCCACAGCCGTACGGTCCGCTTTCACAGGCCACGTGATCATGTCGCTGCTCGCCTCCACGGCGTAGAGGACATCCACCGGCGCCGGGTCTGGCAGCACAAACGTCAAACGCGCGCGACTTCCCGTTCCGTCATCATAAAGCACGCCTGCCGGAAGGCTTGCCGCTTCCTGCGCCGCCGTCCGCGTGGGAGGCAGCCCCAGTGCGTACGCCATCAGGTTCGTAAACCCCGTCCCATTCGGGTCCCCTGAAACACCGCGCGACGCCTCCGGCAACGCCGCCGCCCAAGCCTCATAGGCCGACGTCACGGTGACCTGCGCCGTCCCCTCCCCTCCCGCGCCCGAGGCCGTGAGCGTGTACGGTCCGCCCGCTGTTGCCCCGGCCACGAACACGCCCGAACTGTCCACCGTGCCGCCGCCACCCACCGACCACGTCAGCGTCGGCGACATCGCCGTGTTGAACTGGTCCTTTGTCGCGGCTGTAAACGTTTGCGACTGGCCCGCCACCACCGACGCCGTGGCCGGAGACACCGTCACCACCGGCGTCTGAGCCACCGTCACGGATACGTCGCTCTGGTTCGTCCGCCCATCCGTATCAGTAAACGTGCAACGCAACGTGTAAGCGCCCGCCTTCGTGAACGTGGCCCGCGTGTTCTTCGCCCCATTCGTCCCGTTCACGCTGAACGTGACCTCCGCGGGCGGCGTGTAAACCGCCGACCACGTGTACGTCAGCGCGGCTTCACCAAGGTCGTCATTCCCCAGCACACTCAGGTCCGTGTAGGTGCCCGCCACCGTGGACGGCGAGGCTGCGGCCGCCGTAACAAGCGTCGGCTCCAGACTCAACGTGCGGCTGGAAGCCGGGTTGCCCGTGCCAGACGTTGCCAGGAAGCGCTGACTCGGGGCCGTCCCGTTATACTCGAAAACGACTGCCGTGTAAGTCGTATACGCCGTCAGGCCCGTAACCCGCACGGACGTGCCTGTGCCCGCATAGACTGTGTAGTAGCCGGAGGTTCCAAGCTGCGTGCCCTTGCTCGCCCAGTTCGTACTCGCCGTGTAAGACGCCGAGTCCACGGGCGATGAAGCCACCCCCGTCCCCTCCTTCAGCGCAACGAGCCGATAACCGCCGTTCCCCTTCGTCCACGAAAGCGTGAGCGCGTTCTGCTCGGCCGCAAACGTCACCGCCGTGGCCTGCACGGTCGGCGCAACCAGGGCCGTCACGGTGACCGGCATGGACGCCGCCGCCGTCGTGCCCCCATTTCCGTCGGAGACTGTGAAGGAGAAAGAGTCCCCTCCAGAAGACGTGCTCGGCAAATACGCCACAAGCCCTCCCGCAATGTCCGCCTGCGTGAACGTCCCCCCGGCACTCAGGGACGAGCCGTTCTTCTGCAACGTCCCCTTCAGCGGCGCCGCCGTCAGGGAGTACGTAAGGGTATCGCCATCAGGGTCCGAAGCTGCAAGGTCCGAGGCCGTAAGCACGTACGCCGCCGCTCCAGCCCCCGCGCTGATGGGCGTGATCGTGGAGACCCAGGGCGTGCTGTTGCCCGTCGAAGATACCGTAATTTTTCCGGCGGGGCTGTAAGACTGCCAGGCCCCGTTAGCCAAGGCCCGCACGCGATACCCATAGCTCCCGTTTACCTTGCCTGTTATGGCGTAGGATGTGCCCGCGATACTGCTCGCACGCGTTACCCAGGCCCCGTAGCCGTCCATCTCGATGTTCGAGAGCGCGAACTCGTCCACCGCGTACCCGAAAGGCGGATACGGCGATGCCCAGCCATACAAATCCTCAATGTTCGCCGTGAAACGCAGCCGGATCTCCGTGCCCGTCGCGATCCCCTTGCTCTGGAGCGTTGCCGCCGACACCGTTTGCGTCGCCCACGTCAGATCCCCCCCATACGTTCCGAGAGTCACCCAGGTCGTCCCGCCATCCTGCGAGGCCTGAAGCCGAAGGGTGCCGGAGGTGTCGGTCAGGTTGGACATCATCTTGAACGAGATGCTCGTAAAGGCCGTCGTCCGGAACGGCTTCTTTAGCACCATCGTCTGCACCTTCGGCAGGAAATACGTTTCTGTCGGGTCCATGCCCGAAAGCAAGTAGCTGTACGAGCCGCTTGAAGCCCCGCCATTCGACCGGCTTGACCCGCAGAAATGCCAGTTCTCAAAACTGTCCGACAGGCTTTCCGCCCCGTCCGAGAAGCTCGTCAGTGTCGTTGCCGTCGCCTCCTGCAGCTCGTACTGCGTGGCATTCCGCGAGGCCTCCCACTCCACGGAAAACGACCCCGATTTCACGGTCCGCGGTATCACCGTGGGCACCAGCGTCTCAAGCTGGTAGGTCATCGTCGTGCCCGTATTCGAGAAATTCTTTGCCCGGATATAACTGTATTTGGTGCTGTTGTTGGAACGCGTGTATTGGGTTCCCTGATACGCCATCGCGTTGGTGTATGTGTTCGACGTCTGATCGTGGAACCCTCCACTCAGTCCCGTTGTGGCGCTCCACGTCTGGGACGCCTGCACATCTCCACCCCCTTTGAGCGTATCCGTGCCGTCCGCCTGCTCAAGCCGCAGCGCCGGGTGCGACCACGTACCGGAGTCATTGGTGAAATCCAGAGCCTTGTTGTCCACATGCCAGACCACGAGACCTTCCGGCAGTGCCGAATCAAAGCCCGTACCGCCGCCTCTGTGTTCAATCAGGAAGTACTCCTTCACCTCGGTGCTTCCCTGCACGTAAATCCCGTCGGCCACCGCATGCACGGCCGCCTGAGCACCCACGCGGGGCAGAGCCAGCGCCTTCGACGAATGCACCTCTTCCGGGAATACCCAGCCCACGAGCGCCTTGCAGAAGGCATCCGGGTGCACCGGGCGGGCTTCTTCCCCGTTTACCCCCCACGCCCCGTGGGCCATCAAACTCCATTCTCCGGGCCCGTCGTTCGAGCTGTCCGAAATGTCATACAAGTCGGGCATTCCCAGCAGGTGCGACATCTCGTGGGCGACGGTCCCCACCCGCATCAGGTTCGCCCCCGTCCCCCTCAAGGCGCTCACGAGCGCGAAGGACGACAGGTACACGCCATCATAATAGGCGTTTGTGGAAAGGCTCCACTGGATTGGCCACATCGCGTTTGCACTGGCCCCTGCCGCTTCCGAATTACCTGAGTGCACGACTACCAGCAGATCCACCCAACCGTCGCCATCCGAGTCCCCTTGTGAGAAATTGAAGCCCGCGCTTTCCGCCGCAGCCAGAGCGTCCGACACGACCTTCCTTGGGTCCGTGTCCGGATTGTCCCCTGAGGAAGCGCCGTACGAGGCCTCTGTGCCGGGCAACTTCACCCAACCCGTCACAACAAAGTCTACCGAGAGTTTGTTGTACGACACCTCTTTGAAATAGTCCTTAACCGAGCCCACCGCGCCACCGGTGTTGTAGCCGGGGGTGTTGAAGAGTGCGGTATATTCAGCAGGGGTCTTTCCATACACAGACGAGACCGTGCTGCCGCTCCAGTGGTCACTGAAGGCTGCGAGGACCACGATGCATTTCACGTTGCCAGCAGTGGGCGAGATATAGGAGGGCGGCTCGCCTGCGTCGCCCGTGGGCTCGGTTGGGGCTCCTTCGCCTGCGGAAGGGCCCGCAGAGGAGCCGGCTGAGGGCTGAGCCGGGGCCGCGTGCCCTTTCTCGGCTTCGCCCTTCACCTTCTTGGTTCTCCCGCCCGACGTACGTCTGGCCTTTATGTGCTCGCGGATTTGCTGTTGGTCCGGGAGGTCCCGTTTCTTCAGGCCCCGTTCTTCCGGATTCACCTTGCCCACCTCCGCGTCGCCCAGGATCTCAAAACCTGCGGCGTTTTTGCGCGGCACCGCGTGCTTCCACTTGCCGTCGGTGTCCTTGGCGATCACGTAGCCGTCTTCGGTTTCGTTCCACGAAAACCATTCGTCGCCCCGGAGGCGGCGTTTGATGCGCGTGCCATCCGGCTGCTCTTCCTCGTGCACGTCGCGGGAAGCCGGCGCGGCATCTGCGGCCCCGGCGTACGCCAGCAGAACGAGCGAGAGAAGGAGCCGCCGTACGAAGCCGCGGCAAATAGGAAGCCGACTAGTCACAGCCCGGTAAGGATGGAAAAGCTTTACGGCACGTCACCAAAAATCAGCCGTTCCCCGGCGTATTATTGAATGCGATTTTCCTCGATTGCTGCCTAGGAAGTTCCAGAAAAGCCACAGTCGACGCGGTTTAGGGCGTTATGACGTGCAGGCGAAGGAACCACTTGCCGCCGCGGGTTGCCAGGGTTTGGGCGTCGGTGACGGTAATGGTGGTGGTGCTGACACCGTTGGATTCGGTGACCGTGAAGGCGCTGGCGTTGTCCCAGGTGTTGGCGCCAGTGCGCTGGGACCGTGTGCCCGTCCACGAGGCAAAATCGGAGCAGGCCTCGACGTAGTAGGTGACGTCGGAGGGGGCGGGGTTGGGGATGGTGAAGACCAGGCGCATACGGTCGCCGGAGCCGTCGTTGTATTTGGACAGCACGGGGAACGCGGCGCGCTCCTGCGCGGCGGTGCGGCTGGCGGTGAGGCCGAGGGCGTAGGCGCCAAGGTTCGTCATGCCGGTGCCATTGACGTCCGTGGTGGCTGCGCGTTTGTCCACGGGCAGGCTGGCTGCCCACTGGTCGAAGGGGGTGGTGACGGAGGCCTGGGCGGTGCCTTGGGCGGAGCCGGTTGTCGCGGTGACCGTGTAGGGGCCGCCGCTCGTGCTGCCTGCTGTAAAGACGCCGCTGGAATTGATGGAGCCACCGCCAGACACGGACCATGTGTAGGTGGGGCTCATGGAGAGGCCGAACTGGTCCGTGCAGGTCCCGGTGTAGGTTTGCGTTGCCCCGGCGAGGACAGTCGCGCTGGTGGGGCTGACGGTGACGGTGGTGGCGGTCTGGTTGACGGTGACGCTGACGTCACTGGTGTTGCTCTGGCCATCAACGTCCGCGAAGGTGCAGCGGAGGGTGTAGGCGCCGGACTTGGTGAAGGTTGCGCGGGTGGCTTTTGCCGCGTTGGTGCCGTTCGCGCTGAAGGTGACGGCGGCGGGGGGAGTGCCCGTGGTGGCCCAGGTGTAAGTCAGGCCGGCTTCGCCGAGGTCATCGGCGCCAAGGACGCTGAGGTCCGTATAGGTGCCGGTTGCGGGGGAGGGGGTGGCGGCGGCAGCGGTCTGGACGGTGGGCTGGAGGGAGGTGGTGCGCTGGCTTGCCGGGTTGTTGGTCGCCGCGGTGGTGAGGTACTTTTGCGCACCTGAGCCGCCGTTGTATTCGTAGACGACGGCGGTGTACGTCGTATTGGCGGTGAGGCCTGAGACGGCGACGTTGGTGCCCGTGGCGTTGTAGATGACGTAGAACCCGGAGGTGCCCAGCTGCGTGCCCTTCGACGCCCAGTTGATGCTGGCCGTGTAGGAGGTGTTGTTCGTCGGGGCGGTGGGGGTACCGGTGCCTTCTTTCAGCGCGATGATGCGCTGGCCGCCGTCACCTTTTGTGCAGGTGATGGCGAGGGTGGTCTGGGTGGGGGTGAAAACGATGTTGGTGGCCTGGATGGTGGGGGCTGTGGCGGTGAGCGTGATGGGGAGGGAGGCGGGACCGGCGGTGCCGCCTTGGCCGTCGGCGACCGTGAAGGTGAATGCATCGCCACCCGCGGTGGTGCCGGGAACGTAGGTAAGGAGGCCGGCTTCGATGTCTGCCTGGGTAAAGGTGCCGTTGACGGCGAGGGTGGAGCCGTTGCGCTTGAGGGTGCCCTTTGTCGGGGCAATCGTGAGCGTGTAAGTCAGGGTGTTGCCGTCCGGGTCGGTGGTGGCGAGGTCTGAGGCGGAGAAGGTTTTGGTGGGTCCGCCTGCCGCGATGGAGAGGGGTGTGAGGGTAGAGACGTAGGGGGTGCTGTTGCTGGCGTTGTTTACGGTCATGGAGCCGGCTGTGCTCCAGTTCTGCCAGGCGCTGTTGGCGTAGGCGCGGACGCGGTAGCCGTAGGTGCCGTTTGCTTTGCCGGTGATGTTGTAGGAATTGGTGGCGACGTTGGAGGCCAGGGAGGTCCAGGAGCTGTAGCCGTCCATCTGGATGTTGGTGAAGCTGATGTCGTCCACGGCGAAACCGAAGGCGGGGAAGGTGGTCCAGCCCCAGAGTTCGTCGATGCTTACGATGAAGCGGACCTTGATGGTGTCGCCGGTTGCGATGCCGGCAGCCTGAAGGTTTGCAGCAGAGATGGTCTGGAGGCCCCAATTTATCTGATTGGAGTACGTACCGAGGTTTATCCAGGTGACGCCATTGTCTTTGGTGGCCTGGAATTTCAGGTAACCGTAGCCGGTGCTGAGGTTGGATTTGACCTTGAAGGAGAGGGAGGTGCTCGCGGTGGTGCGGAAGCTGTAGCGCGAGGTTATGGACTGGATCTCGGGCTGGTACCAGGTGCTGGAGTTCGTCTCGTCCTTGACGGAGAGCAGGTAGGAATACGAGCCGGTGGCGCCGTTGCCGCTGCTAGTGCGACGGGAGCCGTGGAAGTTCCAGTTTTCAAAGGAGGCGACGAGGTCTTCGGCGCCGTCGGAGAATGAAGTAAGGACGGTGGCGGGGGCTTCCTGGATCTCGTATTGGGTGGCGTTGGTGGAGGCATCCCAAGTGACAGTAAAGTTGCCGGAGGCGACGGTGCGCGAGGCGACGGTGGGGACGAGGGTCTGGAGGTCGTAGGTCATGGTGGCGCCTACGCCGGAGAAGTTTTTGGCGGAGATATAGCTGTAGTTGGCGGAGTTGTTGGAGCGGGAATAGAAATTGGCGGACTGGTAGGACATGGCGTTGGTTTCCACGTCGCCGGTCTGGTCGCGAAAACCGCCGGAGATGCCGTTGTCGGCCTTGAAGACTTGGGTAGAATAGGCTTTGCCGTCAGTCTTGAGGCGGTCCTGTCCGTCGGCTTCCTCAAGGCGGAGAGCGGGATGCCGGATGGGGGTGAGGGTGGACCAGTTGAGGGAGTTGTTTTTGAAGTCGAACATGGCACCGTCGGCGTGCCAGATGATGATGCCTTCGGGGAGGTCTGAGTCGAAGTTGCCGGTGCCGCCACCACGGTGCTCAATCAGGAAATACTCCCGCGTTTCGGTGCCGCCTTGTACGTAAATGCCATCCCGGACGACATGGTATTCGCCGGTGGTAGCACAGCGACCAAGGGAAAGGTTACGGCGGGAGGAGACGGGGGTGGGCGTGCCGTAGCCAAGGATCATCTTGGAGTAGGCGTCCGGGTGGGTGGGCTTATGCTCGGTGGCGGTGGACCAGTTAACGCCCCAGGAACCGGAAGCCATGAGGCTCCAGACGCCGACGCCCTTGAACTGGGTGCCGCTGACGTCGTAGAGGTCGGCGAGGCCGAAGAGGTGCCCCATCTCATGGCAGGCTGTGCCGATGCGCATGATGGTGGTGCTGCTGGCCTGCAATCCACTCATGGCGCTGGTGGTGCAAAAGCGCTTCATTTTGACGCCGTCCAGGGACACCCGGTCGACGGTTTCCCATTGGACGGGCCAGATGCAGTTTGTGGGGTTGCCGCTGACGGATTGGGAGAAGCCGGAGTGAATGATGATGACGAGGTCAACCCAGCCGTCGGCGTCGGAATCGCAGGTGGAGAAATCGGTGCCTGCGGTGTCGGCGGCGTTGATGGCGTCGAGGGCCATCTGGCGCACATCGGTGTCATTACTGCTGCCAGAGGCGCCGTAATAGGCTTCGGTCTGGGGGAGCTGGACCCAGTCGGTGACGGTGAACTGGATGTCGAGTTTGTTGCCGGAAATTTCGCGGTAGTAATCGCGCACGGAGCCGACGGCGCCGCCGGTGGTGTAGCCTATCGTATTAGGGCCAATCGACATATGGGTTACAGCCACAGGAGGGCGGAGGCGAGGTA
>CAZQIE010000079.1:0-14280 GCA_964593675.1 uncultured Opitutales bacterium
AAACAGCTCGGTCACAATCTGTACAGTCTAAAATGTCGATTGGCCCTAGAACCCGGCTTTCCCTCACAGTTCGCTCAAGTCGTTGAAAACCAACGCGTCCCCATACTCGACCGGCTTCCGGCACGGCCCGTGCCATGTACGGTGCCATGAAACACGATCTAGACGGCCTGTTCGTGGCCATCCTCGTTGCGGACGGCTTCGAGCAGAGCGAAATGACCGTCCCCCGCCGCGCGCTCGAGGAAGCCGGAGCCTCCACCCGCCTTGTCTCCATTTACCCCGATGAAGTCATGGCGTGGGATGAAGACGAGTGGGCCGACTACTTCGCCGTGGATTCCACCGTTGAGGAAGCCCAACCCGAAGACTTCGATGCCCTCCTCCTGCCCGGCGGCGTTCTCAACCCCGACCACCTGCGCATGGACAACCAGGCCGTCGCCTTCGTCAAACACTTCTTCGACGCCAACAAGCCTGTCGCCGCCATCTGCCACGGCCTCCAGACCATGATCGAGGCCAACGTCGTGCGCGGTCGCACCCTCACTTCCTACCCGTCCATCCGGACCGACCTCCTCAACGCCGGCGCGCACTGGGTGGACCAGGAGGCCGTTGTGGACCGCAACCTCATTTCCAGCCGCTCCCCCAAAGACCTCCGCGTGTTTTGCCCGCGCATGATCGAAGTCTTCCGCGACGTCTCCCGAGCCCGCAAGGCCGCCTGAGCCCCCAAACCCCCAACACCCCGGCCCGTCACCCCAACGCCCCAGGCGCGTCGCGGTGACCGCCCCCCTGTCCTATGCCCTTTGCCGACTTCTACGCCGGAAAACGCGTGCTCGTCACCGGACACACCGGCTTCAAAGGCGCCTGGCTCTCCGAGTGGCTCCTCGAGCTCGGCGCGTACGTCACCGGACTCTCCTTGCCCCCGGACACCGAGCCCGCCCTGTTCAACCAGCTCGGCCTCGCCACACGCCTTGACCACCGCCTCGTGGATGTCCGCGACCCCGCCGGCCTCCGCGCCGTCCTCCGCGAGACCCGCCCGGACGTGCTCTTTCACCTCGCCGCGCAGCCCCTCGTCCGCGCCTCTTACCGCCTCCCCGCGGAGACCTACGCCATCAATGTCATGGGCACCGTCCACGTGCTGGACGCCCTCCGCGACGCCACCCACCCCTGCGCCGCCGTCATTATAACGACGGATAAATGTTATGAGAACCGCGAGTGGCTCCACAGCTACCGCGAAGACGATCCCCTTGGCGGCCACGACCCCTACAGCTCCAGCAAAGGCTGCGCAGAAATCGCCGTCTCCTCGTTCCGGCGCTCCTTCTTCCATAAGCCCGCCCGCGCCGCCCTGGGCGGCATCCCCGTCGCCGTTGCCAGCGCCCGCGCCGGCAACGTCATCGGCGGCGGAGACTGGGCCCAAGACCGCATCGTGCCCGACTGCGTGCGCCACCTGCTCCGCGGCGAACCCATCCGCGTGCGCAACCCCCACGCCACACGCCCCTGGCAACACGTTCTTGAACCGCTATCCGGGTACCTCTGGCTCGCCGCGCTCCTGCATACCGCCCTCTCCACCGCGCTCGATGCCGGCCCCGGCGACGCCGACGATGCCCGCGACGACGCCCTGCATCGCCTCGCCTCCGCCTTCAACTTTGGCCCGGCACAAACTGCCGCCTGCCCCGTCAGCTCACTCGTCAACGAGTTCCTGAAGCACTGGCCCGGCACCTGGATCGACGACTCCGCCGCTCCCGCCCCCCACGAAGCCCGCTTCCTCAACCTCGCCACCGACAAAGCCTGGCGCCTCCTGCACTGGCACCCCGCCTGGGACTTCCCCACCACCATCGCCCGCACCGCCGAGTGGTACCGCCTCGCCACGTTCCCCGGCCTCAGCGACGTCCGCGGCCTCACGACCTCCCACATTCGCCAATACCTCCTCGCCGCGCGCCGGCAAAGCCTCCCCTGGACGTGCGCCCCCCTTTCCCCTGCACCCGCAGACCATCCCGTGAACCTCAAAGCCAGTTGAACACGCCTATGCGCTTCACACCCACAGCCCTCCACGGAACCTACGTCCTCGAACCCGAGACCAAACCGGACGACCGCGGCTACTTTGCCCGCGCCTGGTGCGAAAAGGAATGCGCCGCCAACGGCATTGATTTCCGCATCGTCCAGTGCAACCTCTCCTTCAACCGCCGCGCAAACACCCTCCGCGGCATGCACTACCAGGCCCCTCCCCACGCCGAAGCCAAAGTCATCCGCTGCACCCGCGGCCGCGTCTATGACGTTCTCGTAGACCTGCGCCCGGACTCCCCTTCCTTCCGCAAGTGGGTCGCCTACGAACTCACCCCGGAGAACCGGCTTGCCCTCTACGCCCCAGCCGGCCTTGCCCACGGCTTCCAGACCCTTGAGGACGAAAGCGAGCTCTTCTACCTCATGTCTGCCTTCCACCACCCCGAAAGCGCGCGCGGCGTCCGCTGGGACGACCCCGCCTTTGGCATAAAGTGGCCCGACTGCGCGAACCGCCTCCTCTGCGACCGTGACCGCTCCTACCCCGACTTCACCCCCGAACAATACCCCCTCCAACCCGCTGCCTGACACGCTCCCTCCCGGAAGTCTTGCAAGGCTTACACCTAACGCATAAACCCACCCACATCATGCGCATCCTCGTCACCGGCGGCGCCGGCTTTCTCGGCAGCCACATTTGCGAACGCCTCCTCAGCGAAGGCCACGAAATCGTGTGCCTCGACAACCTCTTCACCGGTCGCAAATCCCACATCACGCATCTCCTCGGCCACCCCCGCTTCGAGTTCGTGCGCCATGACGTCGTGGACCCCTTCAAGTTCGAAGTGGACCGCATCTACAACATGGCCTGCCCGGCCTCGCCCGTCCATTACCAGTACAATGCGATCAAGACGGTGAAGACGTCGGTCATGGGCGCCATCAACGCCCTCGGCCTGGCCAAGCGCGTGCGGGCCCGCATCCTCCAGGCCTCGACCTCCGAAGTTTACGGGGACCCCACCGTCCATCCCCAGCCCGAAAGCTATTGGGGCAACGTCAACCCCATCGGCATCCGCTCCTGCTACGACGAAGGCAAGCGCTGCGCCGAAACCCTCTTTTTCGACTACCACCGCCAGAACGGCGTCGATATCCGCGTCGCCCGCATCTTCAACACCTACGGCCCACGCATGGCCCCGGATGACGGCCGCGTCGTTTCGAACCTCGTCGTCCAGGCCCTCCGCGGTGAAGACCTCACCATCTACGGCGACGGCCGCCAGACCCGCTCGTTCTGCTACGTGGACGACCTCGTCGAAGGCCTCATCCGCCTCATGGAGCAGACCGAAACCGTCGGGCCCGTGAACCTCGGCAACCCGTCTGAATTCACCATCGCCGAGCTCGCCGAAAAGGTCCAAAAGCTCACCGGCTCCGCCTCGCGCATCGTCTCGAAGCCCCTTCCCTCCGACGACCCGAAGCAGCGCCAGCCCGACATCACGCTGGCCCGCCGTATCCTCAAATGGGAACCGGGCATCCCGCTTGACGAAGGCCTTCGCAAGACCATCGCTTACTTCAAGGACTTCCTGGAAAAGGAAGCCCTTGGGCCCGACAGTCGTGCCGCACGCGCCGCGCGCAATGCGCCGCGTCCTGTAGCCTCCTTCGCGTAACTTGGCGCAAACCGCCACCTTTCCACGAAATGAATCCACAAGACCCGATCCTCGTAACCGGTGCCCGCGGCATGGTTGGCTCCGCCGTCGTTCGCGCCCTTGAGGCCCGCGGATTCTCCCGCGTCCTCGCACCCAGCCGCTCGGAGCTGGACTGCACGAACGCCGCCGTCGTGGAAAAATACCTTCGTGCCAACAAGCCGGCGGCCGTCTTCATTGCCGCGGCCCGCGTTGGCGGCATCCACGCCAACAGCACCTACCCGGCAGAGTTCATCTACGAGAACCTCGCCATCGCGACCAACCTCGTCCACCAGTCCTGGCTGGCCGGCATCAAGCGCGTGCTGTTCCTTGGCAGCTCCTGCATCTATCCGCGCGAAGCCCCCCAGCCCATCCGGGAAGACTACCTCCTCACCGGGCCGCTCGAGACCACCAACGAGGCCTACGCCGTCGCCAAAATTGCCGGCCTGAAGCTCTGCCAGTTCTACCGCCAGCAATACGGCGTCACCTATTACTCCGCCATGCCCACCAACCTTTACGGGCCTGGCGACAATTACCATCCCCAGAACTCCCACGTCCTGCCCGCCCTCATCCGGCGCTTCCACGAGGCCAAAGTCCAAAACCTCCCGGAAGTCGTCCTCTGGGGCACCGGCAAGCCGCGCCGCGAGTTCCTTCATGTGGACGACGCCGCCGCGGCGATGGTGCACCTGCTCCTTCTCGACAACCCGCCCGACCTCACAAACATCGGGTGCGGAGAGGATGTCACGATCCGCGAACTCGCCGAAATCGTGCTCGAAGTCGTCGGCTTCAAGGGGAAGCTGCGCCTCGATACCTCCAAGCCCGACGGCACCCCGCGCAAGCTCCTCGACGTCACCCGACTGCGCTCCACCGGCTGGGCCCCCAAAATCGGCCTGCGCGAAGGCATCGCCGCCACTTACCAGTGCTTCCTGCGCGAACAGGAAAAAGGCGCCCTCCGCATCGGTTAGGTCACACTCCGTTCAAGGCTTCCCTGGCAAGCAGCGTCGGCGCAAACGACAACCTGAGGCCGAACTGCTTCTAGAGCACTTCTACCCTAAGGTGTCGCATGTGCCGACGCTGCGGCGAGCGTGGACGCCCCATCCTCGCGTCGGCGCGGAGTGAAAAGTCAGGCCGCTTTGTGCGACAACCTGAGGCCGAACTGCTTCTAGAATGCACCCCTGCGCTCCCGCGTACGGCAGCACATCAGGCGCCGCCGCGGTGCGCAAACCCAGCTGGCACCTGCGGCTTGTGCGTGCGTGAGCTGGTGAGGGAGAATTCCACGAGCACCGGGCGGTGGTCCGACAGGAAGCACCGGATGACCTCACAGCGGCGCAGGCGGCAGGGTGCCGGCAGGAATATGAAATCGAGCGCCCGGTGCGGAAGAAGCGCCGGGAACGTTGCCGCGGCCTCATGCGGGTAAATGCCGTATTCGCCGTGACCGAGGACCGCCTCAAAAAGGTGGCTTACGGCGTCCCCCACCCGCTTGGAGTGCGTATTGAAGTCACCGCAGATGATGGGGGCCACGGGCTGGTGTTTCACGCCGGGATGAGGCTTGCGCCGCAGGTAATCAAGGACCTGCTCGACTTGCCGGATGCGGCGTGCGCGCGACCGGTAATCCAGATGCAGGTTCACGAGCGGCAGCGGGTGCCCGCGGATGTCCAGCTCCGTGTACAGGAAGCCCTTTTCGCCGAGCGTCGCCTGACCAAACGGGTTGTTTTCCCAGAACCGTAATGGGAATCGCGACAGAACAGCGTTGCCATACGCCAGCCGTTTGCGCCCATCCCGCCGGTTGTTCACCCCCATGTACGCGTAATCAAACCCCGCGCGGTCCTGAAGGTGATGGAGCAGGTTTATGTGGCCGTTCCAGTGCGAGCACTCATCAACTTCCTGAAGCGCCACGATGTCGGCGCGCGTGTCCACGAGAAGTTCCGCAATACGGTCGAGAATGGCGCGAATGCGCCGAACCGAACTGAAGCCCTGGTACAAAGAGAGCCCACGGCCATGCGCGATGTTGAAAGTCAGCAAGGTCAGGGACATTGCGGGAGGGCGCGGGTTGGGGCCGAAACTCGCCGATTGCGCCTAAAACGCAACCGTGAGCTGCAGGGGTGCGGTTCCGATGCCGATTTACAAGATATCAAAATTGTGGATATTGGAGCCGTCGAGCTTCAAGAAGTTCCGGTCACCGCGAGGGAAACCCTGCGCGCAAAAGTGAAATGACCCCTGATTCGGCAACCTGGGCCCTGTTTTCCGACGAGGCGCAGACGTGGTGGGAGTTTGCCATCGCATTTTTCGCGGCCCACCTGTCTACGCTCGTGGGCTTCGTTTTGGCGCTGCTGATCATGGGGCGTCTGGTGATCGAGAAACGAAACCCGAGCAACATCTTTGCCTGGGCCCTCATCATCCTGTTTGCCCCGTTCATTGGCGTGCCCCTCTATTTCCTCTTTGGAGGCAGAAAAAGCCGTCACCTCGTCGCCAACAAACGACGCGTGAACAGCATAGCTGTGCAGATGGCCGCAGGCAAGACCGACCCGGTGCCCGATCCCTCGAAACCGTCGGTCGTTCCGCTCAGGAAATTCGGGGGCAACAGCTTCACGCTGCTTGGCACCGGCGTAGCCGCCTTCCATGCCCTTTGCGCGGAGATCGAAACCGCCAGCCGCAGCATCCACATCATGACCTACATCCTCGGCGACGACGACGCCGGGAAACCTGTGGTCGAGCTCCTGACACGCCGGGCGCGGGAGGGCGTCGAGGTACGGCTGCTCGTGGACGCGCTGGGAAGCTGGGGACGTGCGCGGGGCCGCCTGTGTCGGCCCCTGATCGAGGCCGGCGGGCAGGTGGGCAATTTCATGCCCGTGGTGCCGCTCCAGACGAAAACATCGGCAAACCTCCGCAATCACCGCAAATTCGCCATCTTCGACTCCCGACGCGCCATCGTCGGTGGCCAGAATATCGACACCCGCTTCATGGGGCCGACGCCCGATTCGGGCCGGTTCCTCGACTTCAGCGCCATCGTGGAAGGCCCGGTCGTCTCGGCGCTCAACCGCACCTTCGTAAGCGACTGGTGCTTCACCACCAAGACGGACCCGATGCAGTTCCGGGAGGTGCTCTCCTACCTGCCCACCCCGGCGGGCGAGTGTGAGATGGAGATCGTGTCCAGCGGACCTGATGTGGAGGGCGACCCGCTCTGGGAGCGCCTGATCGCGCTCGTGCAGAACTGCCGGCGGGAGCTCCTGATCGTCACCCCCTACTTCGTGCCCGACGAAGTGCTGTTCCGCTCCCTGATCGTGAAGGCCCACACCGGGCTGCCCATCCGACTCATCCTGCCCGAGCGCTCCAACCAGGCGATGGTCGACTTCGCCCGCCACCACTACCTGCGCCAGCTCGAGGCCGCGGGCGCACAGGTCCTGCTCTACCGGCCCGGCATGATCCACGCGAAGGTGTTCCTCGCCGACCGGTCCATCGCGCTCATGGGCTCCGCCAATATTGATATGCGCAGCCTGTTTGTGAATTTTGAGATCGGCGTCTTTCACACCTCGCCCGAGCCACTCCACGCGCTCGAAGGCTGGGTGGACGAGATTCTGCCCCACTGCGTGCCCTATGCCCAGACGGCACACGGCAGGGCTGGCGCAAACCGGCGCCTGATGGAGGACTTCGCGCACTTGCTCGTCCCGCTGCTCTGACGCCGTAGCCGCACCGCTTTCCGCCCGAGGCCCGGCCGCAGACCTCCCTGCGTTTCCGTGGGGCCACGGCGCGGGCATCCGCGAAACCCGAAATTCCCGCGCGCCGTCGGCCTGGGCCGTAAAAGCTGAATTTGCGTTGACTAGCGGTGCTTCAGCGCGAATCGTTGGGGGCTCTTTTTTTGGCACGCTCCTGTAGTTCAATGGATAGAGCATCGGCCTCCGGAGCCGAGGATCTGGGTTCAAGTCCCAGCGGGAGCACCAGTTTCAGGTAGAGAGGCGCGGTTGCTCGCCTCCGCAGTCAGGAAACGCCCGCGCTACGCTCGCCCACCCTGCCCGATCCCGTTTTTGCCGTCCCGGCGATGCGCCCTCGGGAAATCGCACGAAGGGGCCCGCCTTCAGGCCGCATCTTCGCCGCGCTGGCGCCTGCGCTCAAGATCCTCGAGACGTGATTGCAGCATCTGGTCGTGTTGGGCCTCCTCCACGCTTTGCTCAACCGTCTTTTCAAGCTCGGACTGTTCATCCAGCGCCGTTTGGCGCGTCTTGCGCTGGGCGGGACGGTCCGGCACGGTGCTCGGGTCGCGTCCGGCGATGAGGCCTTCAATCTCGGGCAGGTCGTCCGCTGGAACGTTCTTGCCGGTCAGTTCACGAAGCGCCTGATCACGGTCGGTCTCGTTCACTTCGTCTGGCCTGCGCCCGTCAATGAGCGCGATTTCCCGCGCCCGTTCTTCCACCATTGCCGGGGATGGGACGCCAAGCCCTTGCCCACGGTGCGCGATCTTCCCCCCACCTTCGTTTTCAGCGTTCATGGCTGTGCCCTCTTGATTAGTTGCCGGTGAACCAGGGTGGCCTACGTCGTAAAGATACCGCCCTCCGCGCGACGTAAATATACAGTCCACCCGCAACTTGCGCCACGCCCCAGGAGCATTTCCCGGTTAAGTTGCCGCACAATCCGGCCCTCACGACTTGGCCCGCACCGACGCGAGGATGAGGCGTCCACGCTCGCCGCAACGCCGGTGCAAGCGACAACTTGAAATGGAACAGCTCTAAGGCTCCACCGCAAGGACCGCGGAGAGCATGGCGCGCAGGTGACGCAGGTGCCGGAGCACGTCTTCAGAGACGTGGATCGGTGGCGCCGAACGCCGAAAGGCGCAAATGAGGCCATGCGCACGGTTGGGCGCCTTGATTGGCAGAAGGAGGACCGACCGCGCCACGCCCTGGAACCACGAGGGGATGTGTCGAAGGACCTTCGTGTCCCGCGCGTTCTCAATAAACACGTCCTCCTGCCGCGCGACGGCCAACCCGAACACATCCTTGGCGTCTGAGCCAAAAAGCGGCTTCTGGCCGATGATGCGGAAATAGCGACCGCACCCGTGGCCCGCGTAGAAGCGGTTGGAATTTGGCTCCGGGACGAAAATGAGGCACTCGTCCAGCGCGAGCGACCGCTGGAGGACCTGCACCGTGAGGCGCAACGCGGCCTGACCGCGCGTCAGGGCGGGATCCGGAAGGGGCGTGCGGCGCAAGAGGTCGGCAATCTGCTGGAGCCCCGCCTCGAGCAAGCGTTCGGGCGTTGGCGAAAGGGCGGAATCGGCACTATTGGAGGCGGCGGCACCGGCCCCGCGTGCCCCGGTGGACGCCGAGTTGGACGCAGGCAGGGAAAGCGCCCCGGGAATGGCTGGCCCGGAAGCCTTAGCACCCGGCGCATACAAGGCCGCCACTTCGGCGAGGAGATCGCGGATCTGCGCCGCCTCGTTCTTGACGCCCCCCCCAGCCCCGGCCTGGGCTGCCGCGGCGTTTCGGGCGGCCTCCGCGGCCACGGACTCCTGCACCGAGACGTTGCGCGTGTCGAGGCGCTTGAAAACCTGCGTCGTCGCCCCCTTGAACCCGTAGTCGCGCAGGAACCGCTTCACCATGCGGTCCACCTGCTTCAGGAGGCTTGGCAGCTCCTCAGGCCCAAGCGGAACCAGACGCGCAAACCGGCGGTTGAGCTCCGCCGTCTCGCGGCGGAATTCGTCCGCGCTGAGCTGCGTGGCGTTGATGAGCTCGCAATAGCGCTGGGCAAACGCGGAGACGAGGACGAGCCGTTGCTGGGGGACGCGCCGCATGGCCGTCAGGTCCTCGTCAGGCCCAAGTTCGCTGATGCCGTGCATGAGCGTGGGAGGCAGGTTGGAGACCTGCAAGATCTCCCGGCCCAGCACCGCGGGCGTAAGGCCAAAGACGTGCTTGAACGCGCCATCCGGCCCAAGCCTGGGGAGGAGCTTCTGCGCCTGACGGTAGTCCTCCGTCAGGAACGTGGCCATGAGGAGGCGCCCGTAATTGCGCAGGGAGCCACAAATAAAAGCCTGCTCCGGTTCGCCGCCCCCCGTAAGCTCCATGATCGCCTGCGCGGCTATCCCGTTGCACAGGGCGAAAGCAGACACCTCGCGCTGCTCCTCGGGGTTGCCCAGGCGTTCCGCAGACTCCATCAGCATCAGCGACAACGCGAGCGTCCGCACACGGTTGAAGCCGATGATCTGGATGGCCTGGCTGACACTCGTGACTTCCGTGCCGCTCGGGTTGTAACCAAACGTGTTCGCGGCACCGATCACCTTGGCCGTGATCGCCATGTCGCGGCAAATAAGCTCCTGCAACTCCTGGATCGAAATGGTGCTGGCCTCCGCCGAAAGCCGCTTAACGAGCATGATCAGCTCCGCAAGGCCCGCGACCTGCCCCGTCTCAATGGCCAGGCGAACGCGATTGATGGTGCGTTCCGCCACACCGGGAGGCGGTAGCGGGGGTAAAGAAGCAGCAGAAGCGTCCACGGGAAGAAAAAGGCAGAATGAAAAACGTGCGCGGCAGGCCGAGGGGCCACCGCAAAGTCGACCGAACGGAACGTGCCTTGAGCGCACCCCCGCGCCGGCCAACCTAACCTCAGGCGCGACGTGCCCGCCACGCCCCTCTAGAGAAGCTCGTCCGCCCGTTCCTGTCGAGCCGCATGCGCGCGCTGTGTGAAACGCCCGCCCACGCCAACCTTACCAGAACGGGCGAACCGGCCCCCCCCCCCCCCCCTTCTCGCACTTCCCGCGAGGCCCAACAAACGTGGTCACACAAGGTTGACTGCGGGCCTGGCCTCCATAGCCTTTGACGACCTGCGGGCAAACGTGCCCGCGAGTCCAGCCGCCGCCCGTGCGAAAAAGCCGGCGTGCGACCCGGAGGGGTGGCAGAGTGGCCGATTGCGCCTGTCTTGAAAACAGGAGTGCCGCAAGGTACCAAGGGTTCGAATCCCTTCCCCTCCGCCAGTTTCAGGGACGTCGCCCGGCGCGAACTACGCCGCGCCACAAACCGCCAGCTCGGCCAACTCACTCCGCCGCCTACGCACGCGCCCTACGTTCCCGCGCCGCCTGATATCATAAGTGTTATTTAGGGGCTGGCTGCCGGCTGATTGGCTTTATGCGCGTCTCTTCCCACGCCGTTCTGTAAGTTTTTTAAATCGGAAGGTGGCATGGCATTGCTCTCTTCCGGTTCGATCCGTGCTTTTACCGAGAAAACTTCCCACCTAGCCAGCCTGCCCCCTGAGGCCAATTTATTCAATTTGTCATACAGGCTGCGCGGCACGGAATCTGGAAATTGCTGAACGAAGTTCCAAATAATTGTCGTCTTGAGCTCCGATATTTTAAGAATTCTGTCCTCAGCCGTTTCATTCAGCATCTGGACAAAATCAATGTTGCGACGCAATCGGTACGTTGCTAAAAAGAAGGCGGTCAGGGATTGGTCATCCCGAGCACACGACTCCTTCAAACTTGGAAGCATTCGTTCAATGTTAAAATCCTTGCCGCATAGGGCGTACGAGATGACCAGATTCGAAGCGGCGCCCCTATCACCGCCTTCGTAGGCAGCTTCCAAAAATGGAATAGCTTCAAGAAACCGTCCTTGAGTCATCCTCAAGGCTCCAAGAGAACGAGATGCACGTATGCGGTACTCTGGTCGGCTTAGTAGGCTGCGAAATTTCGCCTCCGCGGCATCGAAGTCCTGTTTGTGCACCGCGCTCATTCCTTCCTGGAACAAAGGCTCACTTTCATACGCATCCATTCCAAAAAGAGCTTGAGCAAAGGTCGCAAAAATTACAACTAACCATTTTTTAAGCTTCATATTACACTTAACTAAACCTCGGGCCTCGCCGCCTACCTCTTGCTCGTTTAATCAGCTCTTAGATTTTACTATCTGGCGTCCTTCACGTCCTGCCCGGTCTTGTGTTCGGTTCCGGGTCAGGAGGGCGGCTGGGTGGGCTTGTGGACGGCTTCGAGGAGGGCTTCCTGCTGCTGCGTGAGTTCCTCGCTGGTCTGCCGGAGTTCTTCCTGCTGGTTTCGGAGTTCCTGCGCCTGTTCCTGCGTGCGGCGGAGGAGCTGGGCGACGCGGGCGCGTGCGGCGGCGGAGTGGAGGGCGATGGCGATGGACTCGGCGGCAAGGTTCAGGAAATCGCGTTGGAGCGAGGAGAAGGGCTGCAAGGAGGCGAGTTCGAGGACGCCAAGGAGCTCATTATCGCGGACAAGCGGGAGCAGGAGCAGGCTCGTGGCGCCCGTCTGCCCGACGCCTGACTCAACGAGGATGTAGTTGGGCGGCACGTGCTCGACGAGGATGGCTTCGCGGCTCAGGGCGGCCTGGCCGACAAGCCCTTCCCCGAGGTCAAAGTTTGCGCGGCCGGTCTTCGTAAGCACGAGGGCATGGCTGCCGACGAGCCGGAGCGTCTTGCCGTCGTCGGTGGCGTAGAGCACGCCGATATGGGCGTGGAGGTAGTTCGCAAGGAAACCCAGGACGTTCCGGGCGAGCGTTGGGAGGTCCTGTTCGCCACGGAGGCGTTCGCCGAGGTGGTTCATCCCGGTCTTCAGCCAGTCCTGCTGTTTCGTGTTTTCGCTGAGTGTCTTGAGCGCGCGGGCCATCTTCTCGAGCGTCTGGACGAGCTCGTCTTTGTCTGAGCGCGGGGTGAGGGCGACGTCGTAGTTGCCTTGAGCGATGGTGCTGGCCTGCCGGATGATCTCGCGGGAGGTCTCGATCATGCGGTTGAAGGCGCGGTTCACGTCCCCGATTTCATCGGAGCCGGGAGTCTTGACGAGGGGTGGGAGCTCGCCGCGGGCTATGGCGTTTGCGAGGGCAGCGGTGCTGGAGATGCGGCGTGTGATGAGGCGCGCCTGCCACCAGCCCAGGAGGACGGTTATGCCGATGACGGCCCAGCCGATGAAGTTGAGGGTGCGTTCGCCGGCGCGGGCGGCTTCAATGATCTTGCCGGGCTGCTGCGCGGCGAGCGCGAGGCTGCGGCTTTGGAGGTTGACGAGCCGGTCGGTGATCTCCGTCAGCAGGGGCGCGACTTTGCGCTGATAGTGCTCGGCGGCTTCGATCTGGCGGAACTGGCTGGCAAGGGCGTACACCTTGCGGGCCTCAGCCTGCGCGAGCGGGAGCTTTTCCCGCAGGGCGACCAGGCCTTCCGAGAGCTGGGGGTCGCTCGCCGCAAAGGCTTCAAGCTTGGCGAGTTCCGTGTTGGAGGTTGCGGCGTATTCCTCGAACCGCTGCAAGTCCTCCTTGATCTCTTTCTCGTCGAACTGTTCGGGCGCGCGCGACACCAGAAGCTTTTGCGACTCCGCGGCACTCACGAGGGAGCCGACCGTGGCGACGCCGTTAAGGCTGAACTCCCCGAGGTGGCGCGTGGCGCGTATCAGGCTGCGGCTGTTCAGGGTGTTGAGGATGCCAATAGCGGCGAGGCCCCCAATGGCGATTGCGAGGATGGCGAGGATCCGACCCCGGAGGCTTAGCTTTTTCATGGGGGAGGGCGGCGTGCGCTAGCGGCGCAACGGGCGCCTGGACAGCGTGGGTGATGCGTCGGGCGGGCTTAAGGATTACGTTCCGCAAATTGCGTCTGGAGCTTCTTCCAGTACGGGTCGTCGGGATTTTCACGGGCCAGGGACTCCAGCGCGTCCTGGTACGGTTTGCAGTCGATGAAGGCCGTGATGTCTGCATCGGACTCCACGAAACCGCATTCGCGCACGGCGCCCCACATCTGCCGGATGGCCGCACTGTTGGGGTCAGAGGTCTGGTCCAGGTTTTCGCTGTAATAGGCTTTCTCGAGAAGGGCCGGCGACAGGTTCACATATTTGCCGATGATGCGGATGGTATCCTCGCGATGCTCGCGGGCGTATTTCTCGGCCAGCAGGATGGCGCGCATGAAGCGTTGCCAGCGCTGGGGGTGCGCCTTGAGCGCGGCGGTCTGGACGGTGAGGCGGCAGCACGGATGACCGGGGTACAGGCTGTAGCTGGACATCACGATTTTCAGCCCCTGCTCGACCGCGCTGAGGTCAACGGGCCCCCAGACGACGCCGGCATCAACCTGCCCGTTCTTCACGGCCTCGACGACCGCGGGCGGGTTGCGCAGTTCAAAGAGCTTCACGTCAGTGCGCCAGTCGAGCCCCGCCTTTTTCAGCGCCCAGCGCAACACGACATCCCCCGTGGCCATGCGGACGGTCGCCACTTTCAAGCCCTTGAGGTCGCTGAGGGACTTTACCGGCGAGTCCGGCCGCGCAATCACGGAGGCGTCGCCGCCCATGATGCCGCCGATGACGCGGATGTCGGCGCCTTTGGCAATGTGCACCAGATAGGAGGCGCCAAACGAGGCCGTGTCGATCTTGCCCGCGCGCAAGGCCCCCATGCCGTCCATGGAGTTCTGGAAGGCGATCAGCTCAACGTCGAGGCCCTCTTTTTCGAAGAGGCCGAGTTCTTTCGCCACGAAGTATTTCGCGTGGCCGGTGACGGGCAGGTAGCCGACGCGCACGGCCTCACCCGCCGCCAGAGTCAAGGGGAAAAGGAACGCGAGGACAAGGACCATGGAATGTACACGCATACGCGAAAGCCACGTTTTCACAGGACGCCTTTCGTTAGGGCCAATCGACATTTTAGACTGTACAGATTGTGACCGAGCTGTTTGAAGC
>CAZQIE010000080.1:0-14065 GCA_964593675.1 uncultured Opitutales bacterium
TCCTCGCGTCGGCGGGAGTAATGGAATGAAGTGAACAGCGCGACAACTTGAAATAGAAACGTTTTAGGGCAGGACCTCGCATTTTCGCTCGGGCTTCCGGGGATCATCGTTTGCCGCCTTCGCGCCCGCCAAAAAAAGTCATGCCCCAGAGGGCGCTGGGCCCGCTGAGGCATGAGATTTTTTTGGGAAGACGCAGGTCCGCGTCGGGAGCCTTACCGCATTTTGCCGTGGGTGGAGACAGGGCCCCAGGGGGCGAGGGTGGGACGCTCGGGGAGGTCGCAGCCGGCCTGCCAGGGTTCGGCATTGGAGGGAAGCGCGCCCTGATCGGCATGGGGGGGCGTGTCTGCGGCGAAGGGGGGCACCGTCACGCCGTCGCGTTTTACGGCTTCGAGGGGCTTGGCGGCGCCGATTGCGGGCGAGCC
Source organism: uncultured Opitutales bacterium (assembly GCA_964593675.1). Taxonomy (GTDB): domain Bacteria; phylum Verrucomicrobiota; class Verrucomicrobiia; order Opitutales; family CAZQIE01; genus CAZQIE01. The sequence goes on from CAZQIE010000080.1 coordinate 423, forward strand.
TTCCGCGAGGGTGAAGTCGCCGGCGGCGGCATTGCGGAAGCGCGGGTTCTGGCTGTCGGTGCCTTCCCAGACGCGGTTGGCGAACTTTTCAGCGGAGCCATAGCCGCTGGCGAAGGGCGCCCAGCCGGGCGTCTTTTTGGTGATGCCGATGAGGTTGTTGGCGATGATGGAGCCGACGTTCCCGCCCTTGCTCCCGGCGAAGCCGAACGGGCCGTAGGGGGCGCCGCTGGTGTTGGTCACAAGGATGGTGTTGTTGAAACAGAGCGTGTTGTTCACTTCCTTGCCGTCGCGGTCCTTCGCGTAGCCCTGGATCTGGATGCCCCACTCGGCGTTCCAGATGACGTTGTGATCGAGGATGTAGTTCTTCGCGTAGTCGGTGTAGAGGCCGCTGTTGTTGAAGCCGTCGATGTCGTGGGCAAGGTTGTGGTCGATGCGCAGGAAGCCGCCGTCGCCAGCCGCGGTGTAGAGGCCGCCGCCGTCCCAGTCCTGCAGCATGCAGTGGAAGATGTCGTTGTGGTGGATGCGCGCGAGCGGGGCCTCCGGGTTTGAGTTTGCGAGGGCGCGGGGCGTGATGCCGGAACGGCCGCAGCGGGCGATGGTGTTGTAGGCGATTTCGTGGTCGAGGGTGACGGCGGCGCCGCCCGTGTTCACGGCTGCGCAGTCGATGCCGGCGTAGTCCGTGTCGAGTATCAGGTTGTTGAGGACGAAGTTGCCTTTGCCCATCACCGTCACGCCATTGCCGGCGCTGTAGCGCAGCACGCTGTCGCGCAGGATGAGGTTGCGGCCGCTAAGGACGATGCCGGTGTTCTGGCCCCATTGCAGGAAGAAGTGGCCGGAGAGGTCGGTGAAGTGGCTGAGGTATTCGGCCTTGATGCCAGAGATGAGGATGTTGGTGGCCGGGGCAATGCCGCTGTTGGCGCCGCGCCAGGGGTAGCGGGTGGAGCCGTCGGCGCGGTAGCCTTGGGCATCGCCGCCCGCGTGACGGTCGGTGGTGATGGAGCAGGCGAAAAGGTCGAGGTCGCGGATGATGATGTTGGAGCGCTCGTCGAGGTCGAACGCCCACTCGCGCCGCTTCACTTCCACGCGGTGCTTGGCGGGGTCGTCCCGGTCCGGGGTGATGAGGGAGAGCTGGCGCGTCTTGGCGTCGAAATACCACTCGCCGGGGGCATCAAGCAGGGCCGGGGTGTTGAAGAGGTAGTAGCGGGAGCCGACCGCATAGACCTTTCCCGAGCCGTCCTTGCCGGTGTCGTTGGGGGAGACGAAGGTCAGGCGACCGCGGTCTTGGGCGGTGACGTGGCCGGTGAAGGTCCAGCTCCAGGCGCCGGTGTTGGGCTGGAAGAAGATTTCCGCGCCTTGGGCGTCGATGTTCGCGGCGGCGAGGGCGGTGTCCTCAACAACGCCGGTTGTCAGGTTCAGGGCCGCATCGCGGTTTTTTGAGATGAATGCGGTGATGGCGCTCTTCGTGGGGTGGGAGATATCGAGGGATGTGTTGGGCCAGCGGGCGAGGTTCATCATCTGGCCGTCCACAAAGACCTGAAGCGCGGCGTTGCCTGCGGTGGGGAGGGCGCCGTGCACATAGGTCGCGTAGATCTCCTTGTCCTTTTGGGCCGACCAGGACTTCGGGAGGAGGTCCGCCCCGCTGATTTGGGCGCGTTCGCCGGGGTAGGAGGTGAAGGTAATGGGCTGCTCCGGGGTGCCGGAGTTCGCGGGGCGCACGGTCTCGCGGTAGACGCCGGCGCGGAGGTACACGGTGTCGCCGGGGCCTGCCACGGCTGCGGCGCGCGCGATGGTCTTGAAAGGCTTCTCGGGAGAGCGGCCGTCGTTTTTGTCTGCGCCGTCGGGGGAGACGAAATACGCGGAGGCCGCGAGCGCCGTCTCTGCTGGTGGCCGGGGCGCTGCGGGCCGCAGCAGGGGCGACTCCGCGGCATGCACCGAGGCGCAGAGGGCAAGCGTTAGGGCGAGGGTATGAGCGAGGAGTCTATACATTGGGGAAACCGCCTGGGGTTTATGTTGGCAGTGGCGGAGTCCGGACTCTCGCCGTGGGGCTTTACGGCGGCAAGTCACTCGTTATTGGCCCGTTCAGTGCCCGTGCAGGCCCAGGACTGCAAAAGCGCCCCATGCAGGGTGTGATGGGCCGGACGGTGTGGGACTGGGCGGCGTTAGGGAGGGATGGCCTTCGTTGACAAGAGGGGCGTTTTGTCTTTTCACAAGGCGTGCGCCGGGTGGTTCTCGCCTGCGATGGCGTGGGTGGGGCCCTCCGGCTCGTCTGACTGCGACACACCCGTAACACTGTTTCCCGCTATGAGTCTTCAGATCAAGCCCGCCAAGTCCACCGTCTTTGACCAGATCTCCCTGGGCGAAGTCATGTTGCGCCTCGACCCCGGTGAAGGGCGTATCCGCACGGCCCGCGAGTTTGCGGCGTGGGAAGGGGGCGGCGAGTACAACACGTCCCGTGGCCTGCGCAAGTGCTTCGGCCTGAAGACGGCGGTGTGCACGGCGTTCGTGGATAACGAGGTCGGCCACCTGATCGAAGACTTCATCATGCAGGGCGGCGTGGCCACGGACTTCATCAAGTGGCGCGAAGACGATGGCATCGGCCGCACGGTGCGCAACGGCCTAAACTTCACGGAGCGCGGCTTCGGCATCCGCGGTGCGGTCGGCAACCCGGACCGTGGCAACACGGCGGCGAGCCAGCTCAAGCCCGGCGACTTTGACTGGGACAACATTTTCGGAAAGCTCGGCGCGCGCTGGTTCCACACGGGCGGCATCTTCGCCGCGCTGTCGGCCACGACGGCGGACCTGACCATCGAGGCGGTGAAGGCGGCGAAGAAGCACGGCGTGATCGTGTCGTACGACCTGAACTACCGCCCGTCCCTGTGGAAGTCCATCGGCGGCCTGAAGAAGGCGCAGGAAGTGAACCGCGAGATCGCGAAGTACGTGGACGTGATGATCGGCAACGAGGAGGACTTCACGGCCTCGCTCGGGTTCGAAGTCAAGGGGGCGGACCACAGCCTGTCCACGATCGAGATCGACGCATTCAAGGCGATGATCGAGACCGCGGTGAAGGAGTTCCCGAATTTCAAGGTGGCGGCCACGACGCTGCGCCGGGTGATTACGGCGACAAAGAACGACTGGAGCGCCATCCTGTGGCACGACGGCAAGTTCTACGAGAGCCGCAAGTACCCGGAACTGGAAATCCTGGACCGCGTGGGCGGCGGTGACTCGTTCGCCTCGGGCCTGCAGTTCGGTTTCCTCGAGTTCAACGACCCGCAAAAGGCCGTGGAATACGGCGCGGCGCACGGGGCTCTCGCTTCCACGACGCCGGGCGATACCTCCATGGCGACGCGCAAGGAAGTGGAAAAGCAGATCTCGGGCGGCGGCGCGCGCGTGGTGCGCTAAGGCCGGTTTACCTCAAGTTGCCGCGTCCGCGGACAACTTGAACGCAACCCGCGCAGCCCATCCGAAACAAAGGTGATTTCAAGAGCCCTCCGGCATCCCGGGGGGCTCTTTTTTTGCGTCCATTTAATCGGCCCACGCCGAGCGTGGACGCCGCAGAGTCTGCGCACGCCACAACCTGAAGTAACCCTGCTTCTGAGCACTTCCACCTTAAGTTGTCGCGTGTGCCGACGCTGCGGCGAGCGTGGACGCCCCATCCTCGCGTCGGCGCGGAGGGAAAAGTCAGGCCGCTTTGTGCGAAGACCTGAAAAAACCCTGCTTCTAGGCGGGTAGGTGGACGGTGCCGTGGGCGTAGAGGGCGGCGTGGCCGACAAGGTGTACGCGGTCGCCTTCGAGACGGCATTGGAGCTCACCGCCGCGGGGCGAGAGCTGGCGGGCGTGGAGGCTCGTTTTGTCGAGGAAGCGGCCCCAGAACGGCGCAAGCTCGGCGTGGGCGGAGCCGGTGACGGGGTCTTCGGGGATGCCGGCTTTGGGGCAGAAGTAGCGGGAGACGAAGTCGCAGGTGTCTCCGCGGGCGGTGATGATGACGCCGAGGCCGGGGAGGGAGGCGAGGGCGGAGAGGTTGGGGACGAAGTCGCGGACGTGGGCTTCGCTGGGGAGGAGCGCCATGAAGTTCTTGCCCGTCTGGCACAGGACGAGGGTGCCCGGCGCGCCAAAGTGGCGGGCCGTCTGGTCGTTCATGATAGCGCGGCGGCTGGGGATTGCGGGGAGGTCCAGCAGGTAGGCCCCGTCAGGCTGCGGGGCGACGGTCAGGACGCCGCTGCGGGTGGCGAAGCGCAGGGGGCCTTCCGCGGAACGGTGCCGGTGGAGGACGTAGCCGGCGGCAAGGGTGGCGTGGCCGCAGAGGTCCACTTCCTGTTTCGGCGTAAACCAGCGAAGGTTCCAGGCGCCGCCCTCACCGGGGAGGAGGAACGCGGTCTCGCTCAGGTTGTGCTCGGCCGCAATGGCCTGGAGCGTGGCGTCGGGCAGCGGGCGTTCGAGCAGGCAGAGGGCGGCGGGATTGCCGCGGAAGACCTCTGTCGTGAAGGCGTCGACCTGGAAAAAAGGGATTTCCATGGTGTCGGAACGTGCGGGGCCTGAGGGTCCGGCGCAATGCGAAAGGGCATCGCGTGGGCGTGGCAAGCGGCCTTTAAAGCACGCTCCTTTAAGTTTTCTCGTGCACCGACGCTGCGGCGAGCGTGGACGCCCCACCTCGCGTCGGCGCGTAGGGAAAAGCCAGGCGCTTTGTGCGACAACCTGAAGGAGAACCGCTCTAAAAAGCAACAGACCCCGGCCTCAGGGGGGCCGGGGTCCGCCCCGGCTTCCAAGCCGGGGGAGGGAGGAAAAGTGTTTTTAAAGGGGGCCGGGGGTGGATCAGGCGGGGTGCGTGGCCTTGGGGTGGGACGTCACCACATGCGCGAAGTGGTCATAGAGCGCGGCGGTACTGAGCCAGAGTATACGCTTGTCGTCGTGCGTGATGGGGGTGAGGAGCGGCGGGACGTCTTCCTGGGCCAGCTCGTTGGGCGGATATAGGTCCAGGACGTCTTCCACCGCGTCGGCGCGCAGGGCCAGCGGGTCGGCCATGGCGGGTGGGGCCAGGATGATGTAGGCCGAGGCAAGACCCACCTGCGGGCTGCCGAGGAAGTGCTCAAGGTTCGCAACCGGGACGTCGCGGTTGCGAACGGGTAGGAGCCCGCAGATGTCCGGCGTCGTCGAAGGCAGGAGCTTCTGGCTGCTTGAGGCTACGTGGAGCTCCTCTATGCGCCAGAGCGGGATCGCGACGTGCTTCCCGCAGGCCTCAAAAATGAGCGCCTTTATAGGAAGGGTTTGGGGGGAAGATACGCACAGTGTCATGGCACAGGTGTAACAGCCTTGTCTGTGCCAATTGTCGGGCGTAATTTGTAAGTATCAGATAAGCAACGTATAGTATGTTTTATTAAGGAAGGATCAGGCTGGGTGTGGAAAAAATCTTTTCGCCGTGGTAAGGATGTTTGCCAATGAGGCCGATGTGACACGGTATAATCATTGGCTCGTGAGATGAAGCCTGCCCGTATTGTCGTCATCGAAGACTCTCCCACCACGGCGCAATCGTTGCGGAGGGCGCTGGAACTGGAGGGTTATGAAGTGCTTGTCGAGAGCCGTGGAGACGCGGGGCTGGCGCTCTGCCTCGAGCACGAATGCCATGCTGTGATCACAGACCTGCGCATGCCCGGGATGTCGGGCATCGAAGTGGTGCGGACGTTGCGGGAAAAGCGGCCGGGCCTGCCGGTGGTGCTGATGACGGCGTTTGGGACCGCGGAAACGGCGATCGAGGCGACGCGGCTCGGCGCGTATGACTACATTCTGAAGCCTTTCGAGCTGGAGCCGTTCCTCATGCTCGTGCGCCAGGCGGTCGCGCGGGGTGAGTCTGCCGCCGCGGCGGAGTCCGCGAATTCGCCCGAGGCCTTGGGTGAGATCATCGGGAACAGCGTGGCGATGCAGGCGGTGTACAAGGAGATCGGGCACCTGTCGGACAGCTCAATGACGGTGCTGGTATCGGGAGAAACGGGCACGGGCAAGGAGCTTGTGGCGCGGGCGATCCACCGGCACAGCAAACGCGCCAGCGAACCATTTGTAGCGGTAAACTGCGCGGCCATCCCGGAGACGTTGCTTGAGAGCGAGTTGTTTGGGCATGAGCGCGGAGCTTTTACCGGTGCGCACTGCCGGAGGGTGGGACGGTTTGAGCAGGCGGGCGAGGGCACCCTGTTTCTGGACGAGATCGGCGAGGTCTCTCCGGGTACGCAGGCAAAGCTGCTTCGTGTCTTGCAGGAAAAGACGTTTTGCCGACTGGGCGGCAATGAGGGCCTGACGACGTCCGCCCGGATCGTCGCAGCCACGAACCGGGATTTGTTGCGGGCGTCGGAGGAACGGCAGTTTCGGGAAGATCTTTATTACCGGCTGTGCGCGGCGACCATCCGCGTGCCTCCGCTACGGGAGCGTCGGGAAGACATCCCGCACCTCGCTGTAAACCTATTGCGTCGGTATGCGGACGAGGCCGGGGGCGGGGCACCTTCCCTCGGGCCCGATGCGTTGGACTACCTGAAAAGCCAGCCGTGGCCCGGAAACGTGCGGCAACTGGAGAACGTCCTGCGAAAGGCGGCGCTCCAGAGCCGCGGGTATGCGATCCGGGCGGAAGATGTCGCCCGGTGCCTGTACGGGGAACCGGCGGCCCAGGGGAATGGCAACGCGACGGGCGGGACGGTGTCGGGAATTGTGGCGCGGGCGGTCGAGCGGGCAAAGCGTGGCGAGGCGACAAATATCCACCATGAACTGGTGTCGCAGGTGGAAGAGGAACTGCTCAGACAGGCGTGGCGGGAGTCCGACGGGAACCAGGCGCGCATGGCGCAGTGGCTCGGTGTATCGCGACCGACGCTGCGGGACAAGTTGAAGGGGTTTGGGATCGGGGGGGATAAGAGGCAGGAGGGCACAACATGATCCAGTCGGTCTTGAAGGGGATGGAATCCGGGAAGGCGAGGCACCCCCACCCCCACCCCCTGCGGGCCGCTGCGGTTATTGCTGGAACGTACCTGCTCGCCGCCGCGCTGTGGATTCTGCTTTCTGACCGGCTCGTCGAGCAGGCCGCAGCGGCAGGGATGGATCCGGCGCGGTTGCAGGGGATCAAGGGGTTGCTCTTTGTTGGAACGACCGCAGCCCTGCTCTTCGGCATGCTCTACCGCTACTTCCGCGTGCTGGTGTCCGCGCAGGCGCGGCTTCGGCGGACGAACCGGGCCCTTTGCGCGCTGGACGCCGTGAATCGCGCCGTGTACCGGGACGGACCGGAAGAGCGCCTGATGGACGCGGTGAAGCGGGCGCTTTCGGCCTATCAGGATGTGCAGATTTCGCCCCTTGCGGAGGGGGCTGAAACCAGGGACGGCCTGCTGCGCGGCCCAGACGGGACGCTTTCTGTGACGCTCGTGCAGTTTGGAAAAGCCCGGTGGGTGTTGAGTCTGAAGCCCCCGGAAGGCGACGTCGTGGACGACGCGGAGGCGGCGGTTTTGGAAAAACTGGGTTCGGATCTGTCGCTGGGGCTGGACCGGATCGAGCTGCGGCGGCAGAGGACGCGCGCGGAACTGGAAACGAGGAAGGCGTGGGAGGAGCTCCAACGCACCAGCCGGCTCCTGAACGCGATCATCGAGGGCACCCCGGATCTGGTTGCCGCCGTGGATCCTCAAATGCGCGTGCTGGCGTGCAATTCGGCGTTTACGCGGGCGATGGGGGCGCTTGCTGGCAAGGCGGTGCGGGAGGGTGACGAGCTGACCGAGGGGGTGCCTAATGCGGGTGACTTCGTGCGGTCTTTGAGGCAGGCTCTGGCGGGTCGGTTGAGTAGGCTGGAGAAGGTGCTCGAGGTGGAGCGGGTGAAGACGTACCGGGACACGGTGGTCTACCCGATCTACGGAAACGGCGCGACGGTGCAGGGGGCGGCCATGGTCGCCCACGACGTCACGGACCGGCGTGTCGCCGAAGCGGCGCTCGCGGACAGGGAGCTGTATTACCGGAGCCTCTTCCACGAGAGCGCGGCCGTCATGCTCCTCGTGGAAGCCGAGACGCTCCGGGTTTCAGATGCAAACGAGGCGGCATTCCGGTTCTACGGGTACCCGCGGGAGCGGCTGATCGGGATGGCTGTGGATGTGCTGGGCACAGCACCGCGGGACGTCGTGCAGCGGCGGTACCGGATTGTGCTTGAAAAGGGCAACCTCGCCTACGAGAGCGTGCACCGGACGAATGATGGCACCATGCGCGATGTGCAGATTTTTGCGGGTTCCGTGCGGTTGCACGGGATGGACCTGGTGCACTGTATCGTCCACGACACGACCGAAAAGCGGCGGCTGGAACGCCAGCTCGTGCGGGCGCAGCGCATGCAGGGCGTGGCGAGCGTGGCGGCGGGCATGGTGCACGACCTCAACAACCTGTTTGCGCCGGTGTTGCTGAACGCACAGATGCTCCAGCGCACGGTCGTGGCGCCGGGAGATCTGGAGTTGCTGCGGGAGATTGAGGCCGAAACGCGACGGGGCATCCAGCTTGTGTCGGGCTTGCTGACGTATGCGCATGGGTCCGAGCCGGAATTGCGGCGGCTGGAGGGCGCGGCTTTTCTGGAAGACCTGAGGGAGCTCCTGGCCCGGCATATGCCGCTTCACGTGAACGTGAAAATCGAGGTGCAGGGTGAACTGCCGGCTGTCCACGGTGACGGGCCCCAACTGCGTCAGGTGTTGCTGAATTTGTGTCTGAACGCCCGGGATGCGCTGCCGCAGGGCGGGGAGCTCCGGTGCACCGGACGGGCGATTGAGCTAAACGCCGAAGCTGCGCAGGAGGCGGAGGTTTCGCCGGGCCGCTATCTGGAACTTGAGGTGAGCGATACGGGCCCCGGTATCCCCCGCGACATCCTGCCGTCCATCTTCGAGCCGTTCTTTACGACGAAGGCGCCGGGAAGCGGGTCCGGGCTCGGCCTGAGCGTGTCACTCGGGATCGTTCGAAGCCATGGGGGCTCAATCTTGGTGACGAGCGAGGAAGGCAAGGGCGCCCGGTTCCGCGTGCTGCTGCCCGCGGCCCCGGAAGGCCGTTAGGGCACTAGGATGTCGCACCTCCTTAAATCACTTTTCCGCCCGCGCCGACGCGAGGAGGGGGCGTCCACGCTCGCCGCAGCGTCGGCGCATGCGACAACTTGAAATGGAACTGCTCTAGAGCTGGTTCCACTTCAGGCTGTCGCGCAAAGTGGCCTGGCTTTTCCCTCCGCGCCGACGCGAGGAGGGGGGCGGGCGGGAAAGTCACCTGAGCCGTGATGTGGCGGTTGAGCCGGGTTTGCCTGGCGGGAGAAAAAAGAAAGCCCCGGCCCGCGTGGTGCGGAACCGGAGCTTGCAAAAGGAGGGCGTCCTTTCGGTCAGCGCATCAGGCCTTGTTGGCGCGAGCGGGCTGCGGGGTCTCGTGGGGGTGGTCCGGCGGAGCCTGTTTGCTCGGCGAGAGGGCGAGCCAGATGAACATGAGCCCAACGGCGAGGAACATGGAGCCCGCAAGGATCATGAGGGCGGACGTGCCCCACTGGGCAAACAGGCCTTCGCAGAAGCGGCTGAACCAGTTTAACCAAGCGCCGGAGGGAGGCGGGCCCGGGTCGGCCATGAGGACGGCTTCGGCAGGCTGCTGCGGGTCGTAGTAAACCTTGCAGATGTCGAACAGGCGCAGGGCAAGCGTTGGCCCGCCGTGTCGGCCGATATGTGAAAGGCGTGCGTACTGATCGGCTGTGCCCTTGGTTGGGTTATCTTTACAGGAGAACGCAAAGACGGGCCGAAACTCGGTCGCGTACGGTTCGGCGTAGAGGAAAAAGTTTTTGTTTTCGGGGGCGGTTCCGCCCGGTCGCTCATACGCGTAGGAGATCAGGGTTTCTCCCTTGTTCTCTTTTACGCGAACGGGGTCGCTGAAATCGAAGACGGCCTGTATGCGGGCTGTAGAAGGAACCGCACTGGCCTGATCTACCGCGACTCGACCGCCGTGCATTTTCAGGGTCTCGGGGACTTGGGGGAGTCCAAAATAGCCGTGCACGGTTTCGGTCTTCGCGATGCGGATGATGCGGGTCGTGTCCTTCTCGCGGCGCGATTCACGTTTGAGCGCCCAGCGTATGATGGTGGCATCTCCGGAAACGGACTCGTTCAGAGCCCGGCGCAGCTCCTTCGACAGGCCTGAGGGAACCTTTTCAGCTTTGGGGTCGAGATCTGCTTCCGGGATTTTCCAGGGCTGCCCGTTTTCCGGGACGTAGGTCGCGCTGACGGGGGCGTAGTCTGAGTAGTTGGCGTCCACGCGATCCCCGTTCGCCAAAGAAAACTGCAAATTCGTGTCGATGCCGGTAACGAGGTCGGCGTGGCTTCCTCGGTTGAGGACCATGCCAACTATGCGCCCGTTCGTTCCCGTGCCTTCAAAACGAAGGCGCAGTTCCCTGCGGCTCCAGTTGAGGCCGGCGAGGACGATGAGGATGCCGAGGACCGGGAGAACAAGCAGCGTGAGGAAGCGTTTCATGATTTGGCTCCTTCTTTGGCGGTTTCACCCGCTTTGTCTTCAGTGTCCTCGACGGGGTGGAACCCGATTCGGCCGAGGGGCAGGATCTTTCCGCGCCGCACCTGGATGGCGAAGTAAGCGAGGAAGCAGCAGCCGACGAGGTTCATGAGGATCATGAACAGGTAACCGCTGAAGTAATCGTACTGGCCTTTGGGCATACACAGCTTGGAGTAGGTGTCCACCCACCACATGATGCCGTTGATGGTAAGGAGTCGGGTGATGCTGCGGACGAAGTTCAGGCCCGCTTGCGCCGTTCCCATCTTGTCGCGCGGGATGTACTCGTAGATGAGGGGGATGAGCGCGATGCTGGAGAACTGGCCGATGGCGGACATGGTCTGCCCGAAGATGATCATGTGTTGGATGGTCGGGCGCTGGTCGGGCAGGATGAACTGCACAAAGACGTAATAGGCGATTTGGCCGAGGAGGGTTCCGATGACGCCGATACCGAACATGGTCAGCCGGTTCATGCGGTCGGAGATAATGCCGACGAGCGGGATGATGAGGAACATGTTCATCATGCCGCCAACGAATACGTTTGTGCCCAGGTCCTGCTTGGAATAGCCCCATTGCTCCGTTGTCAGAAGCGGGTCCACGGCGCCCAAGCCGGTTTGCATGAGGATCGTGGAAAAGACGAGGAGGTAAACGGGCCACAAGGTGCGTTCCGCGAACAGGTTGGTGAAGGCGGCAGCCAGGCTCATCTTCTTCTGGAGCGCGGGCGACGGGGGGTCTTGCGGTTTTCGCTCGCGGATAAAGAGGAGCGCGAAGAGGAAGATAAAGAACGTGCTGAGCGCCCCGAACCAGTAAATGAGTTCTTCGCCCCGGAGGGTGAAGCCGACACTGTGGGCCACGTCGTCAAAGCGCCCCATGATGACGACTGCATTGAGCATGATGAGGCCGTTAAACATCCACGCGCTAATGGCGGAATATCGACCTCGCTGGTCGGGCGGGACGATTTCCATCACCAGGGTGTCGAAGGTCTGGTTTACGTCCCAAAATATCAGGTAGAGGACTATGAATATACTGAGCGAATAGGGACTCTTGACCAGGGGCAGGGCAAAGAGGCAGATCGCCAACACGGCCCAGGCGGTGAGGACGAAGGGAAGGCGGCGGCCCCAGCGCGTCCAGATGCGGTCGCTGAAGTACAGGCAGGGGGCCGCGACGAGGATGTTGAAGAGCACGTCGAGGCTTTGGACGCCACCGATGATCTTCGGGTCCTCGATGAACTTGCGCATCGTGAACGTCATGCTCCCTGCGGTAAAGAGCACGAGGACGTGCGCCTGCTTGATGATGGCGAGAATCACCACCCAGCGCCAGGGAATGCGCTTGTGCTGTGTCTCAATGGGAAAGCTCATCAGGTGGTGCCCGTCGGCGCCTGACGCTTTGGTCTCTGCGGGATTCAGCATGATTGGGGGCTAGGTAGAAGAAGGGTGGTGGTAAGGAGCTGAGGGGTAGGTAGGGGAGACTTGAGTGTGCGTTTACCAAAAAGCTTTATGGGCTAGCGAGACAAAGGAAGGTGCTGGGGAAAATACCCCTAGGCGATTGAGGGTTATCAGAAGAAACTCAGTTCTGGTTTGGAGCGGGTGCAGGTGCCCGCATGTAGGCCTCGTAGGCCGCGGGCGCACGTTGGGCCCAGAGCTGGGCGACGCGCTGGGTGAGCCAGTCGCGCAGGGCGGGATCGACGACGGACTCTGCCCAGCTCATGGCTCCGGCGGGGTCCTGGTACATCACGCGGTTGGTGAAGGCGACGACCGCGCGGTCAAGCTCCTGGGTCGGTGGAAACTGGTTGAGCCATTCAGCCGGCGGGAGGGTTTCGTATTTCGCCCACTGGTCAACGACGTTGTAAAGGGCCTGGCTGCGGGAGGGGTCGCCTTCCGCGAGGGTGGCCGCCCATTTGGAGGCGCCGCGGGCGTCTTTGGCGACCCAGCGGCGAAGCGCGTTGTCCACGGTCGTCGCGCTGACGGCGCCGGGGGGCTGGGTTGCGGCCCAGGCGTGTGCGGCGGCGGGATCGGCATCGGCCCAGGCCCGTACGAGGGCTTCGGTGGCGCTGGTGCGCTGGGGGCCGGGGCTCATGGCGTCCACCCAGGCGAGGGCCTGCTGGGGGCGTGCGTGCTGGAAAGCTTCAGTAAAGACGGTCTCAAGGGCAGCCTGGCGCAGGGTTGAGCCGTCGCCGTAGGGGGCGTCCTGTAGGCCGAGTGCGTATTGGTAGGCGGCTTCGGGCTGGTTTGTCGCAAACCCTCCCACGACACTCAGGAGCCGGTGTTGGTAGGCTTGTTCGGAGGTTTCCGCGCGGTGCGCGTGGACCCACGCGAAGGCGGAAACGGGGTCGAGGGTGGACCAGCCGCGGAGGGCGACGCTGACGGCGCGCTGGCGGACGTCATGGGCGGGCAGCCGGTCTGCCCAGGAGAGGGCCTGCTGGGGGTCACGGGTTGCCCAGCGGTCAACGAGCTGGACAAGAAGGGCGTCCTTGCGGGTGCCTTCGGGCAGGCGTTGTACGAGGTCGAGGGCTTCGGGGGCGGCTTCGGGTGGCAGGGAGAGGGCGAGTGCGGCGATCTCGCGGCGTGGAAGCTGGCCGGTGCGCTGGGCGTCGTCGAGGAGTGCACGCAGGGCAGCGAGGTGGGACGGTTCGGTCTCGCTCGAAGGCGTGGGGGGGTGCGCCGTTGCGACCGGTGCCTGCCTTGCCGATGCCTGGGGAGGGGAGGCTGGCGTGTGGGCCGCAGGCGTAGCGGCGGCACGGCCTGCCCACCAGGCGACGGCAAGGGTGCCGGCCCAGAAGGCGGTAAGCAACGCGGCGCGTGCGGGGGGCATTGCCGTGGTGTAATAGGGGCGGAGGTTTATTTTTGCAACCCGCCAGACTTCGAGGCGGCAAATTCCCCTCTAACCGTTCGATCTGGGCAACCGGGGGCGGCGACGTTCCGGAGCGGCGCTGGGAATGGCCTCGCGTCGACGTGGGCCGAGTCCCGATGTCGAATCGTGCGGAAAATTAAAAGCGACTCCTCCAAGAATGCCGCGGGCGGTGCGTAACCGGCAAAAAAAGAGGGCGGGGAGTCTTCCCGGTGTGCCGGAGTCTCCCCGCCCTGATGACTATCTAGGGCCAATCGACATATGGGTTACAGCCACAGGAGGGCGGA
>CAZQIE010000081.1:0-209 GCA_964593675.1 uncultured Opitutales bacterium
CAGGTAAGGGGGCGCCTCGCGGGGTGGGTAGGGAGAGGGCGGGGGCGGGGCGGCTTGGGGGAACGGCGTCACCGGGGGCGGGGGCGGCGGCACTTGCGCCATGAACGCGGCTTCGCGCTCAACGGCATCACGGCGCTGCTGGGCCCAGAAGAGCGCTTCCCCGAGGTGGCCTGGGTCGAGAACGCCGATAAACTGGTCGGCCTCGTAGA
>CAZQIE010000081.1:239-14019 GCA_964593675.1 uncultured Opitutales bacterium
GGACTCCGCGAAAAGGTCCAGGGGCCAGTCGGCCTGGAGCATCCGGTAAATGGGTGCGGCGTGAAGCCCTGCGGGATCAGCGAGGGCCTGAGGCTTCTTGATGAGTTGCCGCAGGCGGTCGAGCGTAAGGGTTCCGCGAACGGTGCCGTTCTGGGTGATGAGGATGTCGCCCGCGGGATGGCGGGTGAGCAGGTGAAGGGCGTCGCGCAACGGGCGGGAATCTTCGAGTATCAGCGACCACGGGCGGACGACGTCACGGACGGCCAGGCCGTGGAAGCTTTCCTGTCGCTGGACGAAGTTCAGTTCCATGTCGCCGACGATCAGGATAAAGATAAAGAGGACAGAGAGCAGGTAATTGCCGTGGAAGCCGGCAAAGATGGCCGCGGTGACGGAAAGCACCTTCCCGACTCCGGCGGCCCAGCGGGTGGCCGAGAGGTAGGGTAGCTTGAGGGCCAGAAAGGCCCGCAAGAGGCGTCCGCCGTCCATGGGAAAGACGGGAAGCAGGTTGAACACGCCCATGGCTAAATTTGCCCACTGGAGGAAAATGAGCAGGCCGAGGAGCGTGGCATGGGGGGATTCGAGGTCGATTGCGGGCAGCCAGCCCAGGAAGGCGGCGATGGAGAAATAGATGACGAAGTTAACGGCGGGCCCGGCGGCGGTGATCACGAGCTCGGCGACTGGGTTGCGCGGGATGCGGCTGAACTGGGCCATGCCGCCAATGGGCAGAAGCAGGATGCGCCGGACGGAGATCCCAAAGCGTTGAGCGGCCACACAGTGCCCCAGCTCATGCAGCAGCACTGAGCCGAACAGGAGGAACATGGACACCAGCGAGGACACGGCGCCCAGCGCACCCGCCATAAGCCAGCCTTGCAGGGCGAAGAACCCAACGAGAAGGAGGAACGTCAGGTGCAGCTCCAGTTGGATGCCAAGGACCTTGAACAGCTTTATCGACCACCGGTGCATGCGCTTTGGGGATACAGGGATTTGGGTTCGTGACGAGGCTTAGCCGCTGCGTCGCACAAAAAGATTCACGTTATTTATGGTTTTTGGCATCGTCTTGGCTACAGGGGCCTTAAACTGCACCGGTAGCCCGCGTGCCGCCCGCAACGCCCCCGAACATAGCAGTATGCTGGAAAAGCCGAAGAGTCCAACCGTTCTGGTAATTGATGATGACGCGGAGATGCGGTATTCGCTGACGCGGGTGCTTTCGGCCCGCGGGTATAACACCATCGTCGCGGGCAGCGGGGAAGCCGGTATTGCCGTGGCGGCGCGGGAAAACCCGCACGTCATCTTATTGGACAACCGGATGGAGGGCATTTCCGGGCTGGAGACGCTCCAGCACCTGCGAAAGAGCAACCCGCGCTCCATGGTGATCCTCATGACCGCGTTTGGGACGACCCAAACGGCGATCGAGGCGATGAAGTTCGGCGCGTTCGACTACATCATCAAGCCCTTTGACATCAAAAAAATCATCACGCTGACGGAGAACGCGGTCAGGGCGTTGAGCGATCTGGATACGGCGGGGTCGGCCTACAAGCCGCTGCTCAACAGCGAGGATTACAAGGAAGGCATCGTAGGGAAATCGGAGGCGATGCAGGAGGTGTTCAAGGTCATCGGGCAGGTGGCCGCGAGCGATGTGACGGTGATGATTACGGGGGAAAGCGGCACGGGCAAGGAGCTCGTCGCGCGCTGCATTTTCCAGCACAGCCACCGGTCGGGTAAGCCTTTCATTGCGGTGAACTGCGCGGCTATCCCGGAGAACCTCATCGAGAGCGAGCTTTTCGGCCATGAACGGGGCTCGTTCACGGGGGCGACGGGTCAGCGCATCGGCAAGTTTGAGCTTTGCGATGGTGGCACGATCTTCCTCGACGAGATCGGCGACATGACGTTGTCGACGCAGACGAAGATCTTGCGCGCCATTCAGGAAAAGGAGATCCAGCGCGTCGGCGGCAGCGAGACGATAAAGGTGGACGTGCGGCTGATCGCGGCGACGAACAAGGATCTTGAGAAGATGGTCGCGGAAAAGACGTTCCGCGAAGACCTGTATTACCGCCTGAACGTCGTAAGGTTGCGCCTGCCGCCGCTGCGGGAGCGCAAGGAGGATGTGCCGCAGCTTGTGGACTTCATGATCCAGCGGCTTGGGAGAGACCGGAAGATCAAGGCGAAGAAAGTTTCGTCGGAGGCTCTGGCGCTGCTCTGCCGGCATAGCTGGCCCGGCAACGTCCGCGAGCTAGAGAATGTCGTGTACCGCGCTGGCGTTGTGGCGCAGGGAGACACGGTATTGGTGAAGGACTTGCCACGGGAGCTTCTGGGGTTCCTGAGCAGCGCGGAAGCCCCGGCGGTCGCTGCGCCAGCGGTTCCGGCGCCCGAACCCGTGGCCCCGTTCCCCGCTGCGGCACCGGCCACCCCGCCGGCGCCTGCGGCAGAGGCGCCCGCGGTGGCGCTTGCACCCGCGAGCAGCCTGGCTCCGGAGGCGGAAGCGGACCGGTCTTCGATGCCGCTCACCTGGGATGGGGTCTTTGACCTCGTGTATGGCACGCTGCGTGGGCGCCATAGCAAGGACCTGCTTGAGGTGACCGAAAAGGAGCTTTTGAAGCGGGCGTTTGCGGAAGCCAAAGGTAGTCAGGTCAAGACGGCGGCGATGCTGGGGATGACGCGCGCGACCCTTCGGAAGCGGCTGGAGGAATTTGGTATGCGCGGTGGCGCGGAGTAGCGCCCTCCCGCCCGGAGCCTGTATCCGCCTTCTGGGTACGTGGGGAGGGATTCCTTGCGTGGCGCTGGCGCGCGGGCTTGAGCCGGTGTAACCTCGCCGATGGCTGACGAAAAGCAGGGAGAGGAACGCCGCGTTGAAGGCTCGGCAGCGGACGCGGTAGTGGTGAATCTGGACGGACACGAAGTGACTTTTCCGGCGGAACACCCGGCGCTCGCCGAAGTGCGCGCCGCCGTGGCCTCGGACAACAAGGAGCGTTTGCGGATGCTGGCGTCGCGGCTCCAGAAGCCGATTCTCGGCATGGAGGATTACGAGGAGAGGCCGGAGCAGCCCGGCGGAACCCGCACGGAAGGCCCCGCCGCGGCGTGAGGGCGTCCTGGCTGTATGGCGCATACCGTGGGCCGGCTGGGCCACGTTCGCGTCGTGCAGGCATAAAAAGACGGCCCCCAAGTCGGGAGCCGTTGAGAAGGCGTTTTCGTCTTACTTGACGGTCGCGCGGAAGGCTTCAAGCACGGAGCCGATTTTGGCGGTGTCCTTGCCGCCGCCCATCGCAAAGTCGGGCTTGCCGCCGCCCTTGCCGCCAAGCTGGCCGCAGAGCGTGCCCACGAGCTTGCCAGCCTGATGGCCTGCGGCCACGGCTTCGGCGGTGCACAGGGCGACGACAGAGGCTTTGTCGTCGATGGCAGCGCCGAGCACGACGACGCCCGCCCCGATCTTCTTGCCGAGCTGGGCGGCCATGTCACGAAGGTCGTTGGGGTTGCCCGCCTGGACCTGCGCGACCACCCAGTTCAGGCCGTTCGCGTCCTTCAAGGCCTTCGCCGCGAGCTCGTCCGCCTGCGCGGCTGCGCCCTTCTGCTGGAGGCTGCGGAGTTGCTTTTCGAGGACGGAGCGTTGGTCAAGGAGGGCGGCCATGCGGGCCTCAAGTTCGGCGGGCTGGCAGGACATGCGCTGGGCGAGCTGCTGGAGCTGGCGGCTCTGCTGCTGCATGAGGTCGATCGCGGACTCACCGGCGACGGCCTCGATGCGGCGGGTGCCGGCAGCGATGGCGGTTTCGGCAACGACTTTGAGCAGGCCGATTTCGCCGGTGGCGGTGACGTGCGTGCCGCCGCAGAGTTCCATGGACCAGCCGCCGACGTCCACAACGCGGACGACCGCGCCATACTTTTCGCCGAAGAACGCGAGGCAGCCTTCAGGCTTTTCCGCAAACGGGACTTCGTACCAGCGGACGCCGTGGTTCTCGAGGATGCGCCGGTTGGCGAGGGTCTCGATTTCGCGGAGCTGTTCGGGCGTGGCGGCCTCAAAGTGCGCGAAGTCGAAGCGCAGGCGGTCGGGCGTGACGAGCGAGCCTGCCTGCCGGACGTGCGTGCCGAGCACTTTGCGCAGCGCCCAGTGCAGGACGTGCGTGGCGGTGTGGTGGCGCTGGATCGCGCGGCGGCGGTCGCCGTCCACGCTCACGACGGCCTTTGCGGGAGCGGCGGGCAGGGCCACGCCTTCAGCCTTCACCTGGTGCAGGTGACGGCCCGCGGCGTCCTTGAGCGTGTTGACGATGACGTAGGTCTGGCCGTTGACGGAGGCGATGCCGGTGTCGCCCACCTGACCGCCGAGCTCGGCGTAGAACGGGGACTGTGAGAACACGAGGAACGCATCACCCTGCGTGTTGGTCTCGGTGGCGACGAGCTCCGTCTCAAACGATTCCAGGTTTGCGTTATCGTAACCGGTGAAGATGGTGGCGGCCTGGTTGCCGGTTGTGTCCGCTACGGAAATGATGGTCTTCTGCTGGGAGGCGCGGGCGCGTTCGCGCTGCTTCTCCATCTCGGCGTTGAAGCCGTCGATATCGACATCGAGCTTGCGCTCGCGGGCGATGAGCTGGGTGAGGTCGATCGGGAAGCCGTAGGTATCGTAGAGGACGAAGGCGTCCGTGCCCGGAATCTTGCCCTTGTCCGCCGCGATCTTGTCGAAGAGCTGGAGCCCGCGGTCGAGGGTGCGGTCGAACGTGCGCTCCTCGTTGCCGACGACCTTCTTGATGACGTCGCGCTGTGCGATGAGTTCCGGGAAGACGGGGCCCATCTTGTTCACGAGCGGGTCCACGAGTTCCGTGAAGAAGCCGGCGGGGAGGCCGATGCGCTTGCCCCAGAGGATGGCGCGGCGCAGGATGCGGCGGAGGACGTAGTTGCGGCCTTCGTTGCCGGGGAGGATGCCGTCCGCGATGGCGAAGGAGAGGGTGC
Organism: uncultured Opitutales bacterium; assembly: GCA_964593675.1. Taxonomy (GTDB): domain Bacteria; phylum Verrucomicrobiota; class Verrucomicrobiia; order Opitutales; family CAZQIE01; genus CAZQIE01. The sequence goes on from CAZQIE010000081.1 coordinate 5,175, forward strand.
GGATGTGGTCGGCGAGGACGCGGAACGCGGCGTCGCTCATTTCTTGGGGGCTGAGGGCGTTGACGTCCTGCGGCATGGTGGCCGTGTAGGGCTTGCCGCACATGCGGGTGATGTGCGCGAAGATGTCGCCGAAGAGGTCGCTGTTGTAATTCGAGGGCGGCTTGGAGAAGTCCTTGAAGCCGTTCGTGGTGGCGTAAATGCCGGCCACGCGCTCAAGGCCCATGCCGGTGTCAACGTGCTTCGCGGAGAGGGGCTTGAAGGAGCCGTCGGGCTCGGCGTTGAACTGGATGAAGACGAGGTTCCAGATTTCGAGGCAGTAGGGGGAGCTGGCGTTGACGAGGCTGCCCTTGGTGTCGCCGTTGGGCGTGAGGTCGACGTGGATTTCGCTGCACGGGCCGCAGGGGCCGGTGTCGCCCATCATCCAGAAATTGTCTTTTTTGCCGCCGGTGCGGATGTGCACTTTGGGATCGAGGCCGGCCTTGACGAAGAGGCTCTCCCAGTGGCCGTAGGCTTCGTGGTCAAACTCGGACGGGTCCTTGGGGCCGGGCTGGTAGACGGTGGCGTACAGGCGGTTTTTCGGGAACTTCCAGATTTCGGTAATGAGTTCCCAGGCCCATTCGATGGCTTCCTTCTTGAAGTAGTTGCCGAAGGACCAGTTGCCGAGCATCTCGAAGAACGTGTGGTGGTAGGTGTCGAAGCCCACGTCTTCCAGGTCGTTGTGCTTGCCGCCTGCGCGGATGCACTTCTGGGTGTCTGCGGCGCGGTTGTAGGGGGCCGGGCGTTCCGCCAGGAAGTAGGGCACGAACTGGTTCATGCCCGCGTTCGTGAAAAGCAGGTTCGGCGAGCCGGGCATCAGGGAGGCGGAGGGCACGATGGTGTGGCCTTTGCTCGCGAAGAAATCGAGGTAGGACTGGCGGATTTCGGAGGAATTCATCGGACGGAACGGAGAAACGTTGGGAGGTCGGCGGGGCCGGAATTGTCGTGGGCCCGGCGCCAGAAACGCCGCGCGTGCGGGCGTGGCACGCGCGGCGGAAAGGCCGGAGTTACTTGAGGCGCTCGAGGATGGCCTTGCCCATGTCCTTCGTGCCGACGCTCTTGCCGCCGAAGGCGATGTCGCCGGTGCGGGTGCCCGAGGTCACGGTGTCGCGCACGGCGGTCTCGATGACGGCCGCGAGCTTTTCGAGGCCGAAGCTGTAGCGGAGCATGAGGGCGACGCTGAGGATCTGGGCGCAGGGGTTGGCGATGCCCTTACCCGCGATGTCGGGGGCGGTGCCGCCTGCGGGCTCATAGAGGCCGAAGGGAAGGCCCAGGGTGTTCTTGAGGTCGCCGAGGCTGGCGGAGGCGAGCATGCCGAGTGAGCCGCAGATAACGGCCATTTCGTCGGACAGGATGTCGCCGAACATGTTTTCGGTGACGAGCACGTCGAACTGGTTGGGATCGCGGGCGAGCTGCATGGCCGCGTTGTCCACGTACAGGTGGCTGAGCTTGATTTCCGGGTAGTTCTTCTGGACGTACTCGGTCATCGTCTTGCGCCAGAGCACGGAGGTCTCGAGCACGTTGGCTTTGTCGACCGAGCACAGGCGGCGGGAGCGGCCAAGCGCGGTGAGGATGGCGACCTCGGCGATGCGCTCGATCTCGCTCTTGCGGTAGACCATGGTGTCGGTGGCCTGCACGTCACCGTCGTCGAGCGTCTTGGTTTCCTTGGCTCCGAAGTAGATGCCGCCGGTGAGCTCGCGGATGCACACCATGTCGATGCCCTGCGGGATGCGCTCCTTCTTGAGGGGGGAGGCGTCAACCAGCTCCGGGTAGAGGAGGCCGGGGCGGATGTTCGCGAAAAGGCGGAACGCCTTGCGCAGGGGCAGCAGGGACGCGCGCTCGGGCTGCTCCTTGGGCGGGAGATTTTCCCACTTGGGGCCGCCTACGGAGCCGAACAGGATGGCGTCCGAGGCCCGGCACGTTTCGAGCGTGGAGTCCGGGAGCGCCTTGCCGTGGCGGTCGATGGCGATGCCGCCGACGTCGCACGTCTTGTACTCCAGCGTGTAACCGGTCTTCGCGGTCACCGCGTGGAGCACCTCGAGGGCGACTTCCATCACTTCGGGGCCGATCCCGTCGCCGGGCAGCACGGCAAATTTGAGCGTCTTCATGGGTTGAAAGGATTGGAGGCTTGCGCGACGGGGGCGTCCGCGGGTGCGCAGACGGGTTCCCCGCGCAGGCGCGGAAAGGGTGACTCTATATAGAGGGCGTGGGCGTCAACGAAAGCAGAAAAATAGGCGTTGCTTCCGGGGCGGGCGGAGGCACGCTCATGCGGCGATGCCGGTTGAAATCCAATCCATGGAGCTTGGGCCGCTCGGGACGAACGCTTATTTGGCGGGGCTCGAGGGCGCGGACGAGGTGTTTCTGGTTGATGCGCCGATGGACGCGCTGGAGGCCGTGGAAGAGGCGCTCGCGGAAGGCGGGCGCCAGCGCAAGCTCGTGGGCTTGCTGCTGACGCATGGTCACTGGGACCACATGAGCGATGGCGCGAGGTTGCGCCGGCTGGGCCCGAAAGTGTACGCGCACGCGGCGGACAAGGAGTGGATCGAGGACCCGATGCAGCAGGCGCCGTTCATGTTCCCGGGGATGCGGGTGGACCCGGTGACGGTGGATGTGTGGGTCGAGGCGGGCCAGGAGTTTACGCTCGCGGGCCTGCGCGTGCAGGTGCGGCACGTCCCGGGGCACTGTCCGGGCAACGTTCTCTTTTACCTGCCGGACCACGGTTGCGCGTTTGTGGGCGACGCCCTGTTCGCGGGCGGGGTAGGGCGGTGGGATCTTCCGATGGGGGATTGGGCCACGCTCCAGCGCTCCATCCGCGAGCAAATCTACACGCTGCCGGATGATACGGTCATCCTGCCCGGCCACGGCCCGACGACGACGGTGGGCCACGAAAAGCGCAGCAACCCGTTCGTTCGGGCGTAACCCCTCAGGATTTCATGGAAGACGCAAGGCACCGCACGTTCATGCGGCGCGCGCTGGAGGAAGCGAAGCGCGCATGGGGCGAAACGCACCCGAATCCCCTGGTTGGCGCTGTGATCGTAGACAGCGGGCGCGTGGTCGCGGAGGGCTTTCACGCGCGGGCAGGGGAGCCTCATGCCGAAGTGGTCGCCCTGCGCAAACTGGCTGGCAAGCCGAGTCCGGACGCCACGCTTTACGTCACCCTCGAGCCCTGTTGCACGCACGGGCGCACGCCGCCTTGCACGGAGGCCATCATTGCCGCGGGCATCCGCAACGTCGTGGTCGGGGTCGTTGATCCGAACCCGGCCCACGCGGGCAAGGGGTTGCAGATCCTGCGTGCGGCGGGAATAAACGTGAAGCTCGGCGTGCTCGGCGAAGCCTGCGCCGACCTCAATCTGATTTTCAACCACTGGATTTCGCGCAGTACGCCCCTGATTGTAGGCAAGATCGCGACGACCCTCGACGGGCGCATCGCCACGCGTACGGGCGAATCCCGCTGGATCACCGGCCCGTCCGCCCGGGAGGACGTGATGCGTTGGCGGCGGTATTTTCCGGCCATCGGCGTTGGCGCAAATACGGTGCTCGCGGACAACCCGCGCCTCACGAGCCGCCTTGGTGAGGTCGAGTGGTGCCCCCTGCGCTTTATTTTTGACCGTTCCCTCCGGACCCTGAATGCGCCGCTGCCACTGGTGTATTCGGATGCGCACGCGGACCGCACGATCCTGGTCACGCGCGAAGACGCGAACGCCGCAGCGCTGGACCGGGTGAAGGAGCGCGGTGTGCGGGTGTGGACGATGCCCCATGCGGCCGCGTGGCTTCAGGCATTTCGCGACCGCTGCAAGGCGGAAGGCATCGTGGGGGTGTATCTTGAGGGCGGGAGCACGCTCCTGAGCTCGTTCCTGCACGAGCGGCAACTCGATTACCTGTTCTCATACAGGGCGCCGAAAATTCTCGCGGACCACGAATCCGTTCCGGCCTTTGGCGGTGGGACGCGTCCGAGGATGGACGAGGCGATCCAACTGCACAGCGTGCATCAGGCCGCTTTCGGAAACGACCAGTTGCTCCGCGGGTTTGTGCACTACCCGGCGCTTTCGTAGCACCCCGGCGGACGTCTATCATGCAGACAGTATATCTTGCGACTGCGAACGCGCACAAAGCGGGCGAGCTGGAGGAGATCCTCCGCACGGCCGGCCTCGATATCCACGTGTGCAGCGCCAGGGAGCTTGGCGGCATGCCCGACGTTGAGGAAACCGCGCCGGACTTCGAGGGCAACGCACGGCTGAAGGCGCAGGCGCTCCGACCGCTCGCGCCGCAGGGCGCGTGGGTGCTTGCGGATGACAGCGGGCTTGAAGTCGATGCGCTTGGCGGCGCACCGGGTGTGCATTCTTCCCGCTATGCGGGGCCCGGCGCCTCGGACGCCGACCGCAACGCGAAATTGCTGGGTGCGCTGGCGGGCGTGCCGGACGCCAAGCGCACGGCGCGCTTCCGGTGCTGCGTGGTGGTCCTGCGGGGAGATGGGCGGGAGTTTGTTTTCAACGGCCGGTGCGAGGGCCGCATAAGCGTGAGCCCTGCCGGTTGTGGCGGCTTCGGTTACGACCCGCTTTTTGTGCCCGAAGGTTATGACCGCAGCTTCGCGGAGCTGCCTGGGGAAGTGAAGAACCGCATCAGCCACCGGGCGCGGGCACTTCAGGCCCTGGCGGCGGGTTGGCCAAAGCCGGTGTAACTTCTTGTCTGGGGCCGGACGGCTCCCGCGGCACATTAAATCCGCTTTACGGGGCGGTTACGTCCCGCCAATATCCGGCCGCAAGTCGGCTCGGCGGCTGCCTGGCCGAACGAAACAACAAGCCATGAACCGTTTCCTCCAAACTTGCCTCCCCATCCTTGCGCTCGCCGCGCTGATTGCCGGCTGCGCCGCTCCCGGTAACAGCGTTTACAACCGCGAGCTTGATTACAGCATCATCAAGACGTTCAAGATCGAAGCGCCCAAGGGCCTGGACATGATCGCGGAGTCGCCGATGACGCCCGAATTTGTGAACGCTGCGGTTGTGTCGGCGCTCACGGCTGAGCTTGAAAGCAAGGGGATGAAGCGCGTGGATGAAAGCGCGGGCCCAGACATCACCATCAGCCCGCGCTGGATCATCGGTTCCGACACCGATATGAGCCAGTTCCGTCGCCCCGATGGCCGGATCGAGCCTGCCTTGCAGCGCCAGATTACGCTTGAGGTTTCCTTTGTGACCACGAATGGCGTCACCCTCTGGCGTGGCTGGGCCTCGTGGCCTGCAAACCTCCGCACCTTGTCGGAGCTTTCCATCGAGAAGCAGGCCCGTTGGGCGCTCGCGGACTACCCGCCGAAGTCCGCGCCTGCCAAGGCTGAGAAAGCGGCCGGGGAAAAGGTGGAAGCCAAGAGCGAGAAGGCGAAGGAACCCGAAGAACTGACGCCGTAACCCGAAGCACCTGTGGTTTTTCTGGCCCGCCTGGGACGCGCTTCCGGCGGGCCTGTTTGTTTTTGGAGAGGTTCTGCTTCAAGGCGCCGCACAATGCGGCCTGGCTTTGCCGTCCGCGCCGACGCCAGGATCTTGCACAGGGCGGCGGAGGAATGCGCGCTTTAACCCACGTCGCGGGTGGTGCGGTAGAGGCGTGGGACGCGCTTCGTGATGGAGCACAGGGTCTCCCACGTGATGCAGTCGCTCCACTGGCTGAACTCGTCAATCGTCACGCTGGCGTGGTCTTGCCTGCCGATGAGCGTCACGATGTCACCCGGCTGGGCGTCGGGCAGGTCGGTGACGTCCACGATCGTCTGGTCCATGGTTATGCGCCCGAGAACGGGACAGCGGCGGCCACGGATGAGCACTTGTGCGCGATTGCTGGCGGCGGTCGGAAGGCCGTCGCCGTAGCCCGCCGTCAGCACGGCGACCCGGGACGGGCGCTCCAGCACCTTTGTGCGGCTGTAACTGATGGGCGTGCCAGCCGGCAGGCTCTTGATCAGCCCGATGCGCGTGTGGAAGCTCAGGACGGGCTCTGGGCGCAGCCGTGCGAGCAGGCTGGCGGGGTAGGGCATGAGGCCGAACTGGAGCAGGCCGACGCGCACGGCGTTGAACGGGCTGCCGGGATTAAGCGATTCGAGTCCCGCGCTGTTGTCGGCGTGTATCAGGAGTTCTTGATACGGCAGTCCCGGCATGCATTTGAGCGTTTCGAGAAACAGGTTTCGCTGGTGCTCCGTGAACGCGGGGTCCGTGCCGGCGGACGAAAAGTGCGTATAGATGCCGGCGAGCGCGAGGTTTCGGGCCTCGCGGACGCGCTCGTACATGTCCACCGCGTTTTCATGCCAGACGCCCATGCGGCCCATCCCGGTGTCCACCTTCAGGTGGATCGGCAGGATCTGCCCCGCTTTTGCTGCTGCGGCGTCGAGTCTCGCGACTTCCTCGGGCGTGGAGATGGTGGCGGTCAGGTCGTAGTCGAAAAGATAACGGTCTTCTTCCGGCAGCAGGGGGCTCAGGAGCAGGATGGGCCAGCCGGAGCCGATTTCACGGACTTCAGCCGCTTCATACACATTGGCGACGGCGAACATGTCCGCGCCGCACTGCATGAGGCGCGCGACCGTTTGCGGCAGTCCATGCCCGTAGGCGTCGGCTTTTACGACGGCGACGTAGCGGATGTGCGGGGGCAGGGCTTGCTTGATGCGGCCGAGATTGCGCTCCAGCGCGCCCAGGTCGATTTCGGCCCAGCAGCGGTAGCGCGGGCGCGCGACGTTGGACGGTGCGTCCTGCTGCATCTTGGTTCCCTAGCTCTTCTGGATGCTCAGTTGGCCAGGGCCGGTCCAGAACAGACCGAAGAAGATCAGGCCCATCGCAAGGGGGAACGCGAATTCCATGAAACCTTTGCCCCAGAGCGAGGCGACGGCGACGGCCATCACAAAGGTGAGGATGAAAGCGGCTGGCCGGAAGAGCGTGCCAATGATCAGGAGCATGCCGCAAAGGAGCTCGGCGAACGCGGCCGTGAAGCCCCAGAAAAGCGGCGGCCAGAAGTCCACGCCAATCGCGTTGATCGCCGTGCCCACGCTTTGAAGCTGGCTTGGGCCTCCAAGGAACTTCATCACGCCGAAGGCGGCAATCATGGCGCCCGGCCCCGCCCGGAGGATCAGCAGGCCGAGGTCTGGCTTCTGGAAGTATTTGCTGAGAGCCTGAAGGTTCATCGCGGGCCTAGGCTTGTACCGCATTGGCCCCGTGGCAACGAAAATACCGGCTGCCTAATCTTCCACCGTCTGCACGGGCGCCGGGGGAGGCGTGAGCATCCGTGGCTTCGCCTCCGCAACAAGCCCTGTGGCGCCGACGCGCTCAATCGCCTGCGGCACGGTTGCGAGCGTCCGCGTGTTCACGGTGACCTCTATCCAGCCGGGGAGCGGCGCACGCCCGAGTTTCCAGCCGGTGTCCTTCAGCGCCTCCGCGAAGGCCGCGCTCTGCGTGCGGTCTTTCAGGCGCACCAGCAGGCGGTCGGCGCAGGCGTAGCGGGCGCTTACGACCACGTTGTTCGGGTCGATAGTTTCCTCCACCCAGAGAGGGCCGCCGCCACGCAGTCCCGTAGCCACCAGCGTCCGGACGGTCATGCCGTCGGGCGTCTTGGGCGGCACCACCATCTGTGCGCTCACAAAGGGGCCCACCACGGGCTGTTTGCGCCGGTGGAACTCAAGCACCACGCCCGGCACGCCCAGGGCATGCTCGTCGGCCACGGGCCGAGGCTTCTTCGGCATGCGGTTCACCGCGATGGCCATCACGACAATGCAGCCAAGAAGGAACCCGACGAAGTAGGCGGTCCACTTGTGGTTCATTTTGATTCCGTGTTATCGGAAGGATCGGAGTCGGCGAGAAAGCGGTGGTGCCGGTGTGCTCGGATCGCGCAGAGCACGAGGGCCACGCCGCCCGCCCAGATCCCGGCGTAACGCAGGCCAAGCCAGGCACCGCGCGGGACGATCTCGGGCGTGAAGGGCCAGTGCAGGATGAGCGCGATTACGGGAGAAAGTATAGCGCCCGCCACAGCCCCCGCGAGTATGATCATTATGACGTAGGCGAAAAAATGCGCTGTCCAGTAAAGGATGCGGCGGAACATGGTTGGGTTTGCGCGGAAGGAAGGGAGAGCCCCGTGGCCTGCGGGACGTAATCCCGGGGGCGCGAGAGTCCTACCATATCGTCCAGCTTGTCCGCAACTAAGGGGGCATACGGAAAACCTGAGTCCAGCGACGCGCGCTTTCAGAGCGTTTGCCAAGAGGCGTGGGGGGCGTACATCATGTGGAGCGGTGGCCAGGGGCCGGAAAGGTCCGGGCGGGCCGCTGTTTTCGAGTTATGCTCACTTCGCTCTGCAACATACGGGTCCGTTACGTGGAAACTGACGCCATGGGCTTCTGCTACCATGCGAATTATTTCGCGTGGTTTGAGGTGGCGCGCATCCAGCTCCTGGACGAGCTGGGGTTGCCGTACGTGGAGCTGGAGCGTGAGGGGTTCCGGCTGCCTGTGCTTGAGGCGCATGCGCAGTATCTGAAGCCGGCAAAGTTTGACGACCGCATAACCGTGACCACGCGGATGCCGGAGAAGCCGTTCGTGCGCCTGCGGCTCGAGTATGAGGTCCACCGGGGCGAGGAGCTTTTGGCGAAGGGGTACACGGCACACGCGTTCATCAACGCGCAGGGTCAGCCCGTGAAACCGCCTCGATCGCTGATCGAGCGCATGCACGCCGCGTTCCATGCGGGGGCAAAGGCCACGGCCACCGTTTAGGCCGCTTCGTGCGACGACCTGAAGTAGAACCGCCCTAGGGCCAATCAACATATGGGTTACAGCCACAGGAGGGCGGAGGCGAGGTAGAG
>CAZQIE010000082.1:0-13997 GCA_964593675.1 uncultured Opitutales bacterium
TGGTCGCCACCTGTACGGGACCTGCCAGCCGCAACCGCAGCTTTGGCGAGCAACTGGCTTCGGGGAAGGCGGCCTCGGACCTGATCGGCGGGCGGCGCACGGTGGTCGAAGGGTACCACGCGGCGGCACATTTCCGGGAGCTATGTCGGGCACAAGCGTTGGAACCACCGATCCTCCTCGCCCTGCACGCCATTCTCTACGGCGGCAAGAATCCGCAGGCCGCGCTGCATGAACTCATGACCCGCGAGCTTAAGTCGGAGTACTGATACTCGCGCAGGGATGGCTTCTGTGCCATCGTTTCTCCGGGAACTTTTTCGAGGGATGCGTGATCCGTACGGGGATACGGCTCCATGGCCTACCGGCACTTCATAAAGATCGAGCGCGACGAGGACAGGGACCGCGTCCAGGTGGTGCATTTGTACCCGCCCCGGATGCTCGTGGAATTCCAGCCGGTGCGCGACGCCGCGGGCAAGGTGGTCTCCGTTGTCATAAAACGGCTGTGCGTGCCGAACTCGTGGACAGGAGACTACCACCAGTGTAACCGCATCGTGCGGGAAGCGGAGTCCTTTTACCTGGATTCCGTGGGTGCGGGGCCGCGTGCTTCGGGCAGGTTTTAGGGAAAAAGGGCTCGTCAGCCGATGTGACACCTCAAACTGAGGGCTCCGGGGCAGTTCTATTTCAAGTCGTCGCACTCGTTCACCTCATTCCAATCTTCGCGCTGGCGCTGCGGCGAGCGTGGACGCCCCATCCTCGCGTCGGCGCGGGCGAAACGATCTCCGCAACAGATGCGACGACTTGGACCGAAGGTGCTCTAGCTCGTTCCCGTGCTGCTGGTGGGACCGGTTGCCGTATGCGCGAGGGCCTGTTCGAGGAGGTGCAGGACTTCCTGAGGGCTGATCTTCTGGAAATTGCGCGCCGCGAAGGAGGCACGGCTTTCAAGCCACCGGCGTTTCATGGGCTTTTCCAGAACGTAGGAGTGGAGTCCAAGGGGTGCCCAACGCAGAGAGCAGCAGGAGGGCTCGGGTTCGGCCATGAGGGTGACGATGGGAGCGTTCATGGCAGCCGCGAGATGGGCAGGCCCACTGTCACGCGAGAGCACGACGGCGGCTTCGCCCAATACCCAGGCGGTCTCGGCAAGGTCCAGCTTCCCGGCGAGGCACGCGTAGCTGTGCTTGCGAAGGTTCGGGGGCAGGGCGCTTTCGAACTCCGCGATGGCCGGATCCGAGGCTTCGCCGCCAACGACTAAAACCGCCAACCCACGTTTTTCGAAAAAGGAGGCGGCTTCAATGAAGTAGGGAATGGGCACGCGGGGTTTCGTCCCATGGGCGGAAAGGTGGAGCACACCGTACCGCCGCCGTATGCCGGCGACTTGAAGCTTTGCGTGGGCGCGGGCTTGCGCGGCCACCTCGGGAGTCAGCCACGGCCTCCACTGGGCGGGTGGTTCGGCGCCCAGGAGTTTTATGGGCTCAAACGCGTAAGCGGCCTCATGCTGGCGCCCTTTGTCCTTGTCTATACGCACGAGGTGCGTGAGCCAGCGGCGCTGGCGTGCCCCGTAGCCGATCCGCCTCGGTATGCCGGCAAGCGCACCGGCCTGCGCGACGGTCGTATCGGGGTCCATATGTATGAGGACCTCGGCGCGAAGCGACCGTAGGCGCTCGGCGGTTTCCGCGGCTGTTTGGGCAATCGGGACAAAGCCGTCGAGCGCGGGGTGCGCCTCAAAGAGTGGCGCCATGCGCGGTTGCGCCATGAAATAAAGCCGTGCGTAGGGGAAGCGGGCCCGTGTCGGCCCGATGACGCTCGTGGAGATGACGACGTCACCGATCCTGTCCGGGCGGGACAGTATGATGGATTCTGGGTCGGCGGGCGTCGTCATGGGACTAAAAAGAAAGCGGGGGCCGCTACTTCGAAGGTGACTGAAGCAGCGGTTTTGGCAAGTGCAGCGGTAGGCGCGTCGGGTTTAGGCTCGGCTGGAATGCGGAATTCATGGTGCCTGCTGGCGAGTGCGCTGATTTCTGCCTTGCGGCCGGCGGGGTCGTGCGTCGAGATCGGGGCGGTTCCGTCGGGAGCCGTTTGACCATGGAATGTCCAAACTGCAAATCCCAGAAGGTGGCGAAAGAGGAGTGGGTTTACACCGTTGCGGGCGAGAGCGACGGGAAGCCGACGTCCACGCCACCCGCTTCGGTTTTGCCCGTACTGCCGGAGTCGGAGGACGTCCGAGCGGAGATCGTGAAGGCGTGCAAGCCTCCCAAAAAGGGGCGTGCCGCGATGGGGCTGGTTCTGTTGATCGTCGTTCTATTCGCCGTCGGGCTCCTGGTCAAAGACCTGATGTCGCCGACCATGGGGGCCTGGTTTTTTGCGGTTTACCTGACGCTCGTGTTCGTCCTGATCGGCCTCGTGCTCTCGGAAAGCATTGATGCCACGTATGACGAGAAGCTGCACCGCTGGAAGCACACCTGGGTTTGCTACGAGTGCCTGCACCGCTGGCTCGATGAGGAAGCGATGGAGGAAGCCCGGCGCGAGAGGCGGAACGGCGGGGGCGACTTCCCCGCGGAGTCCTAGATTTCCGTTACGACGCGGGGGCTTACAGGTTCGCGCACAAGCCGCTTCATTTGCCGCTGTCGCGTCGGCGCGGGCCACCGAATGCATACTGTGGCGGTAGGGACGCCCCCACCTCGCGTCGGCGCGGAGGGAAAAGCCAGGCCGCTTTGTGCGACAACCTGAAGTAGAGCCGGGTTAGCGCTTGAACGACGCGCTGATTTCAAGACGGTGCCCGCCCTCAATTTCGATTTCGGGGCCTTCAGCCGGAATCTCGTCGTTCTTGTAGATGCGGCAGGTAACGGGCGCGTCCGGGTCCGGGGACACCCATTGCCACTTGCCAATCTCCACGAATTCCATCGGGACGCCCTTATCGGGAGAAAGCCCGGGGCCGGTGCCGCGCAGGTAAGGCTTGTTTCCGATCCCGATTAACACATTGGCGATGAGGACGGTGCCCGAGCCACGGGCGCGGCGCTTCTTCGCCGGGCTCTCAGCCGGGGGGAGGTCGCCAAGACCCAGACCTTGCTGTTCGGGCTCGGGCTCCGTGGGCGTGGCCGCTTCCGGGGCAGGTTGGGGGGCGGACTCTGCGGGGGCCGGGACGGCGACAGCGGGCTCAGCGGGCTGCGGCAGGGGTTCGGGTTCCGGCGTTGGAGCCGCGACGGGGGCCTGCGAAATTTGTCTTTCTGCTTCCAGGGTGGACGCAGTTTCGGAAATGGTAGCGGCTTCCGGTGCGGGCGAGGTTTCCCCTACCGGTTCAGGGGCCGTGGAAGAAAACGGAGGGGCAGGCTCGACGGCGTCAGGAACGAACGGAGGCTCGTCACCGATGGGCTGCTGGTTGCGGCTCGCCTGGATGAGGCGGGAAACGGCCGGGGTGTCCGCGCCAGAGCGGGCTTGGGAAAGGGCCTTCGCCATGAGCGAGCGCTTTGCAGGCCGTTCTTCGGCGGGCGCAGGCTCGGGCTGTTCAACCGGTTGGGGGGCCGCTTCAACTTCGGGGGCGGGCCGCGCCGCAACGGCCTGCACCGGGGCAACGGGAGTCTCTCCGGTGGGTTGTGCCGGGGCTTCTGCCAAAAGGGCAGGGGTGGGCATCGGGGCGCGGTCTTCCGTAGACGGGGATGCCTCAGGTGTCGCTGTTTCGGCACGGGCGGCAAAACTCGAGTCAGCGGACACGTGGCTGATCTCGGCGTCCGCAGCGACGGTTTCGGGGGTTTCGGCGGTCGGGGCCATTCCCGCGGACGGGGGTGGCACTGGCGCGGGCACAAAGGCTAGGGGGGCGCGGTCGAGCATGCGCTCAATGCGGCGCACAAGGGCCTTGTTGTTGCCTTCGACGTCCGAGCGGAGCGCTGGAGGCGTTCCAGGTTCCGCTTCAGGTCAGCGGGGACCGGCGTGGAACCTGACGGTGCAGCCGCGGTGGTTGCCCCGTTCGCAAGGTTTTGGCGCAGGTTTTGAACTTCCCGGGCGAGCGCCGCTTCCTCGGCCGCCTGGGTCTTGGCTGTTTCGGCCAACTGGTGCCCAAGCTTTTCAAGGTGAGTGGTGCTCTGTTCGATCGGAGCCAGGCGCCCTTCGAGCCGCTGGATGAGGCCCTCCAGATTCGCGGTTACGCGCTCGGCTTCGTCAACCTGGCGGCGCGAAGCTTCCCCGATGTCCTGAAACTCCGAGTAGAGCAGGGCCATCTTCTGGTCACGCTGTTCAGACCCAAGCTGCTGCTCGTTGAGGTGCAGTTTGGTGAGGACGCGAAATTCCAGGATAAACGGGAGAACGAACAGAAGGGCACCCGTGCCGATGGCTGTAAAAATCCAGAAGAGCTGCCCCGGCGTCAGCGGACCGGTCTTATTCGCCAGGTGAACGGCAAGGGCTACGAGGGCAGCGTCGCCGATAATGAAGGGCCACTTGGGAAGGACGGGTTTGCTCATGTCGGGCTCGGGGTCAGCCGCAGTGTACGCTTCGGCGTATTTCCCACAACCTTGATTTTTACCAAATCCCGAGGGACGCGTCGGCGTTTCAAACTGCCCGTGGGCTCGATAATCCGACAATAAAACCCGGCGACTTAGGAAAATTACCTGGTTGCAACGGTGGGGTAGGTCACCTATGCAGTCGGTCGATGGACTGGCGTGTCATTTCTGCTTTGGCAATTACGGCTGCCGCGGGCGCGGTTTCCGCAGTGGCGGAAGAAGGTCGTGCAACGGACCCTGCCGGGAAAGATTCCGGCGCGGCTAGTGCGGTGTCTGCGGCGCCGACTGCGGCACCTGCGGCTGAGCAGAAGAACCCGGCTGACACGGGGGCAAAGGGCACACAGACGTTTGCGCTTGGCGTCGAAAATGACGTCGTTGTCGGCGAGGATAAGTATTACACGAACGGCATCCGCTTTGCCTGGGTGTCGCAAGATTTGCGCAGCTACGGGGACACGCCTGACCTGCCGTGCTGGGCCGAGCCGTTGATCGAGTACACACCGATCGAGGAGGCTCAGGATACCATTTACCGCGGTTCGGTGATGTTCGGGCAGAACATGTACACCCCGCGCGACATCAAGATTCGCGGGCCCCAGCCGAACGACCACCCGTACGGTGGCTGGACGTATCTGTCCCTCGGGTTGCAAGGCGCTTCCGAGCGTCGGCGTGACGTCGTGGAAGTCACGTTCGGCATGACGGGGCCGGCGTCCCTTGCTGAGCACACCCAGAAGTGGTTCCATAAGCTGATCGGGTCCAACTACCCGGCGGGCTGGCAGCGGCAGATCCGCAACGAGCCCGGCATAATCGTTTCCTATCGCCGTGACTGGCGCCTCTGGAGCGGGAAGAACCGCGATGACTGGGGCTGGGATGTGATTCCCACCGCCGGCGCTTCTGCGGGTAACATTTTCACCTATGCCAACGCGGGCGGGCGCGTCCGTGCGGGCTGGAACGTGCCCACCGATTACGGCGAACAGGTGCTCGAACCCGCAGGGGTTCCCTCAACGCCGGTTTCCGATGATGACGTCCGCGTCACCGGCAAGGGATTTTCGATCTTCGTGTTCGCCGGGACGGAAGGGCGTGCCGTCGCGCGCAACATCTTCCTCGACGGCAACACATGGAAGAACAGCGCCCACGTGACGCGTGAGGTGTTTGTCGCGGATGGCCTTGTGGGTCTGACGATCCTCGTGGACGGCGTGGCCGTTACTTACACGCAGACTTACCGCACCCGCGAATTCAAGGGCCAGGACGGCGCGCAATTGTTTGGCTCCCTGAGCGTCGGCTATACTTGGTAAGCCGTTTGCGGATTGGTCTTTTCGCCACGCGGTCTCGCACGGACGAGGCCGCGTGCGCGGAAAGCGGCCCGTTTTGCATTTTCGGGCTTCAAACCTGGGGCTGTGGGTCTAAAATCGGCCGCTTTCCTGAATGAGCGCGACGGGTCAGACCACGCCGATGATGCAGCAGTATCTGGAGTACCGCCGGAGTCTTCCGGACGGTACGCTCCTGCTCTTCCGGCTGGGCGATTTCTACGAGATGTTCTTCGGCGACGCCGAGGAAGGCGCACGCATCCTGGGCATCACGCTGACGAAGCGCCAGAACACGCCGATGGCGGGCATCCCGTACCATGCGGCGCAGACGTATATCGCGAAATTGCTGTGCGCGGGAAAGAAGGTCGCGGTTTGCGACCAGATGGAGGCGCCGCAGCCGGGCAAGCTCGTAAAGCGGGCGCTCGTGCGCATCCTCACTCCCGGGACGACGATAGAGGACCATCAACTCGACGCGCGGAAGAATCACTACATTCTCGCGCTGTCGCATTCGAAGGCGGGCCTTCACGCGGCGTGGCTGGACTTGTCTACCGGTGAGTTCGCGATGGCCAGCGATGCCAATCCCGAGCGGCTTTTGCCCGCGTTCGCGGCGCTGGACCCCCGGGAGGTGCTCGTTCCCGAGGATGACTCCAAGCTTTGGGGGGACCGCCCTGCACTCGCCGCCTGGTACGGCACCTACCGGCACTTTTCAGCGTCGCGGCCCGTGTCCACGCTTCCGGACTACCATTTCGACGCGGCGAGCGGCTACCGCACCGTCGTGGAGGCTTTGGGCGTGCTGAACCTGGATGGGTTCGGGATTTCGCGCGAGAACCCGGGCCTCGGGCCCGCCGGGGCGCTCGTTTACTACGCCTCGGAAAACCTTTGCGACAAACCGCGAAACCTGCGCCGGTTGCGAGAATACCGCACGCGCGACACGCTGTTGCTCGATCCGGCGACGCTTCGGAATCTGGAGGTGTTCCAGTCAGCGCAAGGCACGCGGGAAGGGTCGCTTTTGGCGGCCGTGGACGGAACGGTGACGCCGTCGGGCGCACGGCTCCTTGAGCAATGGCTCGCTTCGCCGCTGCGGGATCTGGCGGAATTGCGACGACGCGGGCAGGCAGTCGGGGAATTTCTTGAAGAGCCGGGGCTCTCGTCGCGGATTACAGAGTCTTTGCGGTGCGTGCGGGACATCCCGCGCATTCTCGCGCGGCTGCAGAACCGCGTGCGCAACCCACGCGAACTTGGGGGCGTGCGCGACACCTTGCGGCAGCTTCCGGAGATCAAGGCGGAGTTGGCGCGCTTTCGGGGAGACGTGGTGCCGAACCTTGCCGCGCGGGTGGGGGACTTCCTGGACCTCCGGGAGTACCTGGACCGCGCGTTGGCAGAGGAGCTGCCTTCCAAGATTGAGGAAGGGGGCGTGCTCCGGGAAGGCTTCGACGCCGAACTGGACCGGTTGCGGTCGCTGACGCGGGACAACAAGACGTGGATCACCGAATTTGAGCGCGTGGAGCAGGAGCGCACGGGTATCCGCAACCTGCGCATCCGGTTCAACGGCGCCTTCGGGTATTTTATCGAGGTTACGAAGTCGAACCTCTCCAGCGTGCCGGCGCATTACATCCGCAAGCAGACGATGACGAACGCGGAGCGCTACACGACGGAGGAACTCAAGCAGCGCGAACGCGAGATCCTGCACGCGGAGGAAAAGGCGCTGGCGCGTGAAGAGGACCTGTTCCGGGCCTTGATCGCACGCGTGCTGGAGGATGCGGAGTCGCTGCGCGCCACTGCGGACGCGCTCGCCGAGATCGACCTTTTCATCGGTTGGGCAAAGCTGGCCCGGGAATGGGACTATTGCCGACCCACGCTGGACGCCGGGGATGTGCTCGACATCGACCAGGGGCGCCACCCGGTGGTGGAGCAAATGTTGCGGCGCGACCGCATGCGGCACACGGGCCTGAGCGCCTTTGTTCCGAACAACACGATGCTTTCGAGCAATGCGGAACAGATCGCGCTCATCACGGGCCCGAACATGGCGGGTAAGAGCACCTACATCCGTCAGGTCGCGCTCATTGTGCTGTTGGCTCAGGTCGGTTGCTGGGTGCCCGCGAAGCGCTGTCATGTCGGCCTTGTGGACCGCATATTTTCACGTGTAGGCGCCTCGGACGAACTGGCACGCGGAAACTCCACGTTCATGGTGGAAATGAACGAGACCGCGAACATCCTCAACAACGCCACGGAGCGCAGTCTCATCATCCTTGATGAAATTGGCCGCGGCACGAGCACCTATGACGGTCTGAGCATAGCCTGGGCGGTTGTGGAATTTCTGCACGGCGACAATGCGCGCGGGCCGCGCACGCTCTTTGCGACGCATTACCATGAGCTCACGCAGCTCGACCGCACGCTTTCGCGGCTGCGCAATTACTCGGTTTCGGTGAAAGAGTGGAACGACGAAATCATTTTCGTGCGTCAGGTGATCCCCGGTGCCGCCGACCGTTCCTACGGCATACATGTCGCGCGCCTTGCAGGTCTGCCGCACGGGGTGATTGACCGGGCGAAGACGGTTTTGGAGCAACTCGAGACGGAGGGCGCCATTTTGCAGAGCCGCCTCAAACTGGGGGCATTGCCGAAACCCTCCAAACGTCCCGCACAGAAAGAACCGGAAACCCCGGATTACAACCAGCTCGCTTTATTCTAAAACGGGTTGCGCCGTGCGCGTGGCCGGGGTACAGAAACCGCAGGCCCCATCCGGGCCGGTGGCGAGCCGTTCGGCAGGGGCGCAGACGAAGCATGTTTCAGGAAATCCACAGGGTGAGGCAGACTCCCGGCGCGGGATCAAGACGCTGGTTCGTGGACGGGACCACCGAGCTCATTGTCTGGTACGGCGAAGCGGGGAATTTCGAGGGCTTCCAGTTCTGCTACGGGGACCAAGGGCGGCAAAACGCGCTGACGTGGAAAGCCCAAGGGGGCTTCTCCCACACGCGTGTCGATGCGGGGTCGGATTCGCCGTGGGCGAACCGCAGCCCTGTCCTGGGCACGGTTCAGGAGTTTTCGGTGCAATGCGTAAGACAGGCTTTTGAGACGAGCGCGCCGGGCCTGGAGCCGGATCTGCGCCAGCGGGTGGCAACCGTGCTGGAGCAGCTCCGTGAGGCTCACTAACGCAGTTCCATTTCAAGTTGTCGCATGCGCCGGCGCTGCGGCGAGCGTGGGCGCCCCATCCTCGCGTCGGCTTGAGTAATGGAATGAAGTAAACAGCGCGACAACTTGAAATAGAAACGCTTCAAAACTGTATGTGCGCCAAAGCTCGCAAAGCGGTCTTGCCTCTCCAGGCAGACGGAATTGAGATTCGACCCGTCTTATAGCTGCCTCACCGCATGCCTGCTATCCACGCAAACGCCAGCCTCGGGTGACACAATCCTCCCAGAAAATAGGTTTCCTTGGCGGCAGCTTTGATCCGCCTCACCTGGGGCATCTTGTGATTGCTCAGGATGCGCGCGAACGACTCGGGCTGGACCGGCTGTACTTTGTGCCTGCTGCCCAGGCTCCCCTGAAGGACTCGGCCCCGCGGACGGAGGCGCGCCACCGGCTTGCGATGACGCGGTTGGCGGCGGCCGTCCTGCCGGGCGTGGACGTTCTGGACGACGAGATCCGGGCGGGGGGCGTGAGCTACACGGTGGACACGGCGAGACTCCTGCGTGGCCGGTGGCCAGACGCCGAGCTTTTCTGGATTGTGGGCGCGGACCAGGTCGCAAAGCTTCCCCGCTGGCGCGAGATTGGGGAGCTGGTTCGGCTGGTGACGTTTGCGGGGTTGGAGCGCCCGGGATGCCCGCCGGTTGCGCCGCCGGCTGAGGCTCCGCCGGGCTTGCGCTTGTGCGGAGTCCGGGGGCACGCGGTCGATATCAGTTCTTCAGAAATCAGGGATCGCTTGCGAAGCGGTCTTTCTATTGATCTTTTTGTGCCTGCGGGCGTGCGGGCATACATTAGCGAAAACGCGCTCTACACAAAATCCACCCATGGCTCATAAGGACAGGCATAACCTGATCGACCAGTTGAAGGCGTGCTGCAAGGCACTGGATGACAAGAAGGCGACGGACCTGACGGTGCTCGATGTGGCCCGCCAGTCGAGCATCACCAATTACTTCATCGTGGCTACGGGCACTTCGGAGCCCCACCTGAAGGCCCTGCGCAACGCGTTGGAAAAGGCGCTCGATGACATGGGCGTGGATGTTGTCGGTGTGGATTATCAGCCGGAGAGCGGCTGGCTGGTGCTGGACGCCTTCGACTTCATCGTCCACATCTTCCTGCCGCGCCAGCGCGAGTCCTACCGTATCGAGTCGCTCTGGAAGGACGCTGCGGCGGTCGACATCAAGCCCTGGCTCACGACCCCGTAAGGGCACCGGCCCTTGCGGTCCACAGGGAATACGCGCTCCGGCGGGTGTTTTTTCCGTGGTTCGATGTGCCCTAGACGAGTTCGGGCGGCTTTTTCAGCAGCTCGTTGCGTGCGTTCTTGAGGCGCTGGAGCTCGTCCTGAAGGTGGACCAGGAAGTCGGAGCCATGTTCAAGGCCTGAGCGCATGAGGGTCGCGTGGGCCCGGTCGATCACGTCTAGAAACGCGGGTGCGCCGAGGTTGACGCACACCGTCTTCATCTGCGGGATCATGGAAAGCATGCCCTGGATGTCCCCGCGCTTCAGGCAGATGTCCAAGGCCGCGACGTCGCGCTCAAGGTTTGCGATCATCAGGCCGAGGAGCTGCAGGTACTTCATCGCGTCGATGCGGAGGCGCCCCATGACGACCGTGGGGTCTTCGAGAACGGGAAGCTCTTTGATTGCCTGTTTCTCCGATTTCACCTTGCGCACCTGTTGGAGCACTTTTGAGGCGCTGTAGGGCTTCACGATGTAGGCGGAAACGTTGAGCGAGGCCGCCTGGGTGACGGTCTGGCGGTCCGCCATCGAGGTGATGAGAAAGACGCGGGTGTGGTGGAAGCGCTGGTCCTCGCGCATCATGCGCAGGAGGGTGAGCCCGTCGAGCTCGGGCATGGTGATGTCGAGCAGGCACAGGTCAGCCTTCAGGCCACGGTCGAGCAATTGCCAGGCTTCCTTGCCGTTCTCGGCCTCCACGATGTTCAGGTCGGCCTCGCGTTCCAGTATCTCGCGCAGGAGGGCCCGCGAGATGATGTCATCGTCGGCTAACAGGATGGTCATGGTGGAAGGGAAGTGTGGGGGAGAAGCGGCGTGACTCAGCCGATCACGCAGCGGGTGGCCTTAGTTTCTTTTTCGCCTCTTCGAGAGCAGGTTGCAGGCGGGGGAGAATGTCCCGGATAGGCGTCAGATTGCCCGCTCTGCCCAAAATCTCAATCTCTTCCGAAAGCTCGCGGAGGTTCTGCGCCCGGAAGTTTCCGGCGGTGCCCTTCATAGTGTGGGCGATGCGTGTGAGCAGGGGGACATCCTTGGCCTCGTAGGCGTTCTGAATCTCGATGATGCGTTTGGTGGTTTCCTGCACAAACAGGTCCACGAGTTTTGCCGGAAAATAGGGGGAGTCGTCCGGTTCGTCGTCTTCTTCCAAGGGTGTGGGCTGCGGGGGAGGCGGTGCGGGTCGCTGTGCGGTGGCGGCAACCGATGCGGCGGGGCGCACCCCCGGGCCCGGCGTGCCGGCGCCCAGGCTCACGGTCGTCGCGCGGCTGAACGGGGTTTTGGAGACCGCCTGCGCGGGCGAGACGGGCGGGAAAAGGGGAGGGGGCGCTGCGGCTGCGGCGGGTCCGGGGGCCGTGCCTTTGCTCTCAAGGTGGCCGATGCAGCGGTCAATGGCGTCGTAAAGGTCGTCCATGAGCACGGGCTTGCTCACGTAGTCGTCCATGCCGGCGGCGAGGCAGCGTTCCTTGTCTCCCTGCATTGCGTTGGCAGTCATGGCGGTAATGTAGATGCCATGATTGAGGACGGAACTGGACTGGTCGCGGATGCGCTGGGTGGTCTCGAACCCGTCCATTTCAGGCATGTGCCCGTCCATGAGGACGAGATCGAAGTGCTTTCGGGTAAGCGCTTCCAGGGCCTGGCGCCCGTCTGAGACCGCCTCTCCGGTGTGGCCGAGTTGCTGGATCTGGTAAAGGGCGACTTCCTGGTTCGTCTCGCTGTCTTCTGCGATGAGGATGTGGAGGGAGCGGCGGGACTTGCGTGAGACGCCCGTTTTCTTCGGCGCCTGTTCGGGGCCGCGCTTACCGACGAGCTTCTGGATCGCGTTGTAGAGCTCGCTGGAGCGTGTGGGCTTTTCCAGGACGCAGGCGAGGCCTGCCGCTTTGTAGTCCTCGGGCTTCAGGCGGTAGGCATAGGCCGTCAGCATGATGGACCGGGTGCGGTTGATGCTGGGGTCCTCGCTGATGCGGCGGGCGGTTTCCAGGCCATCCATGCCCGGCATCTGGTAGTCCAGGATGACGAGATCAAAGGGCGTTTGCGCGGAAGCCGCGTCGCGGAGGGCCTGCAAGCCTTCTTCGCCCGAGGTGGCCGTCTTCACATCAATTCCCCAAGCTTCCAGCAGGGCCGAAAGCGCCATGAGGATCGTTTCAAAGTCGTCCACCAGGAGCACGCGCAGGCCGGGAAGTTCGCGCTTGCGGGTGCTTGTGCCGGCGTCGGCTTCCGCCGGGGCTGCTTTTTCAAGGTCGAGGGTGAAATAGAACGTGGAGCCCGCGCCGGGCGTGCTCTTCACGCCGACGGTGCCGCGCATGGCTTCGACCAGGCTCTTGCAGATGGCGAGCCCGAGGCCTGTTCCGCCATATTTGCGGGTGGTGGAGCCGTCCGCCTGGCTGAACGGCTTGAACAGGCGGGCCTGTGCCGCGGGCGAAATGCCTATGCCGGTGTCAGAAACCGAGAAGAACAGGGTGACGCGCTCCTTGCTCTCCATGCGCTTCTCGACGCGTACGTTCACTTCGCCCTGACGCGTGAACTTGATGGCGTTGCCAATCAGGTTGAGGACGATCTGCCGGATGCGCGTGGGGTCGCCCATGAGGCGCGTCGGCACGTTGTTTTCGATCCAACAGAAAAGCTCCAACCCCTTTTCGTGGGCGCGCTGGGAAAGAAGCTGGACGACGTCTTCGACGAGTTCGCGCAGGTCGAACGACACGCACTCCAGTTCCATCTTCCCGGCTTCGATCTTCGAAAAATCCAGGATGTCGTTGATGATCGTGAGCAGGCTTTCGGCGCTGCTGCGCACGATGCTGGCAAAGTGCTTTTGCTCGTTGCTGAGCGGGGTCTCGAGGAGGATGTTGATCATCCCGAGCACGCCGTTCATGGGCGTCCGGATCTCATGGCTCATCGTGGCCAGGAACTCCGACTTCATGCGCGTCGCCTCCAACGCCAGGTCGCGGGCCTGCAGCAGCTCTTTGTTGCTGTCGTTGAGCTTCTGGGCCATCGCGTGCATCTTCTCCAGATTCGACTTTAGGAGGTCGTGCTGCTCGCGCATGAGCCGGTTCTGGAGCACCATCAGGCTGCGGGCAAAGATTAGCCCGTAATACTTGCCACGCGGGTCCGTCAGAATGACGTCATCAAAAAAGTCGCGCTGGTCGCGCCGTACCATGCGGTCCAGCGCATCATCAAACGAGTCCGTCGTTTTGATGATGATGGGCTCGGGGACCAGGTAGGCCCGGACAGGCTCGTGCTGACGGGAGGGCTGGTTGACGCTGCCGCGTTCAGAGAGCACCTCGTCGAGCGCCCGCTGGCTGCAAAGGCCGAGCACGTCTTCGCCCTCCAGCACAGCCATGTAATCCACCCCCGTACGCCACATGCGTTCGCGCACCGTCGCCAGCGATTCGTTGGCCGAGGCCCAGTCCTCATGGTCGATCAGGTCCGCCCAAGGCGGGGGTGCCGGAACCGTGGCTGCCTCCCCAGTGAGCGAGGTCTCCTCGCCCAAAGAGTCTTTCGGTTTCTCGGGCATAAGCGGCTCCGCACCGTCGGCCTTCGGCGGCGTGTTGTGATCAGCCTTCATGCACGAGTGTTAAAGGTTTGTGAACCTTTAGGGGAGGTTCAGCGTACCTACAAGGGGTTAAACGGATAGCAGATCAGGCGTAAGGGTAGTCCTACACTCTCGATACAATACTAAAAAAATCCACTATTCAACACTTTATGGAAATGTTGGGCCTGCGTGAAAATGGGTCGATGTGTGTAGCGAAGAGACTCTTGTGCGCTAGGGCCAATCGACATATGGGTTACAGCCACAGGAGGGCGGAGGCGAGGT
>CAZQIE010000083.1:0-13965 GCA_964593675.1 uncultured Opitutales bacterium
TTCAATCAGCGTGGCGAACCTTTGTACACCAAAAAGTGCATAACAGGCTCTAGAGCACTTCTACTTTGAGTTGTCGCGTGCGCCGACGCTGCGGCGAGCGTGGACGCCCCATCCTCGCGTCGGCGCGGAGGGGGAAGTCAGGCCCCTTTTTGTGCGACAACCTGAAGTAGAACGGCTCTAGAAGCGTGGGCCGGAGCGCGTGGGCCGGGTCCCGGGCTTCAGGTCCTCGGGCGTGGCTGTGACGCCGAAATACTGGCGGAACACGGCGTTTGCGATAGGCGCGGCTGTGGTGCCGCCATGGTAGTTGTCGTCCGGATCTTCGCCCTCAACGAGGACGACGACCGCGATCTGCGGGTTCTCGATGGGCGCAAAGCCCAGGAACCAGGCCAAGGTGAGCTCGCGGCCTTTTGACATGACCTGTGCGGTGCCGGTTTTTCCGGCGACGCGGACGCCCTTGACGCCCGCGAGCTTCCCGGTTCCCGCCAGGATGACGCGCTCCATGCCCTTCATGATTTTCTCATATTGGGCAGGGGTAAGTCCTATGGGCTCGCCGCCGTGGTCGATGCTTTGCGTGTTGCGGGTGGCATCGTGAAAGAGGGTGGGGCGTGTGCGCGTTTCGCCGCGGGCAAGGGAAGCCGCAAAGCAGGCAAGCTGAAGGGGGGTGGTGAGGAGCGCGCCTTGGCCAATTGACGTGTTTGCCGTGTCACCGGCAGACCAGGTTTCGTCGCGGGCCCGCTTTTTCCACGCGGGATCGGGCACGTTCATTCCCTGGGTTTCAAACGGAAGCTCGATGCCGGTGGGTTCCTCGAAGCCAAAACGGCGGGCTTCCGCGGCCAGGCGGTCGGGCCCCAGGGCTTGGCCGTATTCGTAGTAGAAAACATTGCAGGACTGCTCAATCGCGCGTTCAAGGTCGACGGCGCCATGGCCTGACTTTTTGTGGCAGGGAAAGTTGCGGTTGCCCACGCGCAGGAAGCCTACGCATTCCACGCCGGAGCGGTCATTTATCTTGCCGGACCGCAGGCCCGCGACCGTTGTGAGAAGCTTGAACGTCGAGCCGGGCGGATAGAGGCCCTGGATGGCACGGTTGAGCCACGCGCCCCGGTCCGTGATGTTGCGGTACGTCGCGGGTGTGATGTAAGGCGCCAGGTCGTTGAGGTTGTAGTCGGGTTTCGAGCAGAGGACGAGCACCTCGCCCGTTTGCACCTCAATCGCGACGACCGCGCCGATCTTGCCGTCCATGGCGCGTTCTGCGGTGCGTTGCAGCTCAATATCAAGGCTTGTGACAAGCGGTTTGCCCTTAACAGGCGTCTTCTGCTCCACGAGCTGGTACTGGAACCCGACGGGATCGACGAGCCAGACCTCGCCGCCCGAGGTGCCGCGAAGCTGGTCATCAAATTTGCGCTCGAGGCCACCGCGGCCCGCCTTCCCGCGGAACGCAAAGGTGCGCAGGTCCTCACCAGGCACGCCTTCCTCGGAGACGTCGAAGGTGGAAACCACGTAACCGAGTGTATGCGCGGCGGACGAACCGAACGGGTAGTAGCGGGCGCTGTCGGTGTAGATCTGGACGGGGGACTCAACGGGCAGGACCTCGGCTATGCGCGCATATTCCCTCGTGGAAAGGTCCTGCATGAGCGGGAAGGGAAGGAGGCGGCGCTGCGCGAAGTGGCGCTCCAGTTCCTCCGCATCAACGGTCTCGCGGCGGCCTGTGATGGCGTTGATGCGGTTCAGGTAACGCTGGAGCACGGCAACGCGTGCGGTGCGCTGCACGAGTTCGCGGTCGATGTAAAGGGGCACGTTTTCGCCGCGTTCCTCATGGCGACGGCGCAGGTCGCGCACCATGGAAAGGTATTCTTTGCGGAACTCGCCGCGCAGTTCGCTCAGGTAGATGACGGCGGAAAACCGGGGACGGTTCCCGGCGAGGAGCCGGCCATTGCGGTCGTAGATTTCGCCGCGTGGCGCCGGTTGCACGATGCGGCGCTGGTTCTGGAAATGCTCCTGCCTCGTATACTCGTCAAACGACACGAGCTGGCGCCAGATCAGGCCGCTGCTGAGAAAAACGAAAAGGAGCGCGACCAGCCCGTAGAAGAAGGACAGGCGCGAATGGGCCGTCTTGTGGTATTCGACCAGAGGACGGGACGGGTTCATGCGCGGCTCTCTTTCTCCAGCTCATGGCCGGCGAGGCGCAGGACCATTTTTTCGAAAGACAAAAACCAGAACGCGACAAGCAGGAGTGCCGCTTGCGAGAACAGGAGATCAACGGCGGCCCGTAGCCACCCAAAAGCGCTCCCGAAGGCGCTGGAGGCGACGTAACAGGTGGCGATGAAGAGGAGGGCGTTCACCACCTGGCCCGCCACGGCCCAGGCGGGCAGTCCTGCGCGTTTCAGGCGGGACCTGAGGTAGTGCAGGCCCGTGAACGTGATGAGGCAGAGCGACATTGTGGTGCCAAAGGGGACCGGCGTTGCCGCATCAAGCAGGAGCCCTGTGAGCGCGGTGCACGCGAACCCGGCGCGGAAGCCGAGGAGCACAGCCGGGAGGATGAGCGTGGGCCCGATCAGGTAAAGGGTGAGGCCGTACGGCGATAGCGCGTTGTTTACCGCGGAAGCGAGGAAGATCATCATCCCGTTCAGGGCGAGAAGGATGAGCCAGCGGAAATCAGCGACCATGGCGCAGGGGCTCGGTTTCGCCCAAGGGCACGAGGACGGTCACCTCGTCGAGGGCGAGGAGGCGCGCGTCCAGGCGGATGTTGCCGCGTTGAAACAGGCCGTCATGGGCAATCTCAAGGCCGTCAATCCAGCCAACGGTGAGGCCTTCGGGAAAAACCGCACTGAGGCGCGAGGTGACGACGCGGCGGGGCGTTCCGGGCGTAAGGGCGACGTCCGGCGCAACGTCGCGGATCTCGCCCACAGGCGGGGCGAACGGCGGCGTGAGGTGGCCTTGGTAAGTTACGGGGCGGTCGTCGCCCTCGAGTTCCGCGGCGAGGCGGAAGCTGCGGCTGCTCACAAGCTCAACGACGGACGTGTAGGCATGGACTTCGCGTACGCGCCCGACGACGCCGCCTGCGAAGACGACGCCCGCGCCTTCAACAATGCCGTGGCGTGAGCCTTTCCGGATGATGAACTGTTGCCACCAGTTGCTCGAATCCCGCTTCACGACGCGGGCAACCTCGTAACGGAACTGGGGAAGCGACGGCATCCGAAGCAGCGATTCCAGCCGTGCAACCTCCGAGCGCAGTGCGTGGTTCTCCTGTTGCGCGAGCAGGTAGGCCGCGTTCATGCGGGCGAGATCGCGTCCTGCTTCAACCAATTCGGTGCGGGAGCGCGTGCGCAGGCTCCAGAATTCCTGAAGGTCCCGCAGTTGCTGGCTCGCAACCCAAGCCGGTGCCTGGAACTCGTAGAACGTTACGCGGAGCAACCGGTGGAAGCCGGCGGGTAGCACCCACCAGACCAGCAGGAATACGAATAGCACCGCCAGCGGCGTGAACCGGATCGTGGTATCCCTCGACAAGGCGGCGGGCTGGGTTCGCGGACGGGAGGAGGAGGGGTTTGACGCTCAGCCTACGGGTTCTCGACGGCGAGCCAGGAATCGAGGTCTTCGAGCACGACGCCCGTGCCCTTTGCGACCGCGCTCAGCGGGTCTTCCGCAATGATCACGGGAAGGCCGGTGGCTTCGCTCACAAGGCGGTCCAGGTTCCGGATCTGCGAGCTGCCGCCCGCGAGCACGATGCCGCGGTCAACAAGGTCGGAGGACAGTTCCGGCGGGCAGCGTTCCAGCGCGGCGCGGATGACTTCGATGATCGAATTGAAGACGTCCGAGAGGGCCTCGCGGATTTCCTGTGACGAAATATGCAGCGTCTTGGGCAGGCCGGCGACGGAGTCGCGGCCCTTGACCTCCATGGTCAGTTCCTCATGAAGCGGGAACGCGGAGCCGACGCGGATCTTGATCTCTTCAGCCGTGCGCTCGCCGATCATCAGGTTATACGCGCGCTTCATGTAATTGATGATCGCGGCGTCCATGGCGTCGCCACCCACACGCACGCTCTTGCTGAACACGACGCCCTTGAGGGAAAGGATGGCGCACTCGGTGGTGCCGCCGCCGATATCGACGATCATGTTAGCCGCCGGCTCGTCAATCGGGAGGCCGACGCCGATGGCCGCGGCCATGGGCTCGGCAATGGTGGCGACGTCGCGTGCGCCCGCATGGATGGCGGACTCCTTCACCGCGCGGCGCTCGACTTCCGTGATGCCGGAGGGAACGGCGATGAGGACGCGGGGGCCAAAGCCAACGCCGTGGGTGGTCTTCTTGATGAAGTAGCGCAGCATGCGCTCTGTGATCTCAAAGTCGGCGATCACGCCCTCTTTCATGGGGCGGATGGCGGTGATGTTGCCGGGCGTGCGGCCCAGCATCATCTTGGCCTCAAGGCCAACGGCGCGGACCTTCTTCGTGTTGCTGTAAACGGCGACGACGCTGGGCTCGCGCAGCACGATGCCTTTGTCGCGCACGTAGACGAGGGTGTTGGCGGTGCCCAAGTCGATGCCGATGTCGCTGGAGAGGAGTCGCGCTAGCTTCTTGATCATAGGTGGGGGTGGCCCCGGGTTTTGGGGCATCTTTTTTCGCGGGGTATTCCCTTGTCAAAGCCTATTTGGGCAAAGCTTGACAGACGGCGCGTTCCGTACCCGCAAAAACGGGTAAAGGGGAGTCCTGCGGTTTGCGTCCTCGCGAACGCAATAAGACACGCAAATGCGGGCGTAGGCTCCCTTAAAAGGGGGGCTGGTGCTGCGCAGGGCCTCTCTCTCCGGCGCGCGAGCGGTCTAAAGGCCGTTCCGGTTTAAGTTGCCGCACCCTTCCACATCTCGATTTGGCCACGCGCCGACGCGAGGATGGGGCGCTCACGCTCGGCCGCAGTGTCCCGCGCACGCGACGTGAAGGGCTAATGTTTGTCCCACGGCAGCTTCACCTGAACCTGCGGGTGCTTCCAAACGGGGAACGGTTGGAAGATTTTCCCGGGATTCATGATGCCGCGCGGGTCAAAGGCGCGCTTGAGGGCGCGCATGGCCCGGATTTCAGCTGGGGCGTGCTGGAGCTTCAGAAAGGCGCTCTTGCTGAGGCCAATCCCGTGCTCGCCGGTGATCACGCCTCCGAGGCTGACCACCTTTTCCATCAGAAGCTGGAGCCCCCATTCGGCCTTGCGCACCTCTTCCGGGCGGTCCCGGTGATACATGAGGTGGACGTGGAAATTGCCGTCCGCCGCGTGGCCGAAACTGGGTGTGGCGAGGCCCGTCTTCGCCTTGAGTTCGAGGGTGTAGCGGATGAGGTCGAGGTAGGACCGGCGGGGCACGACGATGTCCTCGTTCAGCTTTGTGTCGCCGAGCGTGAACATGGCCTGTGAACAGGTGCGGCGGACATGCCACAGCGCCTCCGCTTCCTCGGGGTCTGCGGACTGGCGCAGGTCGAGCGCCCGTTCCTTCGCCCAGGCCTCAATTGCTGCGCGCTCTTCAGCAACGGCAGCGGGGTGTCCGTCGACCTCAAGCAGGAGGAGCGGCGAGCCCGCGTGGTCCGGGAAAATCGAGCGCCCGTGGTAGGCCTCGGTGCAGGCGATGGTCTGCGAGTCGATGAATTCGAGGATGGACGGCACAACGCCGCGGGCGAGCAGGTCCAGCACGGCGGCGAGCGCAGCTTCGTCGTCCCGGAAGGCGGCCAGAAGCGTGTGGCGGGCGGCGGGCTTGGGGATGAGCTTGAGGACGGCGCGGGTGATCACACCGAGCGTGCCTTCCGACCCGACCCAAAGGTCGCGGACGTTGTAGCCGGACTTGTATTTGCGGACGTCCGCGCCCCAGCGCACCTTTTCGCCCGTGGGCAGGAAGCCTTCGAGGGCGTAAACGTAGTCGCGCGTAACGCCGTATTTCGCCGCGCGCAGGCCGCCGGCGTTGGTGGCGATGTTGCCGCCGATGGTCGAGTGCTTCAGCGAGGAAGGGTCCGGCGGGTAGAACAGGCCAACGGCTTCAGCCTGCTTGTTCACGTCCCCCGTAACGGCGCCTGCCTCAACGTAAGCCATGGAGGCCGTGCGGTCGATTTCGATGCCCTTCCAGCCCGTCAGGTCCAGCACCCAGCCGCCTTTTACCGGAGAGGCTGCACCCGTCGTGGCCGAACCGGCACCCCGCGGCACAACGGGCACGCGGTGCGCGTTGGCGAGTTCGAGCAGCGCCGCGATATCGGCGTCGTTGCGCGGCTTTACCACGGCATCGGGCAGGAAGGAAAGGCGGGCGGAGTCGAGCGAGGCGGCGAAGCGGGCTTCTTGCGTCGTCACGACGGCCTCACCCAGTTTCTCGCGCAGCAGCGCGGTTTCCCGGCTGTAGCGGTCGGTGACGGGGGCGGAGCGCGTCTTTGCGGTGCGGGCCATCTTTAAAGAGAGCGGACCTTGTACGGCGAACGCGGACGCTGCGCAAGCGCGCAACAGAACGTCAGTGACAGACAGCGGCACCCGAAGCATCCACCGCCAGGAGGCGCCACGCGATCAGGGCAGCCGAGCCGAGGGCGAGCGCGACCTGGAGCCGGCGGAGCCAGAGGGGCCCAAGCTTGCCGCTCCACCGGAAATATTGGGTTTGTGCGAGCCACAGGAGTGGAATTGTGCCAAGCCCGAAACTCAGCGCGAGTTGCGCGCCTTGTGCGGCGGAGCCCGCGAACAGGCAAAACGTGAGCAGTAGGTAGAGCGGGCCACACGGGAGGAGCGGTGTCGCGCCCCCAAGCAGTGCGCCGGCTGCGGGTTTTGGGAGCTTGCGGAGGCCGCGCAACACGAGCGCATGGAGCTTCCCGAGGGCACCGGGTTTGGGCACCAGCCTGTCCAGACGGAAGGCGAGCACAAGGAAGAGGGCGAGCATGGCCCAGGGGAGGACGCGGGCCGGCGTGCCCGCGAGGATCTCAACAATCGGCTGGCTCGCGAGCCCGGCTGCCGCGCCGACCGCGGTATATGCGGCGATGCGGCTCAGATGGTAGGTGACGAGGGCGCTCGAAACGCTGCCGCTGCCGGCAACCGGAAGCATCGCGCACCCGATTGGCCCGCACATGCCGACACAGTGCGGGCTTGTGGCCAGGCCGGCAAGGAAAGCTGCGGTTGCGGTGTCGATGGGGGCCATCAGTGCGGCGAAAGCGGGGTTATGGACAGCGGATAACCGTTCGGGTGCCCCGGCGCAATTCGGGAGCGCTGAAACGTTCCGGCAAAAAGGCGCGCCTCCATAAAACAAAAGAGCCGCGACATGTTGCCGCGGCTCTTTGACGGAATCGGGATCGTGCTACCGGTAGAGGGCGGTAACCGGTTCCGCCGTGAGCACGTTGTACTGGCGGATGGCGAGCTGCCACCACGGGGCGATTTCCGGGCCGGCGGAGCACCAGAGCTTCTGGTGCAGCCACTGCACGGAATCGTGATCGTAGAGGAGCGCAGCCTTGTCCTTCGAGCTAAGGGCCTTGGGACCTTCGTGCAGCAGCTTTGTGCGGATACGGTCGAAGTAGTCCTTGGACTCCGGTGGCGGGTTCTTGCGCTGCCGCAGGAGGCTCAGGTGCAGGGCGTTGATATAGGGGTCGAGGCACGCCAGGAGCAGCCCGTAGTCCTTGTGGAGCTCGTCGATGGGCCGGATGCGCTTGTGCGCCTTCTCGATGTTTTCGGCGAGTTGCTTGAGCACCCAGTCCGGTTGCGATTCTTCCGGAATGACGAAGATACCCGCTTTGCGCGCCCGCTGGCCGAGAGGCACGCTGGATGTCGCGATAGAGAAGGGCACGGCGAGCCAGAGGCCCATGAGCACCGGGAGCAGCCAGAGGAACAGGTGAGGCGAGACGATGTAGGTGCAGATGCCCCAGATGATGCCGAAGAACGTCACGCCCTTGAAGGTAAGGATGCTTTCCCGCCAGTCGGCGTCGGCCTGCCGCCGCTGTGTCACCCAGCGCACGCCTTGCCCGAGGATGGTCAGGAAGACGAAGCGGGTGTGGAAGATCATCATGATCGGCGCCATGACGACGAAGAAGAGCGTCTCAAGGGCCACGCTTATGCAGAAGCCGGTGCGTCCGCCGAACTCGTTCGAGCGCTCGCGTGTGGCAAGCACCCAGAGGCAGGAGACGACTTTGGGCAGGAACAGCAGGACGAGCGTGAAGCCGAGGAGGATCAGCGCACGTAGCGTGATTTCCGGGCCGCCGGGCTGGCGCCCGCTGAACGCCTGGAAGGTGCCCATGATGAGGAACAGGAACCAGAGCGGCGAGGCCGCGTAGCTCATGATCCCGTGGGCGAGGAGCAACCGGTGGATGGGCGACCAGCCTTTTGCCCAGAGCAGCCAGAAGTGCTGCATGTTCCCCTGACACCAGCGCCGGTCGCGCTTGAGGTGGTCGATGAGGGTGGGGGGGCCTTCCTCGTAGCTGCCGCCGATCTCAGGGGCCAGGCACACGTAGTAGCCGGCTTTCCGCATGAGGGCCGCCTCAACGAAGTCGTGGGAAAGGATGCGGCCGCCAAAAGGCTCTTTGCCCGGAAGGTCGGGCAGGGCGCAGTTTTCGATGAACGGCTTGAGACGTATGATCGCGTTGTGTCCCCAGAAGTTCGCTTCGCCCACCTGCCAGTAGTTCAGGCCGGCAACGAAAATGGGCCCGTAGGCGCGGGACGCGAACTGGAACACGCGGGAGAAAAAGGTCTCACCGTTTACGAGGCGCGGGGCCGTCTGCAGGATGCCAACCGTGGGGTTGATCTCCATGAGGCGGACCATCTTCAGGAGCGCGTCGCCCGACATGATGCTGTCGGCGTCGAGGACGAGCATGTAGCGGTAGCGCTTGCCCCAGCGGCGGCAGAAGTCCGCGATGTTCCCGCTCTTGCGGTTGATGGCCTGGCGGCGCTTGCGGTAGAAGATCTTCCCGAAGCCGTTCAACTGGCGGCAAAGTTCGAGCCACGCGGCTTCTTCTTCGACCCACTTGTTCGTGTCGTCCGAGTCGGACAGCACGAAAAAGTCGAATGCGCCGATCTGGCCCGTCTTTTCCAGGTCGCGGAAAATCACGCGCAGGCCTTCGAAGACGCGGCTGACGTCCTCGTTGTAGATGGGCATCACGATGGCCGTGGATGCCGGCGCGGGCATGTCTTCCTCACGCTGTGGGAGCGTGCGGATGAGGCTGAGCGGGTTGCCCCTGCGCCGCACGACCACGTACAGGCCGATCATGGCGAGCACGAGGGAGGCCGTGAGGTGATAGAACAGGGGAATGAAGAGGGCCAGGATGCACCACTCGAGCGGGTCAAACCCGCCTTTGCGGAGCAAGTCGAACATCAGGACCGTGCCAATCGACGTGAACGCGAAGACGATCGAGAAATACGAGATGCGGCGGCGCTGTAGGCGTCCTGCCATCTCCGGCGTGAGCGGATACCGGTAGATCATAGATAGAGCAGCACCACACCGAGGAGTGCTGAAAGGAAGATCGCCCAGAGCAGGAGCATGCGGATGACGGGCCGGTTCTCAAGGGTCGTCCACGTCTCATCCGCCACTTCGGGGACGAGGCCGAGGTCAATGGACCGCGGCACCATGCTGGAAACTTCAAGGTTTGGGCCGGCGCGCACGGACCACGTGCGCAACGCCGCACGGAAATCGGAGGGCACCTCGTCTTCCAGGAAAAGGGCGGCTTTGGAGCGCGGGCCGTCAGACAGGAGGAAGGCCACGCGGCCGAGCGACCCGAGGCGGTTCTGGGGGAGGCCTTCCGGAGCGTCGATGGTGCCGGCGAACCACAGGTCTATCATGCGCTGGGCTTCGCGCATGGTGATGGTGACCGGCTTCTCGTTAGGCTCGTCTTCGTGGGCCTTTGCAGCCTTGTTGAGGATACGGACGGCAAGCACGCCGACGCGGAGGCGCTCCGAAATCCGGTGCGCGCGCAGGTAGTCCACCAGGCGCGAATAGGCTTCGTTCCACTCCTGCGGGGTGCCCGTGCGCGGTTGCAGAAGCGCTGCTAGGGCTTCCATAGATAATTCCAGACCTCGGAGATCGTCTTGTTGTTGTGGACGAGCTTGCAGTTGAATTCCACAGCTTCGGCCTTTGGCTCAAAGGCGACACGGAGGGCGACGCGCCAGTTCCCGTTTTCAGGGTTCTTAATGATCATCGTGTCCTTGATGGTGGCGCCGGGCGTGCACTCCGCCACGACTTTGGGCAGGACGGGCTCGCCGCGCTCATCCGTCGGGAACTTCATCGCGACGTAGCGGGAGAATTCGACGATGAACATGGTATCCGTGGACTTGTGGGCGTGGCCTGTGCGGGTGGACAGGACGCGGCTGACGGAGGTGGGCTCCGGCGGGTTGCTGAGCCAGATGATGCGGTAGGCGAAGTGGATGGGTTCGCCCACGACGGGAGCCTTCTCCGGCACCCAGCAGGCCACGACATTGTCAAAGGTCTCGTCGTTCGTGGGGATTTCGATGAGGTTCACGCAGCCGCTGCCCCAGTCACCGACGGGCTCGACCCACACGCTCGGGCGTTCGTGGTAGCGGGCCTCGAGGTCGAGGTAATGGTCGAAGTCCCGGTCGCGCTGGACCAGGCCAAACCCGGCGAGGTCGCCGGACCAGAACGCGCAGTGGCGGATATTCCGGCCAAGCTGGATGGGGCGCCAGATGTACTTGCCGCTCTTGTGGGCGATGAGGAGGCCTTCGGAGTCGTGGACCTTCGGACGGAAGTCAAAGGGCTTGGGGAAGCTCGGGTCGCCATACCAGTACATGCTGGAGAAGGGGGCGATGCCGAGGAACTTCACGGGCTTGCGCAGGAACAGCGTGCTCTGGACTTCCGTGACGGTCGTGTTGCCGGGGGTGATGAGGAAACGGTAGGCGCCGGTTACGCTCGGGCTGTTGAGGAGCGCGTATACGGTGAGGGCGTTGTCGCCGGGTTTCGGGCGCACGAGCCAGAACTGGTCAAAGATCGGGAACTCCTCGCCGGTGGGCTGCACGGTGTCGATCGCAAGCCCGCGGGCGGAGAGACCATACGCCTGGTTGCGTGCAATCGCGCGGAAATAGCTGGCACCCTGGAAGACCAGGAACTCGTCGTAATACTCCGGGCGGTTGACGGGCGCATGCACGCGGAAGCCGGCATAGCCGTCGAGCTTGGTGGCTTCGTCCGCCGGGACTTCGAGTTTCCCGGTGTCGAAGTTTTCCGAGGTGTAACGGAACGGGCGAACTTCGCCGTCCACGATTTCAAAGATGTCAACGCGGCGCTTGAAGAAGAAACCGAGGTGGAAGAACTCGACCTGGAACGGGACGTTCTCGAGGTTGCGCCACAGCGCCTTGTCCTTCCGGAAACGCAGGTCCCGGTACTGGTCGTAGTTCAGCTCGCCGAAAAACTTCGGGATCTCGCGGTCATTCGCCACGTATGGATACGCGGCGAGGCGCCGTGCCTCCGCCTCCACGTTCTTGAAGCCGAACTTGGCGGACGCGGGAGCGTCTGCTGCGACGGCAACCGGGCTGGCGCAAAGGGCCAGCAGCGAGAAATGCAGGACGAGCTTGCGGAGTAAGGCTCTCATGGAAAGCGAGTACATGCGGAAAAACGGACAGGCGGGACAGGTGACCCAATACGTTGAGGAATTCTTGAGAAAACCTTTAGGGTTTCTCAAGCCAGAGTCCGAAGTTGCGGATTTGAGCAGGTGTTCCCAAAACGAGCAATTCGTCTCCGGCCTGGAGAATCAAGTTTCCGGGAGGATTCAGGACACGTTGGCCAGCGCGGTGCCATCCCGCCACTTGGACGCCCATGAGTCGAGGCAATTCGAGTTCGGCCAAGGACTGGCCGATGCAGGGCGAATTTTCGGGCACGCGGAGAATTTCCAGGCCGATGTCACTGAAACTTTCATGGGAAGGATGGCGCACCAGCGACGCGCAAAGGTAGGCGCGGGCGGCTGCGATCTGCGAATCTCTCCCGAAGAGAAGGAGTCGGTCCCTTGGGAAGATCCGGGTTTCAGGGTCGGGATTATTGATGATAAACCCTTGACGGTCAATGCTGGCGATGGAGCAGCCGAACCGGGCGCGCAGTTGGGTGTCGTCAACCGTGTGCCCGGCGATCTCGCCGTGGTCGGGGATCGTGCAGTCGCCGATGCTGAGCTGCCAGTGGCTGAGGTCCTGAGCCTTGTCCACGGGCTTCGAGGCACCGCCCGTGTCTTCGGTGAGAATGCTTTCCAGCGAAACTTCGACTTCGCTGTGCCAACGCACGAGCTTGCTCCAGAACACCCACGCCAGGATTGCGAGGACGGCGAGCGTGGCCGCGAGGGCCCATATCTCGCCCCGGCCCACCGGGGTGAGGCTCCAGAACCACAGGGCAAGCGTGAGGCCCGCGAGCCATTTCAGCCCGTTTTCGACCAGGGGCCTCAGGCGCGCCATGGCAGGAAGGGACCGCGCCAGGAAGTTTGTGACGATCATGGCGGAGGCTTCCGTGTTGCGCCAGATCGCGATGAACATGGGCAGGAGGACGAGCGCCAGACCCGACCACACGAGCACGGCGGCGCCGACACCAAGGACGGGGCTCTCGCCCTGGATGTCTTCGAGCGCGCCCGCTACAGGCTCCGCAAAAACGAGGATTGCGGAAACGAGGATGACTTCGACGCCGATTTGGAGGACCCGTTTTTTCAGGAGTTTCCAGAGGACGGAACCGCGCTGCTGCCGGCTAAGGTAGTCGAGGAGACGGCAGTGCAGCTCAAACAGGGTACAGAGGACGGGCAGACGGAAGCGGCAGGTGCGCTCGGCAACGAAGGCGGACTGGCGCACGAGCACGGGCGAGGAAAGCGTGGTGATGATCGCGACCCCCGCGGCAACGGACAGGAACTTGGGGTCCAGCACGGCACCGGCGACACCCATTTGCGCGATGATGAAGGTGAATTCACCCATGGGCGTGAGCGTCAGCCCCGTGCGGAGGGCGGAGGCGGGTGCTACGCCCACAAGGACCAGGCCTGAGAACGAGGCGAGCGTGCGGCCGATCAGGGCGAGCGCGGTGATGGCGACGATCAGGTCCATGTGCGTGGACAGCAGGGACAGGTCGGCCAGCAGGCCCATGGAGGCGAAGAACAATGCGGTGAACAGGTCCCGCACACCCGCGAATGCGCGTTCCACCTGAACGGATTGGGGTGTCTCGGAAACAATGGCGCCTAGCAGGAAGGCCCCGAGGATCAGGGGGAGGTCTGCGCGTCCGGCAAGGAAAGTGAGGCCAAACAGGAGCGCGCCGACGAGGACCGTCTCCACGTCCGCCCCCTGGTCGTCGCGCAGGAGCCGGAGGAGTCGGGGGACCAGCAGGAGCCCAAGCAGGGCGAGCAGCAACCCGAACCCGGTGAGCAGCCCGATCGTGCTGGCGAGCCGGTCAAAACCGCCCGTGCCAAACTGCACGTAGGAGCCGAGTATGGCGATCATCGCGATCGCCAGCGCGTCTTCCACGAGCGTCATCCCCAGCGCCATCTGTCCGGGCTTCTCATGGCAGGCGCCGGTTTCCTGCAATACGCGGCTGACGACGGTGGTGCTGGAGGCCAGCAGCATGCCGGCCAGGAAGAGCGTGGTGC
This sequence comes from uncultured Opitutales bacterium, assembly GCA_964593675.1. Taxonomy (GTDB): domain Bacteria; phylum Verrucomicrobiota; class Verrucomicrobiia; order Opitutales; family CAZQIE01; genus CAZQIE01. The sequence goes on from CAZQIE010000083.1 coordinate 13,522, forward strand.
CGAAGTCCCAGCCAATGACGGTGCCGAACAGGCGGCACAGCGCGAAGGTGATCAGGCTTCCGGCAATCGCGGCGAAGAGCACCGTCATGCCCAGTTGCCGCAGGCGCCGCAGGCTGAAGTTCATCCCGAGGGTGAACACCAGGAATACCGCGCCGACCTGCACGAGGGCCTGCGCAAGCTCGCGGTCTTTGATCAGGTTCAGCCCATGGGGGGATGGGCCGATGATCAGGCCAGCCAAGATGTAGCCGAGGATAGCGGGCAGCCCGAAGCGGCGGCAGATCGTGCCGAGCGTGGCGGCGGTTATCAGCAACCAGGCGAGGTCTCGGATAAGGTCCGTTCCCATAACGAGCTAGGGCGCGCCGGAATGGTGATCTCTGGTAGCCGACACGCGTCTAGGGCCAATCGACATATGGGTTACAGCCACAGGAGGGCGGAGGCGAGGTA
>CAZQIE010000084.1:0-5474 GCA_964593675.1 uncultured Opitutales bacterium
ACCTCGCCTCCGCCCTCCTGTGGCTGTAACCCATATGTCGATTGGCCCTAGAGCCCTTTGCCCCCGGTCGTCCGTCCCTTTCCGCTAAACCCGTATCACCCCCACGGCAGTCATTAGGTTCATTTATACGCTGGATAACCGCCACCACATATACCACACTTAATTCATAGATATTTTACCCGATTACAGTCATAAATAGGCCTTATTCGAACGCAGAGCACCCGCAGTATTTAGGGCCGTTAGCTTCCTTCACTAGAGCCGTCCGGCCTTTACCCCCCGCCGCCCCCAGCCTATAATCTCACGTAGCGAAAAACAGCCCAAAACCGAACCCTCGGGCCCCAGCCTCCCCCCCCTCGGCCCCCCCATGCGCGACACTCCCCACAGGCCGCGAACGGCAGCCGCCACCCTTGCAGTGGCGACGGGCCTTTGCCTTTTCGCAACCCCCGACCTCCGCGCCCAGTTCGCCTACTTCGAAAGCTTCAAGAACACCACCGCTGCGGGCTGGACCTTCATGCAGGGCGGCACCGCCCCCGGCCCCCGCCTCACCGCCAACACCAGCCCCACAACCGGCGACCCCGAAACCGGCCTCATCGACGCCGCAGGCAACGGCTGGCTCCGCCTCGCCACCAACACCACCAACCAGGCCAACGCCGCCTTCTTCTCCACAAACATCCCCTCCGCCCACAACAACGTCACCATCTCGTTCGACTTCACCATGTGGAACAAGAACGGGTTTGGCGCGGGCGACGGCCTCTCCTTCTTCATGTGGGACGCCTCCAAGCCCTACTCCCCCGGCGCCAATGGCGGCTCCCTCGGCTACGCCCAGAAAACCGGCGTCTCCGGCCTCGGCGGCGGGTATGTCGGCGTCGGGCTCGACAACTACGGCAACTTCTCCGCAGCCACCGAAGGCCGCGAAGGCGGCGTCGGCATGCGGGCCAACGCCGTTGTCGTGCGCGGCCCCGGCGAAGGTACCTCCGGCTACACCTACATCGCCGGCACCGGCGGCGTGAACACCACCACCGGCAACACCCCCATCGCCAACCTCTCCACCAACCTCGACGACCCCAACGCCACCAGCCGCCCCGACCAGGACGGCACCGGCTACCGCAGCCTCCGCATCACCCTCGACGAAGACAACAAGCTCAAAGTCGAACTCAAATCCGGCACCGATCCCTATCAGGAACTCTTTGTCGCAAACCTCTCCGCCTACGAGCGCCCGGACGAACTCCGCATCGGCTTCTCCGGCGGCACCGGCTCCGCCTCGCAAGTCCAGGAAATCCGCAACCTCTCCGTCAACGCCACCGGGTTCTCCGGCGTCTGGTACTGGGATAACGGGGCCGGCACCGCCAACAAAATCTGGGGCACCGGCTACGGCACCAACTGGAAACCCGACGGCAACCCCGACCCCCAAAAGGCCGTCGTCTTCGACAACCAGTACATCGCCTCCGACCAGACCATCTCCGTCCGCGACTCCAATAAAACCATCAAGTCCGTAACCTTCAGCGGCCAATACGCCTATACCCTCACCCCCTACGGCGGCGAAACCCTCATCTTCGACACCGGCAACGCCGCCACGGACGCCGAAGTCAACGTCCTCAACAACGCCGCAGGCAATGCCAACCACACCCTCAACACCGGACTCCTCCTCAACAACCACCTGCGCGTAAACAACCTTGTCGCGCAAACCCTCACCTTCGGCGGCCCCCTCGATACCAACGGCAAAAACGTCACCGTCCGCTCCCTTGGCACCACCCTCTTCAACGGCGCAATCACCGGCTCTGGCACCTTCACCGTAAATGAATACACCGGCACCATCATCCTCGCCGGAAACAACACCTACACCGGCCTCACCACCCTCAACGCCGGCACCCTCGAACTCCGCCACGCCAACGCCCTTGGCGCCACCACCTCCGGCACCCTCGTCGCCTCCGGCGCCACCCTCGCCCTCAACCCCGGCGCCGGCACCACCTTTGCCGCCGAGTCCCTCACCCTTTACGGCTACGGCCTCAACGCCACCGGCGCCCTCTACAACGCCGCCAACACAAACCTCTGGACCGGCGCCGTCACCCTCGCCACCGACGCCTCCATCGGCGCCGCCGCCAACACCCACCTCGAAGTCTCCGGCGCCCTCTCCGGCTCAGCCAACCTCACCAAGACCGGCGCCGGCAACCTCCACCTCTCCGGCACAAACACCTACACCGGCACCACCACCATCCGCGCCGGCGACCTTGAGATCGGCTCCGCAAGCGCCCTCGGCTCCTCCACCTCCACCGTCCAGCTTGGCGACGCCAGCACCGCCCCCACCGACGATACCGGCCTCCTTGCCAGCACCCCCCTCACCTTTTCCCGCAACCTCTCCGTAAACGCCTACGGCGCCACCACACGCCTCGGCAGCGACCACACCATCGGCACCTCCACCTTCTCTGGCACCGTCTCCCTCGCCAAAGACGCCACCCTCACCGCCGCCAGTGGCGGCACCACCGCCTTCACCGGCGCCCTCTCCGGCACCGCCAACCTCACCAAAGAAGGCGCAGGCACCATCGTCCTCTCCGGCAACAACACCCGCACCGGCAACCTCACCATCAACGCCGGCACCCTCCGCGTAGGCTCCGCCACCGCCCTCCCCACCACCGGCGCCGTCACCCTCGCCAACACCACCGGGGCCACCTTCGACCTCAACGGCTACAGCACCACCATCGGCTCCCTCGCGGGCGGCGGCACCGCCGGCGGCAACGTCACGCTCGGCGGCGGCACCCTCACCACCGGCGGCAACAACACCTCCACCACCTACGCCGGCTCCCTCACCGGCACCGGCGGCCTCACCAAGACCGGCACCGGCACCCTCGCCCTCACCGGCACCAGCACCTACACCGGCGCCACCACCGTCAGCGCCGGCACCCTCGCCCTCGGCAACACCACCGGCGCCGCCCTCGCCAACACCACCAGCCTCACCATCGGCACCGGCGCCAACGTCACCCTCAACGCCTCGAACCAGCTTAACACCGCCGCAAACCTCATCCTCACCGGCGGCACCTTCAACCTCAACGGCTACAGCCAAGGCTCCGCCACCACCCAGGGCCTCAACCTCCTCGACCTCCGCGCCTCCTCCACCCTCGATTTCCTCGGCGACTCCAGCACCCTCCGCTTCGCCGGAGACCTCTACACCGGCGGCACCCTCACCATCAACAACTGGGCAGGCAACCCCCTCGGCGGCGGCGCCGACCGCCTCCTCCTCAACACCGCCACCACAAACATCCCCCTCGCCAACATCACCTTCTCCGGCTGGGGAACCGGCACCGCCCAACTCCTTTCCCTCGGCGGCGGCCTCTACGAAATCGTCCCCCTCGTCACCGTCTACGAATGGGCGAACACCGCCGGCGGCAACTGGGCCACCACCACCAACTGGACCCCGAACGGCCTCCCCAACGCCGCAGGCACCATCGTCCTCTTTGGCGACGCCCTCCAAACCAACGGCGAAGTCCGCCTCTTCAACAACACACGCACCGTCGGCAAAATCATCTTCGACGACAACAACACCTACCGCGTCCGCGACGGCACCCTCGTCCTCGACTCCACCTCCGGCCCCGCCGAAATCATCCTCTCCAACAGCGGCTCCCAGCGCCTCAGCTCCAACCTCCAGGCCAACGACGAACTCCGCATCGCCAACAACGCCACCGGCGCCTTCCTCATCGACGCCGCCACCTTCGCCCTCCAGACCAACGACCTCACCATAAAAGGCAGCGGCTCGACCTCCATCTCCTCCCAGATCACCGGCACCACCGCCGCAGACCTCATCAAGCAAGGCTCCGGCATCCTCACCCTCTCCGGCGCAAACGCCTACGGCGGCACCACCACCGTCTCCGAAGGCACCCTCCGCATCCAGAACGCCACCGCCCTCGGCGGCACCACCAACGGCACCACCGTCGCCGCCGGCGCCACCCTCGACGTCAGCAACACCATCACCGTCGCCAACGAAACACTCTCCCTCTCCGGCGCAGGCGTCGGAGGCCTCGGCGCCCTCTACACCAGCGGCGGCACAAACACCTGGACCGGCGCCGTCACCCTCGGCGGCGACACCACCTTTGGCGCCACCTCCGGCGCCACCCTCACCCTCTCCGGCGTCCTCTCCGGCACCGGCAACCTCACCAAGACCGGCGCCGGCACCATCGGCCTCACCGGCACAAACACCTTTACAGGCAACATCGCCCTCGACGAAGGCACACTCCGCCTCTCCGGAGGCAACGCCCTCGCCAACACCGCCGCCCTCACCCTCGCCAACACCGCAGGCGCCACCCTGGACCTCAACAACACCTCCGAAACCCTCGGCAGCCTCGCCGGCGGCGGCACCACCGGCGGCACCCTCAGCCTCGGCTCCGGCACCCTCACCACAGGCGGCAACAACACCTCCACCACCTACGCCGGCACCATCACCGGCACCGGCGGCCTCATCAAGACTGGCACCGGCACCTGGACCCTCTCCGGCAGCAACACCCACACCGGCGCCACCACCATCTCCGGCGGCACCCTCCGCATCGAATCCACCAACGCCCTCGGCGCCTCCGGCACCGTCCAGACCGTCACCGTCCAGAACGGCGCCAGCCTCGCCCTCGCCGGCGGCCTCACCTTCGCCAACGACAGCCTCATCCTCAACGGCGACGGCCCCTCCGCCTCCGGGGCCCTCCGCAGCGTCTCCGGCGCCAACACCTGGACCGGCACCGTCGCCCTCGCCTCCGCCTCCTCCCTCGCCGCCGACGCCAGCGCCTCCCTCACCCTCTCCGGCGTCGTCTCCGGCACAGGCAACCTCGTAAAGACCGGCCAAGGCGACCTCACCCTCTCCGCCGCAAACACCTACACCGGCACCACCACCATCCGCGAAGGCACACTCAACCTCGCAGGCAACGCCCCCAACGGCGCCAACGGCAACCTCGGCAACGCCACCTCCACCCTCCAGCTCGGCGACACCTCCACCACCTCCACCGCCCAACTCGCCCTCCTTGCCGCCAACACCACCGGCGGCGCCACCATCGCCCGCAACCTCAGCGTCAACGCCTACGGAACCCAGACCACCCTCGGCGCCACCAACACCAGCGGCACCAACACCTACTCCGGCACCGTCACCCTCAACAAAGACGTCACCCTCGCCGCCGCCTCCGGTGGCACCGTCGCCTTCACCAACACCCTCTCCGGCACCGGCGGCCTCACCAAAGCCGGCGGCGGCACCGTCACCCTCTCCGGCAACAACACCTTCTCCGGCAACGTCGCCGTCACCGAAGGCACCCTCCGCCTCTCCGGAGGCAACGCCCTCACCAACACCGCCGCCGTCACCATGACCGCCGCCACCGGCGTCACCCTCGACCTCAATAACACCTCCGAAACCATCGGCTCCCTCTCCGGCGGCAGCACCCAAGGCGGCCACGTCACCCTCGGCACCGCCATCCTGACCGCCGGCGCAAACAACCAGACCACCAGCTACG
>CAZQIE010000084.1:5484-13779 GCA_964593675.1 uncultured Opitutales bacterium
TCTCCGGCACCGGCGGCCTCATCAAAACCGGCACCGGCCAGTTCACCCTCACCGGCCAAAACACCTTCACCGGCACCACCACCATCGAAGGCGGCATCCTGCGCCTCAGCTCAGGAACCGGCAACGCCCTCGCCAACACCACCGAAATCGTCGTCACAGGCGGCACCCTCCTCCTCAACGACCACAACCAGATACAGGACAACGCCCGCCTACGCCTCTCCGGCGGCACCTTCAACGCCTCCGCACACCACGAAACCCTCGATTCCCTCACCCTCTCCGCCAACTCCACCATCGACCTCGGCACCAGCCAAGGCGCCCTCCTCACCTTCAGCGACTCCTCCACCCAAACCTGGTCCACCAACGCCACACTCCTCATCCAGAACTGGAGCGGCAACTGGTCCGGCGGCGGCTCCGACCGTATTTACTTTGGCACTACACACACCACCCTCACCGGCACCCAACTCGGCAGCATCCGCTTCGTAGACCCCAACGGCGCCGCCCCCGGCCTCTACTACGCCAACCTCCTCGGCACCGGCGAACTCGTCCCCTCCCTCATCGCCCCCGTCCCAGAGCCCTCCACCATCGCCGGCGGCGCAGGCCTTGTCCTCCTCCTCTCCTGGGACGCCTACCGCCGCTACCGCAAAGCCCAAGCCTCCCGCACACACGCCCCCGACGCCCACCGACCCGCCGCATAGAACACCCCCAGTCTAAGAGCGGCTCTATTTCGAGCTGTCGCATTCGTTCACTTCATTCCATTACTCGCGCCGACCCGAGCATGGGGCGTCCCTACCGCCACAGCATGCAGCATCCCGAGCCGTGAAGCCGGAAAGAACCGGCCCACGCCGTGCGCAACCCGCGGCCTTCCCCACAGGCACAAAAAAAGAGGCCCCCGCAAAAGGAGCCTCTTTTTTTGCCGACCCGGAGAGCCGCCTCAACGCCGCTCCCCACGGGTCCTGACACCCCAGGCCTTAGGCCTGGATCTGCGGACGCGCCGGATCGGGCCAGTCGATGTGGAAGAACTTCCCACGCGGCTGGTCCGTGCGCTCGTACGTGTGCGCGCCAAAGTAGTCGCGCTGCGCCTGCAACAGGTTCTGCGGCAGGTTCGCCGTCCGGTAGGCATCGAAATACGCCAGCGCGGACGAGAACGTCGGCACCGACACCCCGTGCTCCACCGCCAGCGCAATCACACGGCGCCAGTTCGCCTGCGCCTTCTCCACCGTATCCTTGAAATACGGGTCCAGCAGCAAGTTCGCCAACTGCGGGTCACGCGCATACGCCTCCGTGATCTTCTGCAAGAACACCGCCCGGATGATGCACCCGCCACGCCAGATCTGCGCGATCTCGCCAAAGTTCAACGTCCACTTGTACTCCTTCTGCGCCTCCCGCATCAACTGGAAGCCCTGCGCATACGAGCAGATCTTCGAGCAGTAAAGCGCATCGCGGATCGCCCCGATCAACTGCGCCTTGTCCCCCGAAAACTTCGACGCCGGACCCTTCAGGATCTTCGAAGCCGCCACGCGCTCCTCCTTGATCGCCGACAGGCACCGCGCAAACACCGCCTCCGCAATCGTCGGAGCCGGCACACCCATGTCCAGCGCGCTCACGGACGTCCATTTGCCCGTCCCCTTCTGGCCCGCCGTGTCCAGTACGATGTCCACAAACGGACCCTTCGTCACCGGGTCCACCTGCTTCAGCACCTGCGCCGTGATCTCGATCAGGAACGAGCCCAAATTGCCCCTGTTCCACTCGGCAAAAGTCTCACCCATCTCAGGCGCGGACATCCCCAGCAGGTTGCGCATCAAGTCATACGCCTCGCAGATCATCTGCATGTCGCCGTACTCGATGCCATTGTGCACCATCTTCACATAGTGCCCCGCACCATTCGGCCCAATATACGCCGCGCACGGCACACCGCCCTGCACCGGCTTGCCCGGCTTCGCGCCCCAAAGCTCACGGCCCGTCGCCGCGTCCACCTTCGCCGCAATCGCCTTCCAGATCGGCTCCAGCTCCTTCCACGCGCCAATCTCACCACCCGGCATCAGGGACGGACCAAACCGCGCCCCCTCCTCACCACCCGACACACCCGAGCCCACAAAACGCAGACCCTTCGCCGTCAGCTTCTTCTCACGCGCGATCGTGTCGTTCCAGTTCGAGTTGCCGCCGTCAATGATGATGTCGCCCTTGTCCATCAGCGGAATCAGCTCATCAATCACCGCTTCCGTAGGCGCACCCGCCTTCACCATGATGATCACCTTGCGCGGCGCCGCGATGCTCTTCACAAAGTCAGCCAGCTTGTGGAAGCCAACGAGACCACCCGGCGTCCCCGGGTTCTGGGCCACAAATTCGTCCGTCTTCGAGGCCGTGCGGTTATACACCGACACCTGGAAGCCGTGGTCGGCAATGTTCAGGGCGAGGTTCTGACCCATGACCGCGAGGCCAATGAGTCCAATATCGGAGGGCTTTGACATATAGGCGAGTGAGTAAAACGGCAGCCAGCAGCGACTGCCTTAGGGGGTGCCCCGCCTGGCAGGGCTTCTTGTAGGCTCGCGCGCGGGGACCTCGCCCAAAACCAGTTTCCCGGCAAAGCGAGGGTCGCGGGTCCAAGCGCCGTAAACCAATAACGCCCCCCGCACCCGTCGCAAACTTTTTTGGAACATCACACCCCCCAATCCTGGTTGACTGTTACATAACGCCCCCGCACCCCCGCACCGTCGCCAACCTTTGCCCCCCCCCTCCAAACCCAGCGCAGCCGGCGAAATCTCCCGCAAACACAAGCCCGTGCACCCCAACAGAACCGGCCCCCGCCGTGCGCCCCACACCAACCTCTCAGCGCAGCGGCAGACAAGCCCGCGCACCCCAACAGAACCGGCCCCCGCCGTGCGCGAACCCGCCGCACCTCAGCGTAGCGACAGCTTTCACCGCGCACCCCAACAGAACCGGCCCCCGCCGTGCGGGGTTAACCGGTAACGGAACGGTGTACAAACCAACGCATTGAGACCCCGCCGCCCCTCTGCAAAGCTCTCCCCGCACCGGAGCAAAGCGCACCGGAGCCGCCTCCCTCTCAACGTTACAAAACCTTAGGAAGCGCGCCGGACGCCAAAAATCCTATAACACACAAAAACGGCCTCCCCCAGGCGGCAGCCCCCCTGCCCAGCAACCCATTTTTTCCGTATGATCCACCTCAACGACTCGACCCGCAACAACCCGCTCCGCATGCCCTGGCGCAACGCCATCTCCGTGGGCCGCGCCTATGACCTCGTGCGCGAAGACCTCCTGGAGCACCTCCGCGCCGCGCAGAAGGACATGGGCTACCGCTACTGCCGCTTCCACGCCCTCTTCCACGACGACATGGGCGTCGTCAAAAAAGACGCCGACGGCAAAATTTCCTACCAGTGGCACCACGTCGACAAGATCTACGACGCCCTCCTCGAAATGGGCATCCGTCCCTTCGTTGAACTCAATGCCATGCCCGAGCTCTTCGCCTCCGGCACGCAGAAGATGTTCTACTACGAGATGAACGTCACGCCCCCCAAGCGCTACGAAGACTGGGCCGACCTCGTCGAAGCCTTTGCCCGCCACTGCATCGCCCGCTACGGCCTTGAGGAAGTCCGCCAGTGGTACTTCGAAGTCTGGAACGAACCCAACCTCTCCGGCTTCTGGAGCGGCACCAAGGAAGAATACTTCAAGCTTTACGAAGCCGCAGCCCGCGCCCTCAAGAAGGTCGACCCCAAGCTCCGCGTCGGCGGCCCCGCCTCCTCCAAAGCCAACTGGATCACCGACATCATCCAGTACTGCGCCAAAGGCAACGTTCCCATCGACTTCGTCTCCACCCACCTGTATCCACAAGACGAATACGTCGAATTCCAGGACCGCAAAGGCAGCCCGCACAAGGTCGGCGCCTTCTTCCAAAACACCGTCCGCGGCGTCAAAGACGAGGTCGCCCGGTCCCCCATGCCCCACCTTGAGATCCACTGGACCGAGTGGAACACCATGTCCACCACCTCCACGGCAGGAGTCACCTGGGTCGATAACGTCTGCGTCGACAACCTCTTCGCTGCCAGCTTCATCGTCCGCAACGCCCTCGCCCTCGACGACGCCGCCGACACCCTCTGCTACTGGACCGTCAGCGACATCTTCGAAGAAGGGCCCATCCCGAACGCACCCTTCACCTGCACCTACGGCCTGATGACCAACACCGGCATCCCCAAGGCCGCCTACAACGCCTTCAAGCTCCTGCGCCAAATGCGCGGTGACGTCCTCGACACCACCGGCACCGCCCCCGATTACTGCGGCGTCTGCGGCACCCGCGAGCTCGACACCCTCCGCGCCATCCTCTGGAACCACGAGCCCCTCGAACTCAAAGGCAAACAACCCGCGTGGAAGGACACCCTCGTCCTCCCCATCCCCGCCGGCACAAAAACCACCGCCATCTCCGCTCGCATCGCCGCCAGCAAAGGCAGCCCCTGGGAAACCTGGGTGCAAATGGGCACGCCCCAGAACCTCACCCCCGCGCAGGAACACGTCCTCCGCGCCCACGCCGAACCCGAGTGGCGCACCATCGACCTCATCGAACGCGACGGCAAGCTCGCCCTCGACTTCACCCTCCAGCCCAACGACGTCCTCTACATCGAAATCTCCCCCAAGAGCGGCAAAGCCACCGGTAAAGGCGGCGGCGCCATGGCCGACCTCATGGCCTGGGACAAAATGATGGGAGAACAATCCCGCGCCTAAGGCACCCTCCGTTCAAGTTGTCGCACCCGTTGGACCTCTCCCCATCCTCCGCGCCGACGCGAGAATCGGGCGTCTATACCGCGTCCGGCGCAGCGACAGCCTGAAATGAAACGACTCTAAGGCTCCCTTAAGCGACACCCTTCCAAAGCACCGCGGGCCCCGGCCTGCGGTGCTTTTTTTGCCCAACACCCCCCATCCCTCCTCGGCCGCCCTCCCTGAAAGCGCTCTCACGCACAAATAGATGAGCTTATAGATTGACAGCCTGACACCGCCCTATAAAAAATTTGAATGTCGAAGAATTTTCGTATGAGTTCTCCTAATGCAAAAAATTCCGGCACCTTACGTTAGCTCTCCACTTAGTATCCTTCCCAACCACCCTCTCCAATGAAAGAAGCTGTCCTCACAGCCGTCCAAGCCTACGGACTCACCTTAGCGATTTCGTTCCTCGTCGCTGTTGTCATTAAGGCCGTCTCACACGGTCTCCATAAGCTGCACAACAACGGAAAGACCAAGTAGGAAGGCCCTCGACAAACTAAAAACCCGAAATGGAGACCCGGCGGCAGGTGGGCTCGCCGCGCCGGACACCTAAGATGACTGATAATCTGCTACAGAAATTCTTCCACCTCTTCCAAGGCGTTGAAACCCTGTTCATGGACGACCCCAAGGTCGCCATCGCCCGTATCGGCCTCATGCTGCTCGGCGTCGCCCTCATTTACCTCGGCAAAAAAGGCATCCTTGAGCCCCTGCTCATGATCCCCATGGGCTTCGGCATGATCGCCGTCAACGCCGGCGTCCTCCTCCTCAACGAAAAACTCGCCACCCTCTTCGTTGACCCCCTCATCACCGAACCCTCGCAACTCATCAACATCCTGCAGGTCGACTTCCTCCAACCCATCTACACCTTCGCCTTCAGCAACGGCCTCATCGCCTGCTTCGTCTTTATGGGCATCGGCGTCCTCCTCGACGTCGGCTACGTCATGCAGCGCCCCTTTGAAAGCATGCTCATCGCGCTCTTCGCCGAACTCGGCACCGTCGCCACCCTCCCCATCGCCGTCGCCATGGGCCTGACTGTCCAGGAAGCCGCGGCCATCGCCATGGTCGGCGGCGCGGACGGCCCCATGGTCCTCTACACCTCCCTCGCGCTCGCACCCAAACTCTTCGTTCCCATCACCGTCGTCGCCTACCTCTACCTCGGCCTCACCTACGGCGGCTACCCCTACCTCATCAAGCTGCTCGTTCCGAAGCAGCTCCGCGGAATACCCTGCAAAGCCGAAAAGCTCCCCGATATCTCCTCGGACGCCAAACTCGCCTTCGCGGTCGTCTCCTGCATCCTCCTCTGCCTCCTCTTCCCCGTCGCGGCACCCCTGTTCCTCTCCCTCTTCCTCGGCGTCACCGTCCGCGAAAGCGGCATCAAAGTCTTCCAGGACTTCCTCAGCGGCCCGCTGCTCTACGGCTCCACGTTCTTCCTCGGCCTCCTCCTTGGCGTCCTCTGTGAAGCCAAAACCATCATGGACCCGCAGATCCTCACCCTCCTGATCCTCGGCATCCTCGCGCTCCTGCTCTCCGGCATCGGCGGCATCATCGGCGGCTATGTCATGTATTACGCCACCGGCGGACGCTACAACCCAATCGTCGGCATCGCCGGCGTCTCCTGCGTCCCCACCACCGCCAAAGTCGCCCAGAAAGTCGTCAGCGCGGAAAACCCACGCACCCTCATCCTCCCCCAGGCCCTCGGCGCGTGCATCTGCGGTGTCATCACCTCGGCCATCTTCTGCGGCGTCTACGTAACACTCCTCAAGTAAACCCTAACCAACCCCCGCGGGCCCGACGTGCGACTCCGGCCCGCAGCAAAACCAAATCCTCCCGGGAAGCGCCCGCTTGGCCCAAAAAGCCAGCCGGGCGCTTCTTTTTTCCCCCGCACCAGCACCCTTCCCCGCCCACCCCGTCGGCCCACGCCGTGCGCCCAACGCACGCACCCCCGCGTAGCGGCCCTCGCGCCGCTCACCACAACGCAATCGGCCCACGCCGTGCGTGGCTAGAGCGGTTCTACTTCAAGTTGTCGCTCCGTTCACCTCATTCCATTACTCCGCGCCGACGCGAGGATGGGGCGTCCACGCTCGCCGCAGCGTCGGCCCACGCCGTGCGCGAACCAGCCGCACCCCCGCGTAGCGACAGCTTCCCCCGTGCAGCCCAACGCAATCGGCCCACGCCCCGCGTGGCTAGCCTACGGGGAGCGTAACCCGGAACGTCGTCCCACCCGACTCCTCCGTCGTAAACGACACCTGGCCCCCAAGGTAGCGCTCCGTAAGCAACCGCACCGAGTAACACCCCAGCCCGCGCCCACTCCCCTTTGTCGAAAACGACCGCTGGAAAAGCTGGAGCTGCACATCGCGCGGAATCACCCCCGGGTTGTTCACAAACAGCGTGCACCCGCTGCTCATATCGCAGCCCACCGTCACCACATCTCCCGGCTTCGACGCCTCCAACGCATTCTTCAGCATGTTCGTCAGCACCCGCGCCAGCAACGTGCGGTCTGTCGTCACCACGCACGACCCCTCCGGCAGCCCCGCCTGCGAAATCGTTTTGCCCTCCGCCGCCGGGTGCGCCTGGTAGGAAAGCGCCACCGCCCGCGCCAGCTCCACCACATCCATCGGTACCATGTCCGGCTGCAAGTGCCCCGACTCCGCGTACGCCAAGTCCTTCTGCGCCTGCACCTCATCCCACAACCGCTCCGAAATCTCGATCACCACATCCACCAGCGGCCGCAGCTCCTCATCCGGCGTGGACTGTATCAAGTCCGCCATGCTCCGCAGACCCCCAATCGTATTCAGCACATCGTGGAAAAAGATCCGCTCCAGCGCGTGCCGCCGCTTCTCGTGCCGGATATCCTCAATCGTGCAAAGCACGTACGCGCTGTTCTGCACATCAATCGGGTGCCCATGCACCCGGATATCGAAACCCTCCGTGCTGTCGTCCACCTGGATGCGCCCCTCCTCCGTCGCGTCCGCCTTCGTCCGCTGCGCCCGAAGCACAGCCTCCAGCGCGCCGCAATACCGACACGCCTCCGACGTCCCGCACCCCCCCGGCATCTTGTGCGAATGCACGCACCCAAAAAGCTCCCCAGGCCGGATCCCCAGCACCTTCTCCGCCCGATCTATCCCCAGCGCCTGCAACAACCGCCGGTTCCCGTAAACAATCTGCCGGCACCGGTTCAGCACCACCACAAACGTCGGCAACCCATCCAGCGCTTCACACAACAACGCGTTGGAGCAAATCAGGTGGTACTGCCGCAACACCTCCTCCGGATAAAACCGGTCTGCTGGCGCGTAATCGGTCGCAAAAAGCTGCACGGGGGAAGATGCGGCCATAAAAATATCTACCATGAACGGGGTGAGTAAACCTGTCCGCGGCCGCGCGCACAAAGCCGGCAGATCACCCCGCCCGCTCCACATGCGCAACCCCGAAGCCCGTATCCCAAATTAGGAAAACAGGCGTTTTAAGGACCGCTACACTAGGGCCAATCGACATTTTAGACTGTACAGATTGTGACCGAGCTGTTTGAAG
>CAZQIE010000085.1:0-12145 GCA_964593675.1 uncultured Opitutales bacterium
TACCTCGCCTCCGCCCTCCTGTGGCTGTAACCCATATGTCGATTGGCCCTAGCTTATCTTCGAGATATTCTCGAAATAGGTGAGCCAGAAACGCAGCACCTGCCACACGGCGAGGGCTGCCGCGATGAGGAACAGGAGGGTGGGGTAGAGCGCCACAGCGAAGGTGAGGCTCCGCTTTGCGGCGTCGGCATACTGGCTGGAGAGCTGCCAGAGCGCTTCCTCGAGCCGGCCTGTGCGTTCCCCGGTGGTGTAGAAGTCCGCAAACGTGGCGGGCAACTGGGGGAATTGTCGCAACAGGCGTGAGGGCGCTTCGCCGGACTCCGCGCCCGTGGCGATGGCAAGGGCCGCCTGTTTCAAGGCGGTGTCACCGGAGACGAGTCCCGCGGCTCCCCAGGCGCGGGAAACGATGACCCCGGACTCCAAGAAGCCCGCCAGCGCGGCAGCAAGGTCCGACAGCGCACGGTTTTTCAGGAACCCGGAAGCTCCGGGAAGCACGCCCAACACCCGGCGGGCAACCGGGTGCCCGTTGATCGCCAGGAGTGTGAAGCCGCCTCCGAGCGTCCAGGCGGGGACGAGGATGGCAAAAACGAGGGAAAAGTAGCGGGCAAAATCGAAGTGGAACGTGCTGTTTTCGCCAGGGGGCTCGATGACGGCGAGAGCCGGCAGCACGAGCGCGACCATATGGAGCACGAACAACGGGTAAAGCGCGGCGACGAGGAGGGTGTTGCGCACCCGGGCCAATTGCTGGTGGCGCTCCGCGAGGCGCCGGAATACCGCCGGCAGTCTTCCGCTTTCGGCTCCGGCCGAGATGAAGTAGCGGTCGGCTTCCGGAATCCAGCGGGCGGCCTGCGTCAGGGCCTCGTCGAGGGACGCCCCAGCGGCCAAGGCGTTACCAAGCGCCTGCGAGGGCGGAAAGGACCCCCGCATAAAGAGGGCCTCGCGCAGGGGTATGCCGGACTCCAGACTCTGTGCGAGGTGTAAATACCACGCTGAAAGGCTGCGGGAGCTTGGGTGCATGGGGGGGGGGCGACAGCCGCGCCGAAAGCGTATGCCCGTCTTCGCTCCTTCCGCAAGCGTGGCGTGGGCGCGGGCGGAATTTACACGGTTCCGCAAAGAGGATGTCAAAACGGCTTGTCAGCCGATAACTCTTTAAGGAGAGTTTGAACCAACGCCTATGGCGGGCTTCGCGTCGCCCGCGAAGCTCTCACCCTCTATCCCACGCGCATGTTTCCAAGCCCCCTAGAGCGGCGGCTTTCGGTCTGGCCCAATAACCGGTATCTGCTCCTGGTCCCCGAAGGGTATGACCCGGCGAAACGTTACCCGCTTTGGGTGGCTTTACACGGGAATCAGGGCTCCGCGGAGGACAGCATGGCCCCGTGGTACCATGAGGCGCGCCGCCGCGGCGTGTTTGTGCTCGCTGCACAAGGTTCGCTCCCGTTAGGGCGTTCCCGCACGCGCGCAACGTGGGACGACGAACAGGACCCCGAGGCCATCGCGGCGATGACGCGGGAGGTTCAGAAGGCCTACAGCATCGATCCGGCTCGGACGGCGCTGTTCGGGTTTTCCCGCGGCGGGTTCATTGCGCTGGTCGTGGTGGCGAGGGAGCCCGGCCTTTTCCCCGTGCTGGGGCTGATCGCGACGGGGTTGCCGCAACGGTATTTGCAGGAGGCGCTCTGGGATGAGGCGCAGTTTGCGGCGTCCGCAAAGAAGACAGCGGTCTGTTACTGCTGCGGGACGAAGGACACCACGTTCCCGCCGGACGTGTTCCGGTCCACTTCCGAGTATTTTGCCCGGCTGGGCTGCGATTTTGAGACCCATCTGGTCGAGGATGCACGGCACGACGAGCGCCCCCATCGCCCGTACCTCTACGAGTTTTTTGAACGCCGCACGCGTCAAGGCCCGCCGCCTGCGCCGGCCTCGTGGTCGGTGGAGCTTTCGGGGAAGTGGCGCGCCCGCCTCGTCACCATCCTGCCGGAGACGGAACCGCTGCTCCCGCACCGGGATGGCGGCATCTCCCCGGCGGCCCTGGACCAGTGCATGCCGACGTGCGACGACCGCACATGGCAAGAGGTGCCTGTCCCGTGCCCGTGGGAAGCCTACGGCGAACCCTGGGCCTCTGCGGACGGTGAGGCGCTCTTCCGCAAGACCGTGGATATCCCGGAGGCCGTCGCGGGCAAGGACCTGTGGCTGCATCTGGGCGTGGTGGACGACTTTGACGACACCTTTTTCAACGGAGAGCGCATCGGCCATACGGACATCCAGACCCCGTATTACCTTGCGTTTTCCCGCGTTTACCGCGTACCGGGGCACCTCGTGAAACCCGGGAAAAACCTGATCGCGGTCCGCGTCTTCGACCAGTTCGGCGAAGGGGGTATCACGGGTGGCCTGCCCGGGGAAATGAAGCTCGAGACTGCGGAGTCCTGAATTCTTGCCGCGGCTGCCAGCACGGGAGCGCTGTTCCCGGTTATCAGGGCGTTTTAAACCGTTTACCCGTCTACGTTTCCGGTAACGTTTGTAACGGCTTGAGCGGGCAAAGAAATGGCTCATGCTGCGTCCATGGCCAGTGTCTTGCCCTCACTCCGTAACGTGTTTCCGTACGACCGTCCGCAGTTTCCGTTCTGCGACGCGTTTTCGCAATTCTCGGTCGGCTTCCTGCCGCATCGGGCCGTTGGTTTGGGCTTTCTGCATCCGCGGGCAATGCTCTCAACCTACGAGATTGCCGAGCCCGTGCTGGAGCTCTGGCTTGAAGATGCGGCGACGGGCTGGGCGCCCTTTTCGCGCCGTGAGCTTGAAAGCCAGCCCTGGGCCGCGACGGAGTCCGGCGCCGGCGGCGGCCTGAGCGCGCGGGCGGAGCACATTTTCCGCACGGAGCGCAGCCTCGTCTCCGTCTTTACGATCGAAAATACCTCGGACGTGCCGGTGCGTGTGCGCCCGGCTTTCCTGGGGACGGTCCAGGCGGAGAAGGGCCGTTACATGCTGCCGTATTTTGACGGACCCATGCCGGGACCGCGCCACGCCTACGCCGAGACCGTGGAAGGCGGGCTGGAACTGGGCCTGCGGGCCGCAAATGCCGCCGAAGGACTGTGGCCGCAGGTGGGCTTCCGGTTGGACTGCGCAGACGCGACGTTGAAGCCGTGGATCGGGGAGACGCCGGTCTGGGCTAACCCGGGCACACAGGGCCTTGCTGCGCTTGAGGCCAAAGCCGGACGTGGCGTTGCCTATGCATTCGTCACGCCGGAGACGCGTGAACTCGCGCCGAAGGACTCTGTTTCCTACGCCTTCCTCCTGCGCTTTGCCGCGGCCAACCCAAGCAAGGCGCTCTCGTGGCCGGGCAAGAGTGGGGACTGGGCAAACATCGCGGCTCTGCGGGCTGAGGCGGAAAAGCGCTTCTGGTGCGCCTTTAACCCCGAAACCCTCCCGAAGACGGGCAGCGCCCTCCTGGACCAGAAGGCCGCGGAGGCCCGGTTCGGCCTGTTGCGCGATGGCCTGAGCGGTTGCGGCGGCGAGTTCGAAGACCACATTGCAAGCCTCTGCACCTCGGACACGTCCGACTTTTCCTGCGTGTTTTTCTGGGACTCGTTTTTCTCGTCCGTCGCGATCAAGGACTTCAACGCCGACTACGCGAAGGGCACCATCCATGCGACCTTCACGCGGCAGGACAAGGAGCACGGGGCCGCGCCGGAGCGCAAATGGAATTACGCGACGCCGCTGCGCATGGTGCAAAACCACCCGCAAAGCCCCGTGGCCTCGTGGGCGGTGGAGGAGTTCCTGAAGCGCTATCCGCAGGATGAAGCCTTCCTGCAGGCCATTTACCCGAAACTCGTAGCCAATCACCGGTTCTGGGAGAAGCACAGCGACTACGATGGCGACGGCCTTGTGGAATACCGCTGGTCCGGCCAGGTGGCGGACAACTCCCCCCTGTGGGACCCCTACGCCTCCCTCGACAAGACTTCCGGTTGCGGCTGGCTGCCGCCGGTGGCTTCGGTCGCGGGCAACTGCTTTGTCTTCAAGGACGCCAAGCACCTCGAAAAGCTCGCGCGCCGGCTTGGTCGGGAAGGCGATGCCCGGCACTACGCGCAGCGTGCGGAGGCGATCCAGCGCCGCCTGTTTGAAGTCTGCTACGTGCCGGGTGAGCGCCGGTTCTGGGACTACAACCAGCTCACGCGCACGTACCGCCGCGTGAAGACCTTCTACATGTTCTGGCCGCTGTACGCCGGGATGGACGTTCCTGAGGATGTCGCAAAGGACCTGATCGAGAACGTGCTGCTCGACCCGAAACAGTTCTTCGGCGCCGTGCCGTTCCCGTCTGTGGCCTACGATGAGCCCGAATACGATGCGAAGGGCTACTGGCGCGGCAAGGCTTGGCCGCACATCTGCTACTGGCTGCTTCAGACGCTCGTGCGCTACGGGTACGAAGCCGAGGCCAAAGAAGCGGCCCGGCGCATCCTGGCCTGGTACAGCACGCAGCCGTTCCTCGAGAACCTTGCCACGGACCCGATGACTGTGCGGCCCGGTGGGTTTGCGAACTACAACTGGGGCAATGCCGCTTTCATGCTCATCGCCGCTGGAAGCTACCTGGACAAATAACGCTCCGACAGAGCCGCCTTGCACGAAGGGCCACCAAGAAGCGCGTTCAGCAGGACTGGGCGCGCTTCTTCGTTTTCAGGGCAGGACGAGCGTTTGGCCAAAGGTACGGCGTGCGTACACAGGCAGGCCGGGCAAGGTGACTTGCCGCGGCGGCAGGTCTCTGGCCAGTGTACTTTAGAAGGGCCGTTTCTGGCGCAGGGTGGCGAGGCGTTCCCCGGCGGCGCGGAGCGTTTCCTCCTTCTTTGCGAAGTGGAAACGGATGAGGTGCCGGACGTCTTCGCGGAAGAAACTGGAACCCGGCACGCCGGTAACGCCGATCTCACGGGTGAGCCAGTCTGCCGCCTGCCGGTCGTCCTCGAACCCAAGCGGGCTGATGTCCACGAGCACGTAATAGGCGCCTTGCGGCTCAGTGTAGCGCAGGCCGGTGCGCGCAAGCTGCTCAAGGAACAGCGTGCGCTTCGACGTGTAGAGGCGGGTCAGCCAGCCGTAGTAGTTTTCGCCCAGTTCCAGCGCCGTGGCCGCGGCTTCCTGAAGCGGAGCGGGCGCGCCGACGGTGAGGAAATCATGCGCCTTGCGCGCGGCCGCGATCACGGGGGCGTCGGCGATGACGTAGCCGAGGCGCCAGCCGGTGATGGAGTAGGTTTTGGAGAGCGAGCCGCAGACAAGCGTGCGCGGGAACATGCCGGGCAGGGCCGCGAAATACGTGTGCTTGTGGGGCTCAAAGACGATGTGTTCGTAAACTTCATCGACGATCACAAACGTGTCGTGCTTTTCGGCCAGGCGGGCAATGAACTCCAACTCCTCCCGCGAGAAAACCTTGCCCGTCGGGTTGGATGGGTTGCACAGGACGATGGCCTTTGGCTTTTGGGCAAAGGCGCGCTCAAGCTCTGCGGGGTCGAAGTCGAACGTGGGGGGGCGCAGGGGGACGTAGATGGGCTTTGCGCCGGAGAGAATGGCGTCTGCCGCGTAATTCTCGTAAAACGGGGAGAACACGATGACCGAGTCGCCGGGGTTACAGGCGGTGAGCATGGCAACCATCATCGCCTCCGTGCTGCCGCAGGTAACCACGACATGGCGGTCGGGGTCCACGGGAATGCCCATCCAGTGCTGCGCCTTGCGGGCCAGGGCTTCCCGGAAACGCGGGGCGCCCCAGGTGATGGCGTACTGGTGGCAGGGTTGCCGGACGGCCTCGCTGAGGGCCTCAAGCAGGAGTTCAGGGGGATCGAAGTCGGGGAACCCTTGGGCAAGGTTGATTGAGCCGTGCCGGTTGGCCTGGCGCGTCATCTCGCGAATGACGGATTCCTTGAACTGGTCGAGACGTTCGGAAGTCCTTGGCATGACGGTGAAAGGGGTGTGTGCGCGCGCAGAGGCGCACAATGTATGTAAGGGTTATCTGGAGTTGTATTCGTGCCGCCGTCTGCCGCGCCAGCACAATCCGCCCCACGGTGCGGTAAGGTGGTGGGCTGGCTTGCTTCGGTGCGGACGGAAGGTAACGTTGCGGCTACGTATGGACCGGTTTTTCCGCTTTCTCCTGTTGTCGCTTGCCACGTTCGCCCTGACTGTTGCCCCCGTTGCCGCCTTCGCTCAAGGGGCGACGGCCGCCGCCCAGCCACCGTCACCTGAGGCTGGACCGCCGGATTCCGGTGAGCGCGTGCTTGAGGCGCCGACGGCATGGCCGCAGGAACGTGGGGACCTGAAAGCGGACCCGGCGGCGGTTTTTGGCCGTCTGCCCAACGGCCTGCGTTATGTCATCCTGCCCAATGCCGAACCGCCAGGCCGGGCGAGCCTGCGTCTGCACGTTGCCGCGGGTTCGCTGATGGAGGAGGACGACCAGCAGGGGCTCGCCCACTTCCTGGAGCACATGGCGTTCAACGGGACGGAGCACTTCAAGGCGGGCGAAATGGTGGAGTTTTTCCAGCGCATCGGCATGGCCTTTGGGGCCGATAACAACGCGCACACGTCCTTTGAGGAAACGACGTACAAGGTGGATGTTCCCGAAACGAAGCCTGACCTGCTGAATCCGGCCTTCCAAGTGCTCGCGGACTACGCGGGGGGGATGCTCCTGTTGCCGGCGGAGATTGACCGCGAACGTGGGGTGATCCTGAGCGAAAAGCGGGCGCGTGACAGTGTGCCGTACCGCACCTTTGTGGCCCGCTGGAAGTTCCTGTTTCCCGAGTCCCGGCTTTCCCAGCGGTTCCCGATCGGCGAGGAAGCCGTGATCGCCAAGGCGCCCGTCGAGCGCTTCGTGGCGTTTTACCGCAAATGGTATGCGCCGTCGCGGATGACAGTCGTGGTTGTGGGCGATGTGAAGCCTGCGGAGATTGTCCCGTACGTTGAGAAGTATTTCGGGGGCCTGAAGGCTGCGCAGACGCCGACGCCTTCCGTGCCGCTGGGCAAGGTGGCGACGCCCCAGCTGGCCGTGACGCTGCACAGCGAGCCTGAGGCTCCTGCGACCCAGCTCACGCTTATGACGCTGCGGCCGTTCGACCTCGGGGCGGACTCCCGGGGACGGCGGGAACGTGAACTGGCGATTGAGGCTGCCAGTTTTATCTTGTCCCGCCGCCTGGAACGCCTCGCCGAGGCCGAGAATGCGCCGTTTTCGAAGGGTAATGCGTATCATTATGATTTCCTGGACTTTGTAGAGGCTGGCGCGGTGGACCTTGTGTGTCGCCCGGAACAGTGGAAGGACGCCCTGCCGGTGGCGGAACGGGAGCTCCGGCGTGCCCTCCAATATGGGTTTACCGCGGCTGAGATCGGGGAAGCCAAGGCCAAGCTGCTCAACGACTACGAGCAGGCGGCCAAGACGGCGCCCACGCGCAAGAGCCGTGGTCTGGCGGACGCGCTGGCGTCGTCGCTGTCGGAAAACCGCGTGTTCACGCACCCGACGCAGGACTTGGCGCTGGCGCGGGAGTTCTTCGTAAAGCTCACGCCTGCAACGTGCCTGGCGGCCTTCCGGCAACTTTGGGGCAAAGATTCCCGCTACGTGTTTGTGTCGGGCAACCTGTCCCTCCCGAAGCCGGAGGAGAGCATTCGCGCGGTGTACACGGAAAGCGTGGCACGCCCCGTGGAGGCCCCAGCCGAGGCCAAGGTTACGCCCTTTGGCTATGGGGAATTCGGCGAGCCGGGGAAGATCGTGGAACGCAAGGTGCATGAAGACCTTGCGATCACGCAGGTGCGCTTTGCCAACAATGTGCGCGTCAACGTGAAGCGCACGCCGTTTGAAGCCAAGGTGGTGCGCGTGGCTTTGCGTGCGGGCGCCGGTAAGCTTGAAGCGAGCGCCAGCGAACCGGGGCTCCCGGCGGTTTCGGAGGCGGTTTTCATAGGCGGGGGCCTGCAGAAGCACAGCCATGACGAACTGAAGGCGATTCTGGCGGGGCACACGGTGGATGTTGAATTCGATGTGGACGAGGACGCGTTCGTCCTTTCGGGGGCAACGAGCCCGGAGGACTTCCGGCTACAGTTGAACCTCATGTGCGCCTACCTCCTGGAACCGGGCTACCGCCCGGAGGCCTTCCGCCAGGCGCGGCGCGGGTTCGACCGCCTCTATCTGCAGCTTCTGCATACGCCGGAAGGCGTTCTGCGGGACCAGGTTGTGCGTTTC
Source organism: uncultured Opitutales bacterium (assembly GCA_964593675.1). GTDB lineage: Bacteria > Verrucomicrobiota > Verrucomicrobiia > Opitutales > CAZQIE01 > CAZQIE01. The sequence goes on from CAZQIE010000085.1 coordinate 8,189, forward strand.
CTGGCGGGCGGCGACTTCCGCTTTGGCATGCCCCCGCGGGAAACGGTTGACCGCGTGGACGCGGATCTGGTGCGCGCATGGCTGGAGCGGCCGCTCAAGCAGGGTTATCTGGAGGTGTCGGTCGTGGGCGATATCGACCCGGAGGTGGTGTTGCGCGAGGCTGCGTCGACGTTCGGCGCCTTACCGGTGCGGGCTGAAGCGAAGCCGGCTTACGCGGCCCAGCGGGTCCTGAACTTCCCTGCGGCCCAGAAGAAGGCCTTTCCCGTGGAGACGGAGATTCCCAAGGGTTTTGCGGTGGCTTACTGGCCTACGGATGACATCTGGGATGTGAAGCGCACGCGGCGTCTGAATATACTGGCGAGCGTGCTGAGCGACCGTCTCCGGGTCATTATCCGCCAGGAACTTGGGGAATCCTATAGCCCGTACGCGTCCTCGCAGGCGAGCGAGACGTACACGGACTACGGCGTGTTTTTTGGCCTCTCGACGGTAGATCCGAAGCTGGCGGAGCGCATCGCCGAACGCATTGTCGGGATCGCCACGGAGCTGGCCGCCCAAGGGGTGGGTCCGGACGAGTTTGCGCGCGCGATCAAGCCCGCCCTGGCGAGTCTGGGCGAGGTGATGCGCACGAACGGCTACTGGCTGAACCGCGTCCTGCTGCGCTCTCAGGAATACCCGGTTACGCTGGACTGGTGCCGTGCAATCCAACAGGACTACGCGGCCATAAAGCCGGAGGAGTTGTCGGCGCTGGCAAAGGAATACCTGAAGGCAGAGCGGGCCGTTCAGGTGGTCGTGTTGCCGCCGTCCGGTGAGTCGCGTCCTCCCAAATACGAGGGTGGCGGTGCGCCTGGGGCTCAACCGGGGCCTTCGGCCGCGGCTCCGGGCCCGGCGGTATCGCAGCCTCAGGGCGGTGGAACGGCGTCTGGCCGGGAGGCTGGTCGTTAGGGCAGTTCCGTTTCAAGTTGTCGCATGCGCCGACGCTGCGGCGAGCGTGAACGCCCCATTCTCGCGTCGGCGCGGGCGGAAAAGTGATTCAAGGAGGTGCGACATCTTAAAGTAGAAGTGCTCTGGGCACTACCCGTTTGAGCTGTCGCATCTGCTGGTATCCATCCTTCCTGCGCGCCGCAGCGGCGGCTCACGCATGGCGTGGGGCGGATTTGCTCGGGTGCACGGGCTGATCTGCCGCTGCGCTGGGACGCATTGAAATTGAACTGCGCGAGGTGTGCGCCAGCCATTCAGGATCTCTTCGATGGGTATAAACAGACGAGGCACGGAACCCCGGTTCCGAGCCTCGTCTGTTTTTTAGGACAAGTCTCTGAATGCGAGTAACTTGAGTCCTGATTACCTCAGCATGGCGAGGGAGCGTGCGTACGTCGGCTTGCTGGTGTAGAACTGCTGGGATCCTACGGTGGTTACGCGGCGCATGGAGCGCGCCCAAGCCGGGCGGGGGCCCGAATGGTAATGGTCGGCTCCGAAGGTGTTATCGACGAGTTCACCGCGTTCCATTTTCAGGACGAGGCGGTAAGCGTCGTCAAAGTTGGGGTCCTTCATCGCGCGGGCGAGGAGGGGGCCGTAATTGCGCTGTCCCGCCGTGGCTGCATTCAGGGCCGTGAACTGACGGGGGCGGGAGATGACTTCCAGGACGCGGTCGTGCTGGCGGTCGGCGCGGTTGAAGATGACGTTAAGAACGGCTGTCATGCCTTCTTGACCGTCCGACGAGGCTTCAAGGACGAGGCATGTGGCGATGATCGACCGTTCGTAGTGCGTGAAGCGGGCTTCCTCGGCTTTCGCCACGTCAGCCCAAAACGCTCCGATAAGGAACGTGGCGAGGATCCATGTAATCTTGGAGCTCATGTGGTCTTGGGGATTGGTGTTTATCCTTTGGGGCCTCAGGCTCAGGTTTTCACCTTACGTTTGGCGCCGATGAAAATACGTAGGCTTTATATAATCTGCAACTCCAATTTTAATAGCGGTTCTGGCGGTAGGTTCCTTTAATATTGTTTTAGTGACGTTTGCGTAATTTTTTTGGGTGTAAGGAGGGGCTGTGTTTAGTGGGAGACGTCTTGCTTAAATCGACGTAAGTGGCGAAAAATCAACGATTAGAGTCTTAATAATCAAGGTATGTCGGGTGAATGTGTGTCGGGGGAAAGCCTAATGGGGTATCCGGGATCTGTGGTTTTGTAGTGCTTTTCCCGGTACATATTTGAAATGAGCGGTGGGTTGAAATATGGTGCTTCGGGTGGTTATGGACGTTGTTAACAATGTATGTTAATAACATTGTGAATAACTGCCTAAAACCTTAACGCTGGAAGTTTTATGGCGATGACAAGCGAAGACGAAAAAGCAGTGGCCGAAGGCGAGCAGGTGCTGAAGGAACTGCGGGATGCGCTGGCCGAGGCGCGGGAGGTTTTGGACCGGCTGGCGGAGGAGCGCGGGGAGGAGGTGGGGCCGGCGAAAGCGAAGCTGCGCGCGGCGATGGATGCGCTGCGTGAGAAGGCGCAGCTGGGGGGCGAGCAATTGAGGGATGGGGTAGAGCGGACGAAGGAGATGATCGCCGATAACCCGCTGGCTGCCGTGGGGATAGCGGCGGGCGTTGGCCTTGTGGTGGGGCTGCTTATCCCGCGGGGCCGCAGCTGAGACGCCGGTTCGTTTTCGGGGCTATGGGGCCGTGCCGCCGGTGGGGAGTTACCGCGGCATGAGCCCCGGGCCTTGGCGGCAGGGCGGCCTCGAGGTGTCCGGGTAGTTGTTGCGTAACGTGAGGATATTCAAGATGTTCGAATCTCTTAAAAAGCTATCTGAGGCGGTGTTGGAGGTCGGCGAGACGCGCCTGGATCTGGCTGTGCTGGAGCTGGAGGAGCTGGTCATCAGGTCGCTTCATTTGTTTTTCTGGACGGCGGCGCTCGTGTTTATGGGCGTGATGGCGCTGACGTTCCTGTCGATGGCGCTGTTGTTCGTGTTCTGGGAAACGAACCGGATTGTGGTGCTCGCAGGGATGGGGGCGGTGTACGTGCTGGCTGGGATTGGTTCGTATTTCTACATCCGGGGCCTGGTGGCGCGGCTGTCGCCGCCGTTCCCGGCAACAATTGAGGCTCTAAAGAAGGATCGCGCGTGGCTAAAAACCGTAAAGTAGACGACCTGGAGGCGCGGAAGCGCATCTTAGTGGCGCAGATCGACTTGCAGCGGCACATGCTGCATGGCGACCTTCACGAGGCTTCGGTGTCGTTGACGCCGAAGGCGATGGCGCGGCGTGCATTTGCGGGCGTGCAGCCCTGGATTGCAGGGCTGGGGTTTGCGACGCGCTTTTTCGGGTTTGGCCGTAAGGGAGAGAAGGGGCGGGGGGGGCCGCCGCCGCCGGCGCGTGGGTTCCCGTGGCGGACGCTGGTTGCGAGCGTGGCGGTTGTGGTGCTCGTCTCGACGTTGCTGGCGTCACGCCGCCGGGCGTGCTGATTTCCCACGTGAGGGTCAAGGGGGCGTGAGCTTGTTTTACAAGTGCGCCCCCTTGCCGCGTGCCTGGGCTGGGCACCTGCCTTACGGGAGGGCTATTTCCGTGGGGGCGCGTGTTGCTATGCGCCGAGGGCGCGGGAGAGGCGGTTCGGGTGGAGGGTGTCGAGGCGGCGTCGGAGGTTATGGAGTTGCTCGGGGGTGCGGTTTGAGAGGATTTCGAGGAGGCGCTCCATGAAGTCGGCAGGCTCGAAGTTTGCCGTTTCCATGAGGAAGAGCAGGACGCAGTCGCGGTGGAAGGAGTAGGTGCGGCGGGTTTCTCGCCCTTTTAGGGGGTGGCCGCTTGAGGCATGGCCGGGGATGCGCTGGCTGTCGTAACAGTCGCGGATGTACTGGTCGGTTTTGCCGATGAGGGTGGCGACTTCCTTGGCGGAAAACCAGTCCTTGTCGGGCGGCAGGAGGAAGCGGTAGTGGCTGATATCGGGTGCGGTTGGTGGGCGCATGGTGCTGGGGGAAGGG
>CAZQIE010000085.1:12161-13591 GCA_964593675.1 uncultured Opitutales bacterium
GGGGGGGAAGGGGGGGAGGGGGGGGTGGGGGAGGGGGGTGGGGGGGCGCTTTCGGCGACGGCAAGGCTGAGTACGCGGAGCTGGCGGTCGAGTTGGCGGAGTTGCCGGGCGTGGTCGGCGAGTTTGCGCGAAAGGGTGGGGTCGGGGAGGAAGTGGGCGAGGTCTTCGGCGAGGTCGGCGCGTCGGCGCAGGGGTTCTTCTTCGAGTTTGCCGAGGATGAACTGGAGGAGGCGGTGGACAGGATTGGTCATTGTGGGGAGGGTGGGCTCGCGCGAAGCCGTGTGTGGAAAAATTGCAGCAAAGAAAGCGTTGTCAGGCGTGGGTGTATTATATAATGTTGCTTGAGATTTGGTGTGCCGGAAATCTGTAATTTTCCATGTTGAACAGCCTCAAGCTTCTTCGGGAGAACGTGTGGCAGAGACGTTCCTGCGAGGCGCCGTGCTTTGGGGGCGCCGCGAGTGCGGCGATGGGGCCGACGTTGTATTCAATCGCAATTGACGAAGGGCGAGGTGGTTGCGATTTCCGGGTGCGAGGGTTGCCGGTGTGTGGCTCGGGTGCGTTGCGGGCTTGTCTGGGTGGGAACGGTGTCGCAGTAAGGAGGGGATGTGATGAAGGGTTGCTTAGGGTGGGGAGGCTTGTTTGTTTTGAATCAGCAAGAAGTAATTAACATGATGGAATGATACGTGTAAAATTTCCACGGGTCAATAGAATTTTTCCATGTCGCGCGCGAAAAAAGAAGGTGTATCTGGGGAACAGTTCGGGATGCGGTTCCGGCTGTTGATGTCGTATCATGACCTTGGGCTGAGGGACATCGCGGAAGCGACGGGCTGTGGGGTGTCTACGGTGGGCACGTGGAAGAATGGTCGTGTGCCGTCGTCGCGGAAGGTGGTGGAGAAGCTGGCAAAGCTGTTTGGGGTGACGCCGGAGTTCTTATTGGAGGGGAAGGTTGGGGAGCCTGCTGCGTCGGCGCAGAATTTGGGGAGCGGCGCGGCAAACCGGATTTTGCGGGACATTGAGGAGCTGCTTCAGGAGCTGGGGGATTCGGAATTGCTGCGCGAGCCGCCGCCACCGCCGTTTGCGGACAAGACTGCGGGGGAGGCGGAGGCTGAGGGCGGGCCGACGCGGTCGGGGATCGAGTCGTATATGCGGGTATACCTGGACTTGGCAGAGAAGCATCCACATGGGCTGTCGCATACGTGGGTGCAGTTGCGCCGGGAGTTTCCGTTGGACCTTTTCCAGCGTATCAGCTAGCCACGCACAGCGTGGGCCGTTTCTTTTCGGCTGCACGGGCTTTGAATTTGCCGCTGCGCTAGGTGCGGGCGCTGGGCGCACAGCGTGGGCCGATTCTGTTGGGCTGCACGGGCTTTCAGCTTGCCGCTGCCCTAGGGCCAATCGACATTTTAGACTGTACAGATTGTGACCGAGCTGTT
>CAZQIE010000086.1:0-13366 GCA_964593675.1 uncultured Opitutales bacterium
GGCGCGGGCGGAAAAGTGATTTAAGGAGGTGCGACAGCTTAAAGTAGAAGTGCTCTAATGCGCGTCCGCTGTTTGGGGGGGCTGGGGTGGCAGCTCCGAGCGGTGAAGGACGCGTTCGACGCGTTCGACGAGGCGGTGGATGTCGAAGGGCTTGATGAGGTAGGCTTCCACGCCAAGGCGAAGAATTTCCATGACCGTGTCGGGATCGTTTTCCACGGTCATCATGATGACGGGAATGGAGCGGACGGCGGGGTCTGGATCGCGTCGGAGGCGGCTGAGGGCCTGCACACCGTCCATGCCGAGCATGTGGATATCGAGCAGGATAAGCTCGGGGCGGTGAAGCCGTGCGAGTTTGAGGGCCTTGTGACCGTTTTCTGCCTCGAACGTCTGAACGTTGAGGTGCTCGATGGCTCGCTTGACGAGGAGCCGTATGACTTTGGAGTCGTCCGCTATGAGTACGGGGTGGGGACTCATGGAACGAATCAGGCGGGGCTGCTTTTGCCCGCTTTAGGTGGTCTTCTGAATGAAGAGGTCTGCAATAAGGGGGGAGCCGATTACTTCGAAGCGGAAGACCCAGCGATCTGCGGAGGAGACGGAGTCGACGGAAATCTGGCTGCCGCGCAGGACGGTCGGGAGGGTGACTTTGCAGTTAAAGCCGAGGTCGCAGATTTCGTTTTTAAAGGTGCCGACGGTCATGTTGGTGAGCTCGCCGATGACGTCGTTTACGATCTCGAGGTTGTCGGGTTGGCGGAGCTCTTTTTCGGTCATGCCGGTCATGAGGGCGGCGAGGCGGACGGCGACGGTGTCTTCCATGTATTGGTAGACCATGCCGTTTGCTTCGCCTGCAAAGCCGACGGAACCGACTACGAGGGGGTCTCTGCTGCCGAAATCGTAGATGGTGGTGGTTCCCTGACCGGTCTGTTGCGCCAAGCGTCCGACGAATTTGATCTTCGTCTGGAGCATCGTGTTGAAGACTTTATCGAACGCCCGGACGAGAAGGTCCGTCAAAACGTCGATCGTGGGGAAAGTAGCTTCGTCCATCTGCAGGAAATGGTTCTGAAGGATGGCGGGGGGGCCTTGGGGGTAAATACCGCCTTTGGGGTCAGCATGTGCATCTTCGGAAATGCGGCGGCGGTGGGCAAGCAGAATCAAAGGTTTGTTAAGACGGCGGCGTTCTGGGTGCGAATGTGGGGCGTGGTGTGATTTGGGTAAGGGGCGTTAGTCGGAAAAGGTGAACGCGGGGAGTCCACGGACGCCGGGGGTGGCGACAAAGAGGTGGCCTGAAGGGTCGTTGGGGTCCTTGCGGTCGAGGCGCGCGGTGGTGATGAAGAGGTGGTCGAGGTTGGGGCCGCCGAAGGTGCAGGAGGTGACGAAGGGCGCGGGGACGTGGACGCGGTGGAGGAGGGTGCGGGAGCGTGGGTCCGCGCAGAGGACGGCATGGCCGTCCCAGAGGGCGATCCAGAGGTTGCCGTCGGCGTCGATGGTCATGCCGTCGGGGAAGCCTTTTTCGCTGGCGAGATCGACGACGGTGCGGCGGTTCGAGAGGGCGCCGGTGGCGAGGTCGAAGTCGAAGGCGTCGACGCGGCGTGTGGGGGTGTCGATGTGGTAGAAGGTGCGGTTGTCGGGCGCCCAGGCGAGGCCGTTGGAGAGGGTGAGGGGGCGGAGTGCGGGGGTGCAGGTGCCGTCGGGGGTGATGCTGTACAACGCGGCTTCGGGCCTGGAGTTGCGGTGGAGCGTGCCGGCCCAGAGGCGGCCCGCGGCGTCGGCTTTGGCGTCGTTGAAGCGGGTGGTGCTGCCGCGTTCGGGTGCGGCGAGGAGGGGGCCGGGTGTGAAGGCGGCGTCGTAGCGGCGGAGGTGGGAGGCGAGGGCGACGATCCAGCTTCCGGAGCGGCAGGGGACGACGGCGCCGACTTCCTCATCAAAGGTTACGCGGGTTGGCGGAGCCGAGTGGCCGGGGCGCCAGGCGTGGAAGGTGTGGGAGAGGATGTCTACCCAGTGGAGGGTGTCGTTCCACCAGAGGGGGCCTTCGCCGAGCGTGGCTGCGGCGGGGAAGAGGAGCTGCGCCTGCATTCAGGAAACCTGCGGGGTGGCGGGCGACTTAGTAATAGGCGGGAGGGGGCTCCGGCGTGGAGGGGTTGCCGAAGACGACGTTGCGGAGGACTTCGAGTTCCTGGCGGGTTTTTATGAGTTCTTCGTTGGCGGTCTTGAGGCGCAGGGAGAGGATTTCGGAGAAAAGGCGGTAGATGATGGCGAGGCTCTCGGTGCGCTCGGGCGGGCGCATGGCGTGGAGCTGGAGGCCGTCAATGCTGAGGCAGTTGACGTTGGTCATGGAGAGGACGGAGGCGGAGCGGGCAGCGTTGTTGATCATGGCCTGTTCGCCGAAAATGGTGCCCTGCTGGTCAAAGTAGGCGATTTCCTGGTTGCCTTTGAGGACGATGGCTTTCCCGGAAAGGAGGATGTAGATCCACATGTCTTTGTCGCCTTCGTTGACGATCATCTCCTGGGGGTCGTACTGGCGGAGCCGGCAGATGGGGAGGATGCCGGCGAGGTAGCCTTCTCCGAGGTCCCGGAGAAAGGGGACTCGCTTGAGCTTTGCGACCATGTTCTCCGTGTCTTTGCTGAGGTAGGCGGATTCCTTCATGGGGAGGCAGGGCGGCCGGCGCTTGCAGGGCGGCGCGTAGCGGGATCGGCGGAGCTTGGGGAGCGCCGGCGGGGCGCGAGGCGGGGCTTTTTTTGGGGACGTTCGGATGTTAACGGGGGAGGTGTGGGGGCGCGACGAAAAAGGGGATGTTCCGGGTTTTTTGGTAAGGCGGTCTCAGGTTGGGAGGAGGAGCCTGTAGAGGCCGGGGGCGGAGGTCCACTCGCCGTTGACGGCGCAGTAGAAAGAGGGGATGAGGAGGTTGAGGGCAAAGAGGATCTGGAACGGGCGGGAAGGGGGGCGGTCGCGGAAGAGGAGGACGAGGGCAAGGAGGATGCCGGGCAGGGTGAAGGCGACGAGGCGGCTGGTGTCCGTGGCGACAAGGAGGAGAGGGAGGATGCCGGCGGTGAGCCCGCAGACGGCGAGGCCTTCGCGCCAGGAGCGGTGTCTGAGGGCACCGAGGAACGCGAGGGCCGGCAGGAGCCAGAGGAGTTTCCAGGCGACGGCGAGGCCGACGACGAAGCGCTCGGGGTGGTCGAGGACGTACGCCCAGGGGGCTTGCTCGTTGGCGGCGAGGTTGGCGTCGGCGGGGGAGGCGCCGGTGAGGCGGCTGAAGCCGAAGAGGAGGGCGACGTAGAGGACGGTGAGGGCGATCCAGAGGCGGCGTTCCGGGCCGCGCAGAACGAAGACGGCGAGGAGGGCGGCGGGGAGGAGGGCGGCCTCGTGGGCGGCTATGGCCAGGGCAATGCAGGCGAGGCGTGCGGGGGCGGAGGTGGTGGCGAGGAAGGAGAGAAGGAGGAGGAGGAAGACGAGATGGTCCGGGTAACCGGGCATCTGGAGGGAGAAGAAGACGAAGCTGGCGGTGCAGAGGGAGACGAGGCCGAGCGGGCCGAGGTGAATGCGCTCACGGCGGAGCCAGACGATGAGGGCGGTTACGAGGGCCCACGTGAGGGCCCACGAGAAAAGGAGGTAGAAGAGGACGCCTTGGAGCCCGAGGGCGTCGGCCCAGGCGGGCATGAGGAGGCGGCGGGTGAAGAGGGCGGGGTTTGGGCCGTAGGGGTCGAGGCTCATGAAGCCGTAGCCAAAGCCCATGGAGGAAAGGGGGTGCGGGAAGACGAGGAACGAGATGGTGGCGAGCACGGCGAGCGCGGTGAGGGCCGCGCGGCGCAAGGTGGGGCCGTCGAGCGTGGGCTCGCGGCGGAGGGCGCCGATGATGAATCCGAGGAGCAGGCCGGAGCTTAGCAGGAGCGCGACTTTTCGCGCGGGTTTCAGGACGTGAGTCTCGAATTTCGGAAAGAGGGCGTCCCAGTTCTGTTGGGAGAGGTTTGGGTGGGATTCCGGGGAAAAGCCCGCGAGGGCGCCGGCTTGCGCGGCGAGGGCGCCGAGTCCTTGGGTGGCGGCGCGGACGCGGTCGCCGGTGGCGTGGATGACGCAAAACAGGAGGGCGGCGGCGAGGAAGACGAGGAGGAGGTCGCGGGCGCGGCCGAGGGGCGCGTGGGGTGTGAGGAGCGCGGAGGCCGCGGTTGGCTGTGCGGGTTGCTCGGCCGTGGGGGGCAGTTGACTCATGTCGGTTTGGCGGAGCCGGAGTGGGATGCGCCCCGGGGGCGGTGAGCGGGCTAGAGGGGGATTTGCTCGACGATCTCAAGGGCGTAGCCTTCGAGGCCGACAACTTTGCGCGGGGTTCCGGAAAGGAGGCGGATTTTGCGCAGGCCAAGCTCGGCGAGGATCTGTGCGCCGATGCCGTAGTCGCGCAGGTCCATGCTCGCGGGGCCGATGTCGGGCCGCCCGCACTCGGCTTTGCCGACTTTGATGCCGCAGCCGGGTTGCTCAAGGTAGAGGACGACGCCGCGGCCTTCGCCCGCGATGCGCTGGAGGGCGGCGGTGAGGCTGTGGTGGCCGGAGGTGCCGCTGGCGCGGAAGAGGTCCGCGAGGAGGTTCTCGCTATGGACGCGCACGAGGGTGGGTTCGGGGCCGAGGGTCCCGGTGGTGAGGGCGAAATGGGTGCGGGAGTCCAGCAGGGACCGGAAGATGTGGAGCTGGAAGTGGCCGAACTCGGACTCGAAGGGGGCGGTGGCGACGCGCTCGACGAGTTTGTCCCGCCGGTGGCGGTACTCAATGAGCTGGGCGATGGAAATGAGCTTGAGGCCGAAACGGTTCTTGAAGGCGACGAGCTCTTTGAGGCGGGCCATGGAGCCGTCTTCGTTCAGGATCTCGCAGATCACGCCGCTGGGGTGGAGGCCTGCGAGGGAGGCGAGGTCCACGGCGGCCTCCGTGTGGCCTGCGCGCTGGAGTACCCCGCCGGGGCGGGCGCGGAGCGGGAAAACGTGGCCGGGCTGGACGAGCATGCCTGGGGCGGCGTCGGGGTCTGCAAGGATGCGGATGGTGGCGGCGCGGTCGTAGGCGCTGATGCCGGTGGTGATGCCTTCGGCGGCATCGACGGACACGGTGAAGGCGGTGCGCTGGGACTCCCGGTTGTCGGGTGTCATGGGGCTGATGCCGAGGCGCTTGAGCTGGTGGTCGGTGGTGGGGACGCAGATGAGGCCGCGGCCATGGCGGATCATCATGTTGACCGCTTCGGGGGTGACTTTGGAGGCGGCCATGACGAGGTCGCCTTCGTTTTCGCGGTTTTCGTCGTCGGTGACGATGACGATGCGGCCGGCGGCGATGTCAGCGATCGCTTCCTCGACGGAATCGAAGGGGCTTTGTGCGGGATCAGCCATTTCACGAGGATTGAGCCACGAGGGAGGCGCCCTTTCAAGCCGGTATCGGGAGGGGCGGGGCATTCGGCTTGAAGGGGTGGGGCGGGTTGGGCTAGCCTCCGCCCGCAATGTCCGAAGGTCCCAAAACTTCCAGCACAGGCGCGGCGGGCGAGCCGCGGGTAGGCGTGATCATGGGTAGCCACTCCGATTGGGAGACGATGCAGCATGCGGCTGCCGTTTTAACGGAGCTTGGCGTGCCGTTTGAGAAGCGGATCGTGAGCGCGCACCGGACGCCGGACTTGTTGTGCGAATACGCGAAGTCCGCGGAGCGTCGCGGGCTGCGGGCGATCATCGCGGGGGCTGGTGGGGCGGCGCACCTGCCGGGTATGGTGGCGTCGATGACGCACCTGCCGGTGCTGGGCGTGCCGGTGCAGTCAAAGGCGCTGAGCGGGATGGACTCGTTGTTGTCGATCGTGCAGATGCCGGCGGGCGTGCCGGTGCTGACGCTTGCGATCGGGCGGGCGGGCGCGGTGAACGCGGGGTTGTCCGCGGCCGCAATTCTGGCGCTTCAGGATGCGGGTGTGCGGGAACGCCTGGTGGCGTACCGCGAGCGCCAGACACGTACGGTGCTGGAAACCTCTCTTCCCTAAAAAAGACCATGGCTTCGAAGGACGTGATTCTGCCGGGCAGCGTGCTCGGGATGTTGGGGGGTGGGCAGCTTGGCCGCATGAGCATTCTTGCGGGGAGGCGCATGGGGTACCGGTTCGTCGTGTTCGAGCCTGCGGAGGGCTGTGCGGCGGGCATGGTTGCGGACGAGGAGGTGAACGCGGACTACGGGGATGCGGAGGCGCTGAAGCTTTTCGCGGGGAAGGTGGCGCGTTCGACGCTGGAGTTTGAAAACATACCCGGGGCCGCGGTGCAGGTCGTGGAGGACGCCGGCGTGAAGGTGTTTCCCGGGCGGCGTGCGCTGGAGATCTGCCAGAACCGGCGGCGCGAGAAGGAATTTTTGCGGGACAACGGGGTCCCGTGCGCCGAGTTCGTGGTGGTGGACTCGCCGGAGGCGCTGAGGGCGGCGGTGGCAAAGCTGGGGACGCCGTGCGTGCTAAAGACGGCGGACTTCGGCTACGACGGCAAGGGGCAGGTGAAGATCACGGGGGAGGCGGATTGGGCGGCGACGTGGGCGTCGCTGAAAGCGCCGCTGGGCGTAGTGGAAAAGTGGATACCTTTTGCCTGCGAGTGTTCGGTGATCTGCGCGCGGGGGCTGGACGGTGCGACGGCGGTTTTCCCGATGGCGGAGAACGTGCACCGGCGGCACATCCTGCACCAGACGATTGTGCCGGCCCGCGTGCCGGAGGCTCTCCAGAGGGAGGGCGAGGCGCTGGCGCGGCGGATTGCCGAGGCGCTGGATCTGGTGGGCCTGCTCGCGGTGGAGTTGTTTGTGACGCGGGAGGGCAGGTTGCTGGTCAATGAGCTTGCGCCGCGCCCGCATAACAGCGGGCATTACAGTTTTGACGCGTGTCTGACGTCGCAGTTTGAGCAGCACATCCGGGCGATCTGCGGCTTGCCGCTGGGGGACCCGGCGTTGCTGCGGCCGGTGGTGATGGTGAACATCCTGGGCGACTTGTGGAAGGGCGGGCGCGAACCGGATTGGGCGGGCCTGCTGGCGGACCCGTCGGTGAAGCTCCATTTGTATGATAAGGGCGAGCCAAGGCCGGGGCGCAAGATGGGCCACTTCTGCGTGCTGGACAAGGACGCCGCGGCGGCGCTCGCGCGCGCGGAGGCGCATTTCGCCCGTTTGGAGCAAGGGTAAGTCAGGTTCACTGGCGGCGAAGAGAGCCCACTTTTAAGGAGGGTGGCGCCGGAGGGCGCGGTTTGCCTTGCCGGGAAGCCGCGTTGCCTCTGCTGAGGGCGCCTGTGCGATTTTGCTCAGGTGTCGCGCGTGTGGAGGTGGCGTTGGCCCCGCAGAGGGGCGTGGGGCCGGTATCGGGGTAGGGGCATAAATGGGGCGATGCGTTTCCTGAACAGGGCCGTAGGGTGTTGTTAAAGAGCGAATTCCGCAGGACCGTGGACGCGGGGCCAGCGGCTGTGCCGGCGTAGTTTCAAGGCTGTCCCGGCGCAGCCGTGTGGGGCGCCCCAGAACAGGCGGCGCCGTGGTGTCGGTTGGCCCTACGGTGGTCAGGCCTAATTGGAAGGCAAAGAGATCCGATAAGAGGGAAGCTGCCCGATTGGGTGGCACGGGACCAGCTCTAGTGGGGGTGGTTACGTTGACGGAAAGGAAGAAGCCATGATTAAGGAGAACTTCGGTTTTGGGGCTCCGATCGTGCGGGGGCCAATGGAGGCGGCAGCCGACGGCACGCTGACGGTTCTCATGGCGGGCTCGGAACGGGCATCGCTTGAGTCCGTGGCTCGGCTGATCAACGCGCCGCAGGTGCGCTTCGTGGGCGTGAATGATGGCATTCAGGCGGCGGCGATGCTGAAGGCTGAGTCGTTCGCCTGCGTGATTCTCGCGCTGCCGCTGTCAGGGCTGACGGGCGCGCAGGTGACGGAGCTTCTGCGGACGAGCGCGGAGTTTCGGCACAACCGCGACACCTATGTCATCGGTTACGGGCACCTTTCGTGGGCGAATGTGCGCGAGGCGTGCCTGTCCGTGGGGATGAACGCCTTCCTGCCGACTCCGTTGACGCGGCCCCAGGTGGAGCACGCCTGGAAGCTATTTGAGGAGTATAGGCACGGGAGGGCGCGGAAGGCTGTGGAAGCAGCCGCGGGCCCTTCGGGTGGGACGGGGTTTCGTTTCACGAAGTCACCGCGTCAAAACACCTGGTTCCTGTACGAGGGCAATGAGGGCTGAACGCGTAACGGACGGTGGAAAAAACAGAAGGCCGGGGCGAAAACCCCGGCCTTCTTGTTTATTGAATGTGAAGCTGATTAGGGGATCTGGGCCGTAATACGTTCGCTTTTTTAGAAGCGAAGGGGGTGTGAGTGCGCTTTGAATTAGCGAATGATAAAACCTGCTTTTTACTAACAAAGGCTAATAATAAATCAGGTAATGCACAGGAAACATCCCTTAAATTACGGAAGGCTTACTTGCGGTTGGAGGGTTTGAAAGCCTGAGCAGGCTCCGCGACTTGCAGGCCCTGTTGGATGGAGCCCGATAGGACCATTTCGAGGCAGTTTGCGATGAAGTTGGACCGGTTGCGTCGGTCTGCTTTCGCGGCTTCATCAACGCGTTCCACGAGGTCTTGGGGAAGGCTGATTGAGATCTGCGTCATGCCGGGATGACGCGGTGATTTGCGCTTCATAGGGAGGAACTTGAGGATACCGGTGTTGGCTTGAGCTGTATGTGAAATAACTGAACTAAAGCCTTAAAAGCGGATCAGTGAGCTTTTTTTAGATGATTTGCAACATCCTTTATATGTCATAAATATTCGGTGAAGAGATGACAACTAGTGGCCTTCAATTGGTTTTTGGCTGGTAGGAGTGAACTGGCATAATTTGAGGCTGATAACGCCTGATTTTTTGAAGGCTGAGAAGCACACGGCTTAAGGATTTGGAACCTTCCGAAGGTCGGAAAGCTGGCTGTTAGATTGTAACCGAGGCTCCGTGCTGCGTGTGGATGTGTTTTTAAATAAGAATTGGATATCATTAACAGGGCTAGTGAAACGTGGCCGGTGGGAGCTAATTCGAGTCGCTGGCCGCATTTGACCAAGCGTGTGCCCTGGTGGCTGGGGCGCGAAATGCAGTGCGGGACAGTCGCGGGATGGCTATTTTTGGGCTGCACGGTCCCGGAGCGGTCTTCTGTGGGTAGGGGCGGGCTAGAGCACTTCTACTTTAAGTTGTCGCATGCGCCGACGCTGCGGCGACCACGCACGGCGTGGGCCGTTTTGTTCGGCTGCACGGCTCGGAATGCGGCTCTCGGCAGTATGGACGCCCCATCCTCGCGTCGGCGCGGAGGGAGAAGCCAGGCCGCGTTGTGCGACAACCTGAAGGAGAACCGGGCTAGGTCCTCGCGTCGGCTGGGTGGCCGCTCAAGGCAAAGGCGCCTTGTGTTTTGGAGACTGGAACCGGGGCCCGTTGTCCGGTGGAACGGTCGCGCGTGGGCTGGGTTCGGGGCCAATTGTTTGCGGCCGGTGCGTCGGTCTGGAGCGATTGAGGGGCGGCCTCTGGAGGAGGGGGGGGCGACGGGTTAGGCCGGGGTACGCTGCGGGGGCGCGGTTGCGTAGCGCGCCAGGGGGAAGGTGTGCCGGGCTACAGCTCGAGCTCCATGCCGTCGTAGGCAAGGGCGATGTCTTCCGGGAAACGCAGGGCGTTGAAATGGCGGCCGGTTTCCTGGTGGTAGATTTCCCCGTACATGCGGGTGTTGTAGAGGAACTCGTCGAGGCGCTCGTCGTCGTTGGTGGGGTCGTGATGGAACAGGACGAGCTTCTTCACGCGGGCGCGGGCGGCGAGCTCGACAGCCATGACGTTGCTGGAATGCCCCCAGTCGGCCTTGGCGAAAGTGGCGTCGGCAAGGGAGTACATGGCGTCAAAGACGAGGAGGTCAGCGTCCTTGAAGAAGGCGACGAAGGGGTAATCCTGCTGGTAGGCGGAGGCTTTGTGCTCGGAGTCCGTGGAGTAGACAAAGACCTTGCCGTCGCGTTCGACGCGGTAGCCGTAGGATTTGCCGGGGTGGTTTTGCTCGAGCGTGGTGATGCGGCAGCCGGCGACGTCGAAGGGTTCGCCGACGGGCTTGATGTCGAACACCATTTTCGCCGGCAACTGGTCGAACGAGTAGGGAAAGAAGGGGACAGACATTTGGCCCCGGAGCGCGGCTTCGATGTTGGGGTGGCAGCCGTGGAAGATGATGGTGTTGCCCGGCATATAGGCCGGACCGAAGAAGGGGAAGCCCTGGAGGTGGTCCCAGTGGAGGTGGGAAATGAAGATGTGGAAGGTCGTGGGCTTCTTGCCGTTGCGGGCGATAAAGTGGCCGGAGAAATCGCGGAGGCCCGAACCGGCGTCAAAGAGGACAATTTCGGGGTGGTCAAGAATGACCTGCACGCAAGAGGTATCCCCACCGTAGGTGCTGCGGGTGGAGAAAGGGAGCTCGTCGATGAATTTGTCCAGGGCTTGGGGGCTGGACAGATCGTGGCCACGCGAGGCTTCTAGAGCTCGTCGAACCTTCCGTTGGACCTCGTCTGAGCAAAGGGGGGCAGGGAGAGATCCGCGGGTTCCCCAGAAATGGATTCTCATGGGAGCGGCGGCAGGTGAGATTGTGGGGGTAGGAATTAGCCTGCGCACCGCGGGTTGGCGAGCCTAAACCTCACGTGTTCCGCAATTTTCGGACTTCAAGGCAGGTGGCGGAGGGGGGCGGTAAGGGCTGGCCTGTTCAAGCTGTAAAAACCGTTTTAATATTCACGAATTCGCGGAGGCCCCAGAGGCCAAGTTCGCGGCCGTAGCCGGAGTCGCGGACGCCGCCGAAGGGGAGGCGTGGGTCGCTGCGGACGAAGGTGTTGATGAAGCAGGAGCCCGCGTCGAGGCAGTCGCGTGCGAGGGAGCGGGCGCGGGGGAGGTCATTGGTAAAAAGGGCAGCGCCGAGGCCAAACGGGGTGGCATGGGCGAGGCGGAGGGCTTCGGTTTCGTCTTTGGCCGGGAGGACGGCGGCGACGGGGCCAAAGGTCTCCTCGTCCGCGGCGGGCATACCGGGGCGGACGTCCGTAAGGAGGGTTGCGGGATACCAGGCGCCGGGGGTGGGCGGGATTACGCCGCCGAGGGCGAGGCGTGCGCCTTGGGCGACGGAACGTGCGACTTGGCCGTGGAGGGCGTCGCGGAGGTCGCGGCGTGCGAGGGGTCCGAGGTTCGTGGCGGGGTCAAGGGGGTCTGCGGGGACGTAGCGGGCGAGCTCAGTGCGGAGGGCGTCTTCGAAGTCGCGGCGGACGGCGTCGACAACGATGAAGCGCTTGGCGGCGATGCAGCTTTGGCCGCCGTTGAGCATGCGGGCATGGGCGCAGGTTTTCGCGGCGGCGGCGAGGTCGGCGTCGGCCAGGATGACGTAGGGGTCGCTGCCGCCGAGTTCGAGGACGGTCTTCTTGAGGGCGGCGCCAGCCTGGGCGGCGACGGCGCGACCGGCTTCGGTGCTGCCGGTGAGCGTGACGGCGCGGACGCGGGGGTGGGCGATGAGGGGGCCGACCGCCGGGGAGCCGGCCAGGAGGGTGCGGAAGAGGTTGGCGGGTAGGCCGGCTTCACTGAAGACGCGTTCGAGGTGGAGGGCGCATTGGGGGACGTTGCTGGCGTGCTTCAGGACGAGGGCGTTTCCGGCCATGAGGGCGGGAGCGGCGGCGCGGAAGACCTGCCAGAAGGGGAAATTCCACGGCATGACGGTCAGGATGACGCCGAGGGGCTGGTAGGTGACAAAGCTTTCGCGGGCGTCGGTGGGGACGGGTTCGTCCGCGAGCATGGCGGGTGCGTGTTGCGCGAAGTGCTCGCACACCCAGGCGCATTTCTCGATCTCGCCTTCGCCCTGGGAAACGGGCTTGCCCATTTCGCTGGCGATGGTGCGGGCGTACTCGGCCTTGCGGGCGCGCAGGAGGGTTGCGGCTTTGCGCAGGCACGCGGCGCGGGTGTCGAAGGGCGTGGTGCGCCAAGTGAGCCAGGCCTGATGGGCGGCGTCCACGGTGGCCTCGAGCTCCGGGGCGGTCCATTCGGGAAAGGACTGGAGGCGCTCGCCGGTTGCGGGGTTTACGCTTTCGAGGGCCATGGGGCTGGGGGTTTTTTCGCCGCCAGGGGGCGATGGGCGGTTGCTCTAGATGCGGACGTTGCGGAGGCGGAGGGCGTTACCGATGAGGCAGAGGCAGGAGAGGCTCATGGCGACGGAGGCGAGCATGGGGTTGAGGAGGGTGTGCATGAGCGGGTAAAGGGCGCCGGCGGCGACGGGGACGCCTGCGGCGTTGTAGGCAAAGGCGAAGAACAGGTTTTGCTTGATGTTGGTGTAGGTGGCGCGGCTGAGGCGCACGGCTTTTTCGATGCCGCGGAGGTCTCCGTGAAGGAGCGTGATGCCGGCGGACTCGATGGCGACGTCGGTGCCGGTGCTCATGGCGATGCCGATGTGGGCGTGGGCGAGCGCCGGGGCGTCGTTCACGCCGTCGCCCGCCATGGCGACTTTAAGGCCGGTTGACTGGAGGCGTCGCACCCACTCGGCTTTGGCGGCGGGCTCGATTTCGGCGTAGAACTCGTCGATGCCGAGCTCGCGGGCGACGGCGGCGGCGGTTTCGGTGTTGTCGCCGGTGAGCATGATGAGCCGCAGGCCGAGGTTGCGGAGGTCGCGGACGGCGTCCGGGGTGGTGGCTTTGATGGGGTCTGCGATGGCGATGAAGCCGGCGAAACGGCCGTCCACGGCGACGGCGACGACGGTACGGGAGCGCTCGCAGAGGGCGCGTGCCTGGGCCTGGTCGGTTTCGGTGAGCGTCACGCCGTGGTCGCGGAGGAGCCGGGGCTTTCCGACAAGGACGCGCTTTTTGCCGACGGTGCCGACGATGCCGGCGCCGGGAAGGGCCTCAAAGGCATCGGGCGCGGGGAGGTCGAGGTGGCGGGTGCGGGCTTCGGCGAGGATGGCGGCGGCGAGGGGGTGTTCGGACTGTGCCTCAAGCGCGGCGGCGTGGGTGAGGAGAGCGGCTTCGGTCCAGCCGGGGGCGGGGGCGAGCTCGGTCACGCGGGGGCGGCCTTCGGTGAGGGTGCCGGTTTTGTCGATGGCGAGGGTGTCGACTTCGCGGAGGGCTTCGAGGGCGCGGGCATTCTTGAAGAGCACGCCGGAACGTGCACCGCGACCGACGCCGACAACGATCGACACGGGGGTGGCGAGGCCGAGGGCGCAGGGGCAGGCGATGATGAGGACGGAAACGGCGGTGAGGAGTGCGTAGTTGAGGCGGGGCTCCGGGCCGACAAGGAGCCAGACGAGGAAGGCGAGGGCGGCAATGGCGAGGACGGCCTGGACGAACCACGCGGCCACGCGGTCTGCGAGTTGCTGGAGGGGGGCGCGGCGGCGCTGGGCTTCGGCGAC
>CAZQIE010000087.1:0-13311 GCA_964593675.1 uncultured Opitutales bacterium
GAGGGCGTGATCTCCTACAATGCGCCGTCCGTCTACCAGGGCGGAGGGCGTGATCTCCTACAATGCGCCGTCCGTCTACCAGGGCGTCTCTTTTGACAACGTGAAGCTCACGTTCAAGAAGGGGCGGGTGGTTGAGGCCACTGCAAATAATACGCAGCGGCTCAACGCCATTTTGGACTCAGACGCCGGAGCCCGCTATGTGGGTGAGTTCGCGCTCGGCTTCAACCCGCACATCCTCGAACCCATGCGGGATATCCTGTTTGACGAAAAGATCGCCGGGTCCTTCCACTTTACGCCCGGCCAGGCTTACGAACAGGCTGACAACGGCAACCGCTCGCAGGTCCACTGGGACCTCGTCTGCATCCAGCGTCCCGAATACGGCGGGGGCGAAATCTATTTTGACGGCAAGCTGATCCGGAAGGACGGCCTGTTTGTTCCCAAGGCACTCCAAAAGTTGAACCCCGAATACCTTCTCGGCCAAGGTTAGGCCGCTTTTTCCCCCCATGTGGACAACCCATCCGGAAACCCTCGAATTCATCCGCAAGCTCCCGAAGACCGAGACGCACCTGCACATTGAAGGCGCGTTGCCGTGGGAGCTGCTCCTCAAGCTCGACCGCGCCAAATACGCGCAGACACCCGGCTCCTGGGCCAAGGATTTCCGGTTCGATTCGTTCGAGCACTTCGAGCGTGAACTGCTCGGCTACGCGCTCGCCTGGTACACCACGCCGGAACGCTACCACGAGGCGGCGCGTATCGTGTTCCAGCAGCACCTTGCCCGGAACGTTCGTTACGTTGAGATCAGCTTTGCCTCGGGCGTCGTCGAGTTCCTTGGCGTGCCTGGCCCCGAGATCGCCGAAGCCATCAAGGCGGCCGTCCCAAAAGGGCTGGAAGTGCGCGTGTTCATGGGCATCCACCGCAACGGCTGTGGCCCGCAGATGCGCCCGATCATCGAAAGCTGCCTGGGATGGAAGCACCTCGACGGCATTGACCTCCACGGCGTGGAAGTGCTGCCGCTGGAGGACTGGAGCCGTGAGCTCTGGCCCGAAGCCCGCCGCAGCGGGAAGTTTACAAAGGCGCACGCCGGCGAGTTTGGCGGACCTTCTTCCGTGCGCCAGGTCGTGAATGAACTGGGCGTCCGGCGTGTTGAGCACGGTGTGCGCGCGGCGGAGTGCGCGGAGACGCTGCGTTTCCTCGCCGCCGAGCGCGTGGTGTTCGACGTCTGCCCCATCAGCAACGTCAAGCTCCGCGTCGCTTCCGACATGGCCCGTCATCCCATCCGCCGCCTCATCGAGGCCGGTGTGCGCTGCACGGTCAGCACGGACGACCCCATATCTTTCGGCAACACCATCGACGACGACTACGCCGCCCTCGCGTCAGAGCTCAAGTTCAGCCGCAAGGAGCTTGCGGACGTCGCGCGTACGGGCTTCGAAATCGCGCTCATGCCGGACGACGCCAAGCGCCCGCTCCTGGCCGAAATTGATCGGGCGGTCTCAGCCTACACGTTGGGGCGGTCCTAAGTCTGGGTTTTTGCATGGACGAGGAACTCGAGGACGATATTTCCAGCCTCCGCGTGCCGGAAGCCGATGACGGCGTGCGTGCCGACAAGGTTCTCGCGCACCGCCACCCGAAGCTCTCGCGCTCGCTGCTCCAGCGTGCCTTTGACGCCGGGCAGGTGTGGGTGGAAGGGCAGGAGATCTCGAAAAACCGCGTACTGCGGGCGGGAGACGTCCTGCAATACGTCCTGCCGGAACCTCCGCCGTCCAGCGTGGACCCTGTCGCCATGCCGCTCGACGTCCTGTATGAAGACGACGAGATGGTGGCCATAAACAAGGCCGCCGGCATTGTCGTGCATCCCGGCAGCGGGACGGGAACCACCCTTGTCCAGGGCGTGCTCCACCACTGTGGCGGCAAGCTCAGCCGCATGGCTGGCGCGTTGCGTCCGGGCATCGTCCACCGGCTGGACAAAGACACTACCGGCCTCATCCTTTTCGCTAAAACGGATGCCGCCTACACGGGGCTTGTTAAGGCTTTTTCGGAACGCCTGCTCTCGAAGCAATACCTCGCGCTCGTCGACGGCGTGCCCGAGCTTCACTCCGGCTGCATCACCCTTGGCATTGAGCGCCACCCGACGATCCGCGTGAAGATGACCGCGACCGATCGCGGCGGTAAGCCCGCGCGCACGGACTGGAGCATTGAGGATCGTTATGGCAAGGCCGCCTCGCTGCTTCGCTGCTGGCTCCACACGGGGCGCACCCACCAGATCCGCGTTCACTTGAGCGCCGTGGGGCATCCGATCCTGGGCGACCGCACGTACGGCTGGAAGCCGGACCCCGCGGCGGCTCAGGCGCCCGCTCGAGTGCTTCTCCACGCGGAGCGCCTCGAGCTCACCCACCCGGTTTCCGGCAAACCCCTGGTGCTGACCGCGCCGCTTCACGCGGACTTTACAGCGCACCAGCGCTGGCTACGGCAAGAGTTCAGCCGCAACGCCAAACCGAAGATTTCGTCGTGAGTGCAGGTAGCCTTCCGCTGCGGCCTCCCGTGCGAGTGTCTGGAGCACGATAAGACCGGCGGGCAGGATGTCCGCGCGTTGCTGGGGTAGGGCAGGGTAGCGCCGGCACCGCTCGTCCAGGGGCACGGAACAAAGCTCGTCCTGCAAGGCGGAAAGGTAGTTGAGCGGTATGAACGCGGGCGTCTCCTCGAGGCTTACTCCGAGAGCCGTGGCCTTCAGGACGCGCAGGATCGTGAACGCGCCGCCGGTCCCGACCAGTGGAACCCCGGGCTCGCGCGGGAAGCTGAACCCGCAGCCCTGGATTGAACTCAGGGCGCGCTGGCCGAGCTTCGCCCGGGTAGTGTCGTCCAGCGGCAGGGCAGGGGACGGCTGATATTCGCGCATCAGGCGCACCGCGCCGAGTGGCAGGCTAACGGCCTGCACCACGCAGCCCTGCGCAAACTCCACAATCTCCAGGCTGCCGCCGCCGAGGTCTGCGAGCACGAAGCGGGGCGTCTGCTCAAGGAGCGCGTCGGAGGCGATGCCCAGGCACGCGAGCCGCGCTTCCTCATCCCCGGAAATCACGCGCAGGTCAATTTGAGCGACCTTTCTCACCTGCTCACAGAAGGTCGGGGCATTCGTCGCTTCGCGCACGATGCTCGTCGCCACCGCCACCACATGGCTGGCACCGCGTGCGCGGAGCGTCTCGGCAAGGCCGGCGATCACGGTCGCGCCGAGCCGCATCTCCTCGTCAGAAAAAGCAGGTGCGCAACCGGGTTTCCCAAAAGCGGTCCCAAGTCGCGCCTCCTCGGTCCTCATCCACACGCCCTCGATGTCCCCGCGAGGACCCCGCCGAGCCAGCAGCGCTTTAACTGTGTTGCTGCCTACGTCGATTACGCCAAGCAGGTCGCCTGTGGCCGACAGCTTTTTCATGAACCCAGAATAAGACGGCGCTGGTTTCGCAGGGCAACTCCGGCGTGTTGCTAACTCGTCCGGTGCAGTGCGCGTCCCCGTGCGGTAGCCCGAAAACTGCGGACACTGCCTTTCTGCCGGATCCGCGTGCCTTAAGGCTGGGCAGCAACCTCAGCCTTATCGGCCGTTGGCGCAGCGTGCTTGCCGTGTGCGTGGTTATGCGGGTGAAGGGCGGCACGCACGCCGAAGCGGTCGGACTGCTCGTCCGCATGGTAGCTGGACCGCACCAGCGGGCCCGATTCCACCACGGAAAACCCGATCGAAAGTCCGAATTCCTTCCAGTGCTCGAATTCCTCGGGCGTCACCCAGCGGTCAATCGGTTGATGCTGGGGTGACGGCTGAAGGTACTGGCCGATCGTCAAAATGTTCGTGTCCACCGCCCGCAGGTCGCGCATGACTTGCTCGATCTCCTCCTTGCGCTCACCGATACCGAGCATCAGCCCCGACTTCGTGGTGAAGTCCCGGCTCTTCGCATGCTTGAGCACCCACATCGTCCGGTCATACCGGGCGGTTTTGCGGATGGGCCGCTGGAGCCGTTCCACGGTTTCGATATTGTGGTTCAGGATGTCGGGCTTTGCGTCCAGCACGGTATCCAGACACTCCTGGCTCCCCCGGAAATCTGGAATCAGCACCTCGATGCCGCACTGCGGGTTGCGGTAGCGGACCGCTCGGATGGTCGCGGCCCACACGCTTGCGCCGCCATCCTTTAGGTCGTCGCGGGCAACGGACGTTATGACCGCGTGCCGCAGCTTCATCCGCGCAATGGCCTCAGCCACGCGGGCCGGTTCCCCGAGGTCCAGCTCCGTGGGGCGCCCCGTCAGCACCGCGCAGAACGTGCACGAGCGCGTGCAGACGTTGCCCAAAATCATCACTGTCGCCGTCCCTCTGGACCAGCACTCCCCCAGATTCGGGCACTGGGCACTCTGGCACACCGTGTGGAGCGTGTTGTCCTCCACCAGGTTTCGCACGTCCCGGTATTGGGGACTGGTTGGCAATTTGGCCCTGAGCCAAGCGGGTTTTCGGGACGTGTCCATCTCTCTCGTGTTCTTTAATGCGGCTTCTCGGCCCGCAGTCACCACAAACCGCCGAGCCTACCCTCAAGCCTGCCCTTACGTCAAACGCAATGGGCAGCCTCACGGCCAGTCTGGCCGCTTTGCCGCTGAAACTACCCTATCGGCTTCAGGCGAAACCCCGTTAAGCCGCATTAAGGTGCCGACGGCAGCAGCAGTTGCCTGCGGCGGCTTCTTTTACGCGTGAACCTTTTCTTTTGCGTAAAAGACCTCGCCAAATTCTTTCGCCAGAAGGGCCTGGACCTCCTGAAGAGGCGGGGCGGCCCCGAGCTCACGCTTTACCGAGGTCACGGTTCCGTCTGTCTCGACGATCCCGCAGGGGACGATGCCCGCGAACGCGGCTAGGTCCGGGTCGACGTTCAGCGCGAAGCCATGATACGTCACCCATTGGCGGACGGCCACCCCGATGGCCGCGATCTTACGCTCCTGCAACCAGATGCCCGTTTTGCCCTCACGGCGCCCGGCGGCGAGGCCAAGAGCCCCGAGTGCGTTGATGAGCACCTGTTCGAGGTCCCGCAGGTAGCCGTGGAGGTCCTGCCGCGCGCGCAGGTCTATTATCGGGTAGCCGACGATCTGCCCCGGACCGTGGTAGGTGATGTCTCCGCCCCGGTTTGTGTGCTCCACAGCAATGCCGCGCGCCTGGCGTTCCTGATCGGACCACACAAGGTGGCGTTCCGCCCCCGGCCTTACGCCTACGGTGTACACGGGTTTGTGGACCGTGAACACGAGGGTGTCGGGCGCCAGATTCTGGATGCGGCGTTCGACGAGCGCTTTCTGCCGCTCAAACGCGGCATTGTATTCGGTGAGCCCCCAATCCTCGACTGCGGGCAAAGTTGGCACGTCCATCGGGTTTGAGATCGGCGCGGCAGGCCCGCACGTTTAGCACCGGCTACATGCGTTCGAGCGTATCCAGCCCCAGCAGGTGCAGCCCCGTCTCGAGCGTCAGCAGCGTGCGGGCGCAGAGGATGAGGCGGCGGGCGCGGGTGCCCGCGTCTTCCGTGATCACCTTGTCGGCGTTGTAAAATGCTGAGAACTCGCCCGACAGCTCGTACAAGTAGGTGCAGAGGAAGTGCGGGCGCAGGTCGCTGATCGTCTGGTCCAGCGCCGCGGGCAGGGCGGCAAGCTTGCGGGCCAGCGCGATTTCCGTCTCCGTCTCGTAGGGCGTCGCGCCTGTTTCAGCGGCCAGGTCGCCGGGCTTGAGACCTGCCTTGCGGAAGATGGAGTGGATGCGGGCGACGGCGTAGAGCAGGTACGGCGCCGTGTTGCCGTCGAACGCCAGGATCTTGTCCCACGAAAACACGTAATCGCTCGTGCGGTTTTGGACGAGGTCCGCATACCGGATCGCGCCGAGCCCAACCGCCCGGGCCACCCCGCGTTTCTCGTCTTCTGAAAGCCCGGGGTTCTTTTCCTGCACAATCGCGTAGGCACGCTCAACCGCCTCAGCGAGCAGGTCCTTCAGCTTCACCGGGTCGCCGGAGCGCGTCTTGATGGCCTTGCCGTCCTCGCCGAGGATGGTGCCGAACCAGACGTGGCGCAACGCGGGCGTCGGGTAGCCACTCTTGTCGAACCACTTTTGGACCGTCAGGAAGAGCTGCTGGAAATGGTCCTGCTGGCGCCCGTCGGTGATGTAAACGAGTTCCTCGGCCCGGAACTGTTCCACGCGGTAGATGACGGTGGCGAGGTCCGTGGAGGCGTAGTTCGAGGCTCCATCACTTTTGCGGATGATGAAGGGCTGTTCCGAGAAGCGCGGGTGCTCGGGGTGGAAAACGACGAGGGCGCCCTGGCTTTCGGCGGCGAGGCCGTGCCGGACGAGCTCCGCATACACGCGGTCCACCTTGTCTCGGTAGAACGATTCTCCCAGCGTGTGGTCGAAGGCGATACCGAGCTGCTTGTAAATGACATCGAACGCGCGCAGGCTCGCTTCGTTGATCATCTGCCAGTAGCGCACGTTCTCAGGGTCGCCTTGCTGGAGCAGCACCAGCTCCTTGCGCGCCTGCTCGAGCGCCGACGGGTCGGCCTTGGTGCGGGCGTTGCCTTCGCGGTAGATGCGCTCAAAGTCCTCAAGCGGGTCGCGGTCCGGGGACACCTGGAAGCCCTGGCGCTTGATCTCCATGATCAGGATGCCGAACTGGGTGCCCCAGTCGCCGATGTGGTTGTCGCGGAGGACATTTGCCCCGCAAAAACGCAAAAGGCGCTGGATGGCCTCGCCGATGACCATTGAGCGGATGTGGCCGACGTGCATCTGCTTCGCCGTGTTGGGCGACGAATAGTCCACCACGATCTTCCGGCCGTTGTAGACCGCGCCGGCTCCCGACTGGAACGCCTGTTCATCGCGGAAACGTTCCAGCCACTTTAGAAGGTAACCCGGGCTGAGCTTGAAATTGATGAAGCCGGGGCCTGCGATCTCAACCGCAACACCGTCCGGAACGATGCCCGCCTTACCCATCTCTTCGACAAGGGCCGTGGCGAGCGCACGTGGGTTCTGCTTGCGCGCCTTGGCGAACGGGAGCACGCCGTTGGCCTGGAAATCGCCATGACGCGGGTCCGCCGGGCGGACCTCCGGGTTGAAATCGGGCCCGAACTGCGGGAGCGTCGCCGCTACCTTGCGGAGCGCTTGGTCTATTTCACGGGCCAGGTTGAACCACACTTGCATATCCGATCAGTCGTGCGCGCCAGCCCCCCCTCGGTCAAGCCCAATGCAGGAGACCCCGCTTCCCCGCACGAAAAGGCTTCCCCGAATCCCGTTTCCGGTGCTATCTGTCCCCCCAACCCGCCATGCTCCATTACCTGCGCATCAAGA
Source organism: uncultured Opitutales bacterium (assembly GCA_964593675.1). GTDB lineage: Bacteria > Verrucomicrobiota > Verrucomicrobiia > Opitutales > CAZQIE01 > CAZQIE01. Next base: position 7,331 of record CAZQIE010000087.1, read on the forward strand.
ACCTCGCCCTTATGGAGGAAGTCGCCCTTGATTTCGAGGGCGGGTTCACGGCCGTGACCGGCGAAACCGGCGCGGGCAAGAGCGTCCTTCTGGGCGCCCTGAGCCTGTTGGCGGGCAACCGCGCGGACAAGTCCATCGTACGCCGCGGGGCGGACGCCTGCGAGGTCGAGGCCTCCCTTCACCTCGGCGAGCCCGCCCGCGTGGAGGCACTCCTTGTGGACCTCGGTCTGCCGCCTTGCGAGGAAGGCGTGCTCGTGCTCCGCCGCGTGATCCCCCGCGATAAGCCGGCCCGCATTCAGGTGAACGGCGCCCTTGCCACGCTCGCGGCCCTCCAGCAGCTCGGTGAGCTTTGGGTGGACTTCCACGGCCCAGGCGAGCCTCAGAAACTTTTCCACGAGCGCTACCAGATTGAGATGCTCGACCTGTTCGCACGCAATCAGGCAGGGCTTGAGGCCTACCAGTCAGGCTATCGCGCCTGGCGCGAGAAACTGCGCGAGGCGGACGAGCTCTCGCGGCAGGACCGGCTGTCCGAGGACGAGCTGGAGTTCTTGCGCGGGCAGGTTGCGAAGATCGACGAGGTTTCGCCAACGGTTGAGTCCATCGCCGAGCTTGAGCGCGACTTCAAGCGCCTCAGCCGAGCCCGCGAGTTTACGGAATTCGCCGTCAGGCTGGAGTCCGGTCTGGGCAGTGATGAAGGCCTGCTCTCTAATTTTCCCCCGCTGCTTCGCGCAGCGCGCGAGCTTTGCGAAATAGATGCCTCAACCAAGCCCCTTGCCGACCGTCTTGACGCCCTTGCCGTGGAGGCCGGCGACCTTGCCTCCGAGTTTGGCGCGTTGGCCCGGGGAGCGGAGTTTGACGAGGAACACGCCCAGGCCGTGCAGGCGAAGATGAACCTGTGGCTCGAACTGAAGCGGCGCCACGGCGGCGACGTCGAAGCTGTGCTCCAGAAACGGGCGGCGCTTGCCCTAAAGATTGAGCGTCAGGGAGACGTGGAAGGGATGGTCGAGAAACTGCGCGCCGAGGCCGCACAAATGGAAGGCCGCCTGCGCAAGGAAGCCTCCGCGTTAACCACAAAACGCGCCGCCGCCGCCAAGGATTTGGGGAAGAAGGCGCAGCGCCTGTTGGGCTCCCTCGGCTTCAAGAAGGCCGCGCTCGAAATCCGCGTGGTGCCGCAGCCAGACCTCGCGGAACACGGCGACTCATCCTGCCAGTTCCTTTTCTCGGCAAACGCGGGGCAAGACCTGCTTCCGCTCAACAAGATCGCGTCCAGTGGCGAAACCGCTCGCGTCATGCTCGCCCTCAAAGCCGTTCTGGCCGAGGTTGACCGCACGCCCCTCCTTGTGTTCGACGAAGTGGACGCCAACGTCGGCGGGGAAATCGGGGCGGAGGTTGGCCGGGAGCTCGCGGCCCTCGCCGGTCGCCATCAGGTCTTCTGTGTGACACACTTGCCGCAGGTTGCGGCCTGCGCCCGTCAGCACTTCGTCGTCGCAAAGGAGCAGACGGCCGAGGCCACGGCCGTCACCATCAAGCCCATCCACGCCCACAGCGACGCCCGCGTCGTCGAACTGGCTCGGATGCTCGGTGACCGCGCCTCAAAATCAGCCCTCACTCACGCCCGCGAACTTCTGGGGCTTTAATCTTACCCCGGTGGCCTGTCACCGGAGCCTTATCGCGCGGACTATTTGGCTTTCCCGGGAGCGCAGCAGGATGGCATCGGCGACTCCGCTTCTCCCGCGGCTGTCTGTGTCGTGTCCGAAGACTGCGGTGTCTTCGATGGCTCGTTCGCCTCGTCGTCCCGGATCACGGGGCTTACCTGGGGCGCGCTGAAGCCCCCTGTCGCAAAACCCACGCCAGCGCCAACACCGGCGCCTACCCGCGCCCTTGGCTGTGGGGTCGAAGTTTCCTTTTCACCGGCAGGGCTCTCGCAGCCGACGAGCCCCACAAGGGCGATGACAACCAAAGCCGAACGAAGCCTGGACATCATATAATAAGCCATGGGGTTGGATTAGGTTACAGTCGGTCAGCGCAGCTTACCCTCTGCGTTCGCTGTGGCAAGGGAACCTGCAGGATTACTGCGCCAGAAACGGAGCGGCAGAAGGCCCACCAAAACAACGGCAAACTGGCTAAGCCAGAAGCCCCCCAGTGCGAGCGCGCCGCGTTCCATAAAGCCGTAAGAGTGCAGGCCGACGCCGAGCAGGTTTGTTCCAAACCACGCCCAGGCTGTGACAACGTTCCCCAGCACCGCCAGCACCATCAGCCCACGCTGCTGGACGAGCCTCGCTCCTCGCGCATGAAGGATCACCGCGCACCAAAGGACGATCAGCAGGGCACCGTTTTCTTTGGGGTCCCACCCCCAGAACCGGCCCCAGCTTTGGTCCGCCCAAATCCCACCCAGCATCGTCCCCACAAAACTGAACAGCGTGGCGAAACAGACGGCCCCAAACGTCATGCGACCCATTGCCGCCGCACGCTCCTTTGTCAGCGCGGGCGTCAGCGTTCCCATAAGGATATAAACGAAGCCCAGCGCTCCGGCCACAAACATGGCCGAGTAGCCGATGGTGATGGTCACGACGTGCGTGGAGAGCCAGAAATTCGAGTCCAGCACGGCCTGCATCATCTCCATTGTATCGGAACTCGACGTAAGATTCAGGTTGTGCGCGACCACAAGCGTGGCAGAACCGACAATCGCGGCCACGGCGGCACCAATGCCGTTCCGGTGCATCCGTTCCAGCACGAGCCCGAGCAAAGCAGCGCCCCAGCCGCAGAACACGGCGGACGAGTAAAGATTCGTTACTGGAGGGCGCCCTTGCAGGTACATGCGCATCAGCAACCCTCCCGTGTGTAGTGCAAAAGCGAAGACACACAGCCAGAACGCGCTGCGGCGGACGCCATCTCGATTTGACGCCCACGCGCCAAACACCGCCAGCAGGCCCAGTACGTAAAGCACCGAAGCCTGGTAGAACGGCTGGAGCCGGTTCAGCAGCGTCTCCCACATCGACCGGCCCGCCACGCCAACGGGCGCCAGTTCCCCGGCAAGTGCCGCCAGGGTCTCGTTGAAGGCGGCGCCGTCGCCTTTGCGGTAGGCTTCCGTCAACCGGGCATAACTGGCCAAGACAGGGTCAATGTTACCACTTCGCGGTGCATCCAGAAGGGCATCACCCAAGTTCGACCACCGATTCTCCTGCTGCGCTTTCGGCGTCCTCGGCGGCACGATCCCCACGCTCGCAGTCTGGGCAAGCTCCTGATAGCTTTGCAGGAACGCCTGCATGTGTCGCAGCGCCGGCTCGTTCTCCGGATTGCCCGTTCGACCCTGACGCACGATTTCCGTGACCTGACCCGTCACCGCAAGCCAAGCGGCATATTCCCGAAGCGGGCTCTCGGGCTCGTTCCCCGTGCTGAAGCTCGCCTGCAGCCGGTAATACTGCGTGAGCGCCTGGTAGAGCCGGCCGATCTGGCGCTCAAACGCTGTCTGAAGTTGCTTCTCCGGGTTCGCCTGACGGTAAGCGTCCTGTATCGCTTTGAAATGGGGCCTCAGCTCATCGAACGAAAACGTCTTGCGGTCCTTTAGCTGCCAGCCAAACAGGGCCAGCACTTCGTCGCTCTCAATGCGGAAGACCGGGAGCTTGTTCGCCTGCTCCGGCGCAAACGCGACCTGCGCCAGCCAAACATACGCAGGCAGGCTTCCGCCGTCCGGGAGCCGCAAGGACTCGCGACCGCTCAGGATGCGCAGGTTTACACGCGCCAGGGTGTCCAGTGGCTGCACACGCCCGCCCGCCTGCACCGGCATCTGCGAGAAACGCTCCAGGTCGAACGCGGTCTTGTGCTCTGGGCGGAGTGCCCCGACCACCAGCAGCAGCGCCAGCACGACCGGTATCAAAATGGGGAGAATCTTTTTCATCGCTGGCCTCCGAGCGGGGCTTTCGCCTTCTGCCGGCGAAGGTAATCCACCAGGTGGATGGAAAACTGGACCGTCAGGCCCACGCCCACGATGAGCACCGCCACGTAAGGCAAGAGCCAGCCGGGGTTCTTCACGACCATGAGCATGGAGGCTGTGTCATTGTTCCCGAACGACGCCTGGAAGAACGTCAGGCCCTCGTAGCGCAGCGGGTGGTTCATGTAGATGAGCGCCTGCCGGTCCTCACGGCCCGGGTGCTCGATGGTCACAAGGCTTGAGAAATTCCGGGGCACCGTCGTGCCCGGGTATACGTCGTGGGTGAAGTCTTTCAGGTGCAGCCAGAACGGCAGGTAGTGCCTGCTGAAGCGCAGCGCGATCTCGTATTCCCGGCCCGCGTGCTCAAAGGTCTGCGCTGGGAAATTTCCCTCGAAGACGTTGGACACAAGCCACGTTCCGATCGGCCCAGCCTGGGTCTCCAGCGTAACCAACGCAGTCGCCGTGTTCACCTCGTTGTCGCGGTACGTCATGGGCTGCGGCGTGACCACAAAGTCCCGGTTCCCTGCCACGCCGCGGTCCGCACCGGCACGCTCGCCAGGCACCATGGGGCCCTTGGGGCTGATTGCTGCGTTGGGATAAAACGCCTTCACATGCACCGTGAAGGGCAAATCGGGGAGCGCGACCCGAGCGCCCGTCCGGAGCAGCTCCACCGGCACGCTCACAACGTGATCTTCGCCCGCTCCACTGCGATCAATCACAACCAATTCGTTCTCCTTGGAATCCGTTGTGTAATTGGAGCGGCCGCCTTCCTGGAGCCACATCTGCGATTCCTTCTGGAATGCACTCGTGGCAAAGCCGGAGACGATGAGCATCAGAAGCCCACCGTGGATGATCACAATGCCGACTTTTCGCCAGCTCGGCACGAAATGCCGGAAGTGCGCGGCAAGGAGGTTCAGGACGAGCAGGATTCCCAGCGTAAATCCGCCCGGCAGAGGGATCCGCAGCCACGAGAGGCTTCCTCCGCCTGGCCATTCCGACGGGTAATGCCAGACCGCCAGAAAGCTTTCAAAATACCGGCGCTGCGTCTCGTGGATGCCCCAGTGCACCTGGTCAAGCGTCCCAAAGAAGACCAAGGCCATGGATAGCACCAGCAGCACCACGGTCAGGCGCAGTGAACTGAACAACCGGAACAGGAAGGGCCAGACTCTCACGGAAATTGAATGCTTTCTGCGAATTTAACCAGAGCCGCACGTTGAACGCCCACTGCGCGGATATCCCCGGTCATTTTGACAAACCAGGTCGCGTCCTTGTGGGGGAGAATGACCGCCGCCGTCGCCACGGACGTCTCACCGGCAGCAGCCGGTTTTTCAATGTAAACCAGCCAGCCGTTTCCGGTCGGGACCCTGAGCGCCGTTGCCGAGGCTTCAGCCTCGTTCGCCGCGACAGGTGGCAGGCCAAGCTGGCCTCGCCACCGGTTCACGTTGCCCGCCAGCCCGCCAACGTCTCCCGGGAATACCGTGACCACCACCTCCGCCAGCGTTCCATCTGGACCGCTTACGCGCCAGGCTCCGCGCCTTGGCCCGGAGAGCGCCAGCGGCTCCCAACCAGCAGGGACGCTCCAGGTCGGTTGCGGAAACCCGGCTGTGCTCTCATTTAGGCCCGGCATCGTGGGCATTGAGGTTCCCTTTTGCGCCGGCTCCTGCGAGCCTCCGGTGCTTTCACGTGCAGGTTGAGCCGCAGGCGCCGGTGTCTCCTTCGGAATCCGGTATGACGCGATTTTTGGCCGCGACTCATCACAGCCGGCCAGCTGAACCAGCAAGGCCCCCGAGATTACCAGCCCCCAAAACTTACCGCTGCCCATATGTTTCATGCGACGCACACGCCTCCGTGCCCCTACGCGGCGATTCGCGTACGCGCCTCCTTGATCGGCTTAGTGTACGCCACCTGAACCGCGCCCCGACGCCATTACTGCCATTAATCGGGTGAATTAGCCAGCGTTTAGGTCCCGGAAGCCCGGAAATCGAGCCCCGTTCTGCGGGCTAGGGCCAATCGACATTTTAGACTGTACAGATTGTGACCGAGCTGTTTG
>CAZQIE010000088.1:0-13221 GCA_964593675.1 uncultured Opitutales bacterium
CTTCAATCAGCGTGGCGAACCTTTGTACACCAAAAAGTGCATAACAGGCTCTAGGATGCGTCCGTTCATGGCCTTTCCGTCGGCGCCGCCTCCTCATCCGGCTTCTGGCTTCCAGCGTGCCTTCCACGCGCGGGCAGGTCCCGCTTCGGCAGCAACCACGGAACCTCCCACAGCCCGAACAGGCCACGCCTGCGGACGAGCATCACCACGACGAGCAGCGCCGGCATCACCACCATGCGCCACGCTCCGAGCTCTCCCGGCAATACCTGCATCAGCCCCGTGTAAAGCACCCCACCTGCAACCGAGCCCGTTATCGAGGCCACCCCGCCAAGATACACCATAACGAGCATCTCCGTCGTCGCCCCGATATCGAACATCTTGGGCGCGATGAACTGCAACAGGTGCGCCTGAAGCCCACCCGCAACGCCCGCAAAAAACGCGGCCACCGTGAACGCGAGCATCTTTGCCCGCCGCGTGTCCACGCCTATCAGTGCCGCCGCGGTTTCGTCCTCCCGGATCGCCAAAATATCCCGCCCGTAGCTTGAAAAAACCAGATTCCGTATGAGCAGCAGCGCCATCAGCGCGGCCCCGCAGGCCCAGAACGGCGTCGTAAGCATCGGCATCCCGCCCAGCCCCCGAGCGCCCCCGACAACGTCCATATTCTCCAGCGCAGACTTTATGATCATCAGGAACGCCAGCGTCACAATCGCCAGGTAGTCCCCGCGCGTGCGGAACGAAAGCGCCCCGACCATCCAGCCGACGACCGCCGCGCCCGCCCCGCCAACCAGTAGCACCAGCGGGAACAGGTATTCCGCCGCCTCCGGCGTCAGGACCCGCGCCGTCAACCACGCCGAAAGGTAAGCGCCCACGGCGGCAAAACCCGCGTGCCCGACGGAGAACTCCCCGAGGTAGCCGTTAACGAGGTTCAGGCTTACCGTGAAGATGACGTTGATGCAGATCAGGCTGAATACAATCTGGGTATAGCCGTCCAGCCAGCCCAGGGCGGGCAGCGCCGCACTCCCCAACAGTAGGCCCAGAGCCGTCGCCGGCAGCGGCCACCGGGCCCGGCCCGCCGCCTTCAACCGCTCTTTCCCAGCCTGTATCCGTTTTTTCACGACAAACTAGACTTTCCTCACCGCCGGTTTTCCAAGCAGCCCCCACGGACGTATGAGGAGGAGCACGAGCAGCAGCGCATACGCGATGAGATCCCGGTACGTCGACGGCATGAACGCCGCCACCAACACCTCCACCGCACCCAAAACAAACCCGCCGAGCATTGCCCCCCGCAGGTTGCCGATCCCGCCGAGCACCGCCGCGACAAACGCCTTCCACCCGACCATGACCCCCATATACGGATCAACCATCGGGTATGCGGCCGTGTAGAGCAGGCTAGCCACGCCAGCCAGCCCCGCGCCCAGCGAAAACGTCGCCGCCACCACCCGGTTCACCGGCACACCCAGCAGCGCGGGCAGCTTCAAGTCGTGCGAGACCGCCCGCATGGCGATCCCCAATCGCGTGCGCCGCACCACCCAGTCCAACGACACCATCATCGCAGCGGCCATGGCGATGACCGTCACATGCACCGTCGAAATCGTAAGACCCGCCACCGAAAACGTCCGGTCAGGCAGAAGGGCGGGCACACTTTGCGTTTCCGGGTTCAAGGCCACCACGACATGCTCCAGCACAAGCCCGCAGCCCAGAGCGGTGATCACCGCCGACACCCGCGGGGCGTCCCGCAACGGCCGGTAGGCCACCCGCTCCACGAGCGCCCCCAGCAGCGCCGTTCCCACCACCACGGCGACGACGATTGCGGGAAACGGCAAACCCAGTTTCACCGCGGCGAGCCAAACAATGAACCCGCCCGCCATGAACACGTCCCCATGGGCAAAATTGATGAGCCGCAGCACCCCGTAGACGAGCGAATAACCCAGCGCGATGACCGCGTAGATGCTTCCGCTCTGCAGCGCATTAAGCGCCTGTTGCAGCCAGTAGGTAAGCGTCTCCATCGCCACCGTCTACGGCTCCGCCTCCGTCACGTAGCCGAAATTCCCGCCCTGGATCCGCAGGATGACCACGCTTTTCACCGGGTCTCCCGTACCCGTATACTGGATACTGCCCGTAACCCCCGCCACCGGCTGAAGCTGATTGAGAGCGGACCGCAGGGCCTCGCGATCCTTCGTGCTCCCGGCCTTCCGGATACCGGCAAACAGTACCTGGAACGCATCGTAGGTCAGCGCCGCCACGGCATCCGGGTACGTAACGTACCGCCGCTTGTATTCCGAAATGAACCGCTGCGCGGCGGGCGCGGTGCTCTCCGGCGAGTAATGGTTGGTCAGGTAAAAGCCCTCCACTGCATAGCCCGAAAGCTCAATCAGCGTCGGATTGCTCCAGGCATCGCTCCCGAGGAACGGGACATCCAACCCCACCTGGCGCGCCTGCTGCACCACGAGTGGCACATCGTTGTAGTAGGCCGGCAAATACACCACCTGCGGGTCCGCCGCCTTGATCTTTGTCAGCTGCGCGCGGAAATCGCGATCGCCCGTCGAATACCGCTCCGACGCCACGACCTTCCCGCCGCGGCGCAAAAATTCCTCCGAAAACAGCAACGCCTGGCCGTTAGGCGCCTCCGACCCGCCGTCGTACAGGACGGCCGCGCGATCAATCTTGAGCCGGTTCTTCACGAAGCCCGCCAGAACCTTCCCCTGGAACGGGTCCGTAAAACAGGCGCGGAAAACGTAGCGCTTCGGCTGGCCGGTGCGGGCGTCCACCGTCGTTTTCGGGTTCGTGGACCACGGCGAGATCAGCACCGTCCGCGCACTTTCCGCGATCTCGGAAGCCGGCACTGCGCCGAGGCTCGCGTTCGGCCCCACGATGGCCAAAACCTGCCCCTGGCTTATCAGCTTTTGCGTGGCCGCGGCAGCCTGCTGCGGCTGCGCCCGGTAGTCCTCTGTCAGCAGCTTTACACGATACCGCTTGCCTTTGACCTCAAGCCCGCCTTCCGCGTTCACCTCATCCACCGCCAGCTGCGCCGCATCGCGTGAAGACGCGCCAACCACCGGCATGTCGCCCGTCAGTTCGGCAATCAGTCCGATCTTAACTTCCTGCCCGTCCTGGCGGCTGCAACCGCACAACAACACCGCCAACCCGAAAACCAGCGCGTAAAACGTCTTCATGGAGAGTGGAGCTTGCCCAGCCCCGTGATCTCACCGGTCCTCTCCCGCCTTTGCAAGCCCGCGCACCGAAACACCTGCGCTTCCCCGCAAAATTCTGACGCCGTCCCGCCAGAGCAGTTCTCTTCAGGTTGTCGCACAAAGCTGCCTGGCTTTTCCCTTCGCGCCGACGCGAAGATGGGGCGTCCACGCTCGCCGCAGCGTCGGCGCACGCGACAACTCAAAGGAGAAAGGCTGTAGAGCCGTTCTTTCAAGTCGTCTCAGCGCGGACGGTGCTGGCACCTCTACGCCCTTTGTTCGCCCTCCGCCACAAGCGGCCAGCCCTCGACCTCCCCGTAATGCACACCCCCGCCCGCGGCCGGCAGCGTGCGCCACAAGCCGAACCGCTCCACCCGGAAAGCCTCGCAGGCAAACGAGCCATGCCGCTTCAGAAATTGCCGCACCGTCTGGGGCGAGGCTTCCAGTGTGCGCGCGACGGTGATATGCGGGCTGTAGACGCGCCGCTCGGGCTCGATGCCCAGCCGGAAGAGCGCGTCCACCACCCGGTGCTGGAGCTGGAACAGCCGCGGGTGCGAAGGCTCCACCCCGGCCCAGACCACCTTCGGGTTGCCACGTTCGGGAAACGCCCCCAGGCCCGACACGCCAAGAATAAACGGCTCCACCCGGATCTGCCCAAGCACCGCGCGGATCTGCGCCTCACGCTCAGGCTCCGTCTCGCCGATAAACTTCAGCGTCAGGTGGAAATTAAGCGGCGAAACCCACGAGACCCCGCGCAGCTCCTCACGCAAGCCGCCCAAAGCCCGCATTGTGGATTCCGACAACCCGATCGCCACAAAAAGCCGGTTCATTACACGCACAGCATGCCTCCGATACGGCACCCGCGCAAGGCTCGCTCCCTTTACCCACGCCCGTCCGGGCTCAAACCTGCGTCAACCGGTCTCCCATGCACGTCTCCACCAGCCGCGCGTCCAGGATCCACGGGTGTTCCCGCGGAACGAGCTTCTTCTTGCCCGCAACCTCCCCGAGCGGCACCGGCACACACTCCGTCCCCCGGATCGCGACCATCACGTTATACTTGCGCTCGCGCAACAGCTCCACCGCCATCGTGCCAAGCCGCGTGCACAGCAACCGGTCAGCCGCTGACGGGCTTCCGCCGCGCTGCACGTGCCCCAGCGACGTCACCCGCGCATCAATACCCGTGAGCTGCTGCAACTGCCGCGCCACGCGGCTCGCCATCGGCTCCTGAACCAATGCAGGCCCCGGCCCGTTCGCGACAACTGCGCCCTCTTTCTTTGCCTTCTTCTTTTTCTTGTCCGCTTTCGCATCCGCGTGCGCCTTCGCGGCCTCCCGCGCAAGCGCCTCCTCGCGCGAAATCGCGCCCTCCGCCACAGCGATAATTGAGAACCGCCTCCCGCTCTGACGCCGGCGCGCCAAGTGCTCCGCCACCACATTCAGGTCGTAGGGTATCTCCGGGATCAGGATGACGTCCGCCCCACCCGCTATGCCCGCCGCCAGCGTCAGCCAGCCCGCCGTGTGCCCCATGATCTCGCACACGATGATGCGGTGGTGGCTGGTCGCGGTGGTGTGCAGCCGGTCGATCGCCTCCGTCGCGATGCCCAGCGCCGTATCGAAACCAAAGGAAATGTCCGTCCCCTCGACGTCGTTGTCGATCGTCTTGGGAAGCGTGATCACATTGAGCCCGCCAGCCTCGTGCAAATGCCACGCGTTTTTCTGCGTGCCGTCCCCGCCCAGACACACCAGGCAGTCGATCCCCAGCCTGCGCGCGTTGGCCACCGCGACGTCCGTCATGTCGAGCACCTTCGTGCCCATCGGCATCTTGTGCGGCTTGTCCCGGCTCGTGCCAAGCAGCGTCCCACCGAGCGTCAGGATTCCGCTCACAGCCTTCCCGTCCAGCGGCATCGTCCGGTTCTCAATCAATCCCCGGAACCCGTCCAGAATACCCACCGGCTGGATCCCGTAGTGCAGCGCGGCCTTAGCCACACCGCGGATTGCCGCGTTCAAACCCGGACAATCCCCACCCGACGTCAAAATCCCGATCGCGCGCGTCTTGGACTTCATGGCATCCCCGTTCTAACGCCCCAGACCTTCGTGCGCAAGTGCCCTCGTCCCCCGACCTGCTCTTTGCGGGGTGCTCCGCGCCCGACTGGAAGCCCTCAGGCACCGCGCGCCGCCTTCGTTCACGCTGGGCGAATTGGCGCTGCCTGCGCGTGCGGGGCCGCTACGCCCCGACGCCCACGCGCCCGATCAGCTCCAGCACCCGGAAACGGACGTCCGCGAGGCGCCTCGTGTAGTCAGCGTAGAAGGAATCCCAATCCGAAAATCCCAGCCAAAGCGCGACCGCATGGTGTTCGCGTTCGCCTTCCGGAAGGATCGAGACCGAGGTATTCCCGTCGCGGCGCAACAAGAGCTCCAGACGCCTCAGGTAGTCGTAATTGACCAGCACGGCATCCACGACCTCTGCCGGCCACAAACCCGCTTCCCGGGCCGCCCGCAGCACCTGCCGCGTGGTTGTCTGGCGCAGCGCGGGTACGCGGTCGCCCCAGTGCAACTGCGTCATCTGGGCCAGGAACTCCACATCAATCAGCCCGCCCGGCCCGGCCTTGAAGGCACGCTCCTGCGGCACCACGCCCTTCGTCTTTTCCCGCTGGATGCGCAGCCGCATCTTCCAGATCTCCTTGAGCGTCTCCGGTCCCGCAGCCCCGTGGTAAAGCAGCTTGTGGAGCAGCGCCTCGAAGCCCTGCTCCAGCTCCACATTGCCACCCACAAGTCTTGCGCGCGTGAGCATCTGGCGCTCCCACGTCTGGCCGCCAGCCCCCGCCTCATGGTACGCCGCGAGCGCCGACAAGGTCGTCACCATGGGCCCGGCATCGCCATGCGGCCGCAACCGCAGGTCCACCTCAAAAGTCCGCCCCAGCGGCTCCTGGTGGTCCAGGATCTTCCGGAACTTTTGCGCCCGCTGCACCGCGCCCGGCAGATCGTCTTCCGGGGCGAGCACGATAAGGTCCAGGTCCGACCCGTAGCTCAATTCCCGCCCGCCATATTTGCCCAGCGCCACCACTGCGAGCATTCCCTCCGGGTCAGCCTCGCGCAGTGCCGCGCGCACGGCTGCGTCCGCCAGCGTCGTCAGGTTCGCCTGCAACTGTTCCACACCAAGGTCAAAGAGCAGGTCCGCCATCGCCAGCCGCACCTGCTCCGCCTTCACGTACAGCCACAGGTACCGCGGAAACCGCTCGCCATGCGGCAAGTGGCCAAGCTCCTCGCCAAGCTCAGCGGGCGTTTTCTGCCGCCGCGGCGCCTCGTGCAGGAGCTCCTCCATGATGCCCGGGTGCTGGCACAGGAGCTCATGGATGAACGTGCTGCGGTCAAACAGCAGGCACAGCGCCTTGAAGAACTGCGGGCTCCCGATGCACGCCTTGAAAAACTGCTTCCGCGCCCCATAGCGCTCCGCGAACTGCCCCACCCGTTCCAACGTACGCAAGGGCCGCGCGAGCAGCGGCAACGTCGTGTCAAAGCTCCCCGAAACATCGAGGAACAGCTTCACCTGCTCCCGTGTTACCAGGTGCTGGCTGCCGCCGAGGATGAACGACCGCAGGCGGTTCGAGACATCCACGCTCCGCCCGAACCACCGCTCCATTTTCTCCTGCACCCGTTGCGGCGCGGGCTTGTTGCCCAGAAAGAGCGTCCATTCCTGGATCTCCGTTTCCCGTGAGCTCTCCGAAAACAGGCTCCGGTACAACGTGCGAACGCGCTCGCGGATGCCCGCCAGCTTTTCCTCGAACGCCCCGGGCTCAAACCCGAGCGACCTCGCAAGCCGCTCCCTGTCTGGCCCCGGCGCCGGCAGCTCATGCCCCTGCGCCTCCTCCCGTATCTGGAGCCGGTTTTCCACGAGGCGCAGAAATTCGTAGGCCCCGCGCAGGAACACCCGGTCTTCGTCCACCACCAGCCCGTACCGCACCAACTGGTCGAGTGCGTCCATGGAGGATGCCGTCTGCAGGAACGGGTTCTTTCCGCCGTTGAGCAACTGCAGCGACTGCACGAAAAACTCGATCTCGCGGATTCCCCCGTAACCGCTCTTGATGTCGCGCTCCAGGTGCTCCTCGCCCACCACCTCGCGCTCCGTGCGCACCTTCACCCCCGCGATCTCCTGCAGCAGGCCCGGAGACACGCTTCTCGGGTAACGGAAGGGGTTCAGCTCCTCAAGCAGCTCCGCCCCCAGTGTCGCGTCCCCGGCCACCGCGCGCGCGCGAATGAACGCCAGCCGCTCCCAAGTTTGCCCCGCCGCCCAGTAGTAATTCGTCATCCCTGCGAACGAGCGCACGATCGGCCCAGAGTCGCCCTCCGGTCGCAGCCGCAGGTCTACGTTGTACAGGAAACCGTGCTCCGAACGCCCCTGCAGGAACGCCCCGTAATCGCGGCACATCCGGGCGTAAAATTCGGGATTCGACGTCTGCGTGAGCCGCCCTTCCTTCCGGCAATAACCCTCTCCCTGATAGAAGAAAATCAGGTCAACGTCCGAACAGAAATTCAGCTCCTTGCCCCCAAGCTTGCCCAGGCCAAGCACGCACAGCCGCGCGGGCCGCTCCGCATCCTCGTCCCAGGGCGTGCCCAAGCGCGCCTCCCACACCCCGCGCACCGCCTCAAAAGCCTCGCGCAGGATGAAGTCAGCCAGGTGCGACAGCTCCAGCAGCGACGCCCGGATCGGCACCAGCTCATTCACCTCGCGAAACGCTATCCGCAGCGACATCTTCCGCCGGAACCGCTGCAACGCGTGCTGCCGCGCCTCAAGCGACTCATACGGCCCCGGGAACTCCTGCTTCCAAATCGCGGGGTATGCGGAGTACCGGAACGTCTCGTCCCGGTTTGCCGGTGTCTCCAGCCACACCCAATACTCCGGGTGCCGCGTCAGCAGTTGCCGATACGTTGGGCTTATTTCCGCCAGACGCTCTATCCGCGCGTCCGCCTCGGCGGCGGGCGACTCAAGTCCGGGGTGGGTTTCCTTCAGGATGCGCCGGAGTTCCGCAGCGAAAGACATGCCCTCGACAGTTATCCCAACGCGCCCGGACTTCAAGACCGCCCTTCACGCCGCGCCATGTTTTCTTTCAGCATACGGGCGTGCGAAGCCCGCACCCCGCCCCACAGGACCGCTCAAAGCCCACAGCGCTTTTTCACCCGACCTTACAGCACCGCCTGCCGCGCCTTCTCCAGCCAGCCCTTCGCCTCGTCCAGGTCACTGTTGCAGCGGTCCACCCAGCTCTCGCCCCAGAAGAAGTTGCAGGACGTCTCGGCGCGCAGAATGCGCCAGTAGGCCTGCTCGAGCTCCGGCGGCTTCGGCTTGCCCGAACGCTCAATCTCTATCTCCAAATCACGGCGCGTCCGGCTGAGCCTGTGCACACGCTCCAGCGCCTCCTTCTGCGTCTGCGAGCCCGTCCACTGGATGAACCCGCGCCCGTGGTGCCACCCCGTGTTCCACGCCGCCGTGTCCACCGTCACTTCGCCATGCGCGCCGTATTTCGCGAGGTAGTCCTTGATGAACGTCGGCTCCACACGCACCTCCGCGGGCTCCTTGAGCCGCTCCAGCAGCGGCTTGTAGAACACATGCCAGAAATTCGCGCCGTCGTTGAAATTGCGGAACCAGCCCCCGTTGTCGCCATCCGTGCACGTCGTCACGAGCGGCGGGAAGTCGCACCAGCGTGTCCGGCTCTCCACCTCGGAAATAAACCATCCCAGCTCCATCCCCGACTCCTGCGCGTCGGAAAGCTGCCGGTCGCGGACCACCACCACGATGCTTTCGCCGCCATAGGACGCGAAGTGCGGCCGGTAGCGGATCTCCTCCCAGCGCATCGGCGTCACGGGGCGCACGTTCTCGCTGTCCACCATCACATACTCATACCCGAGCTTCCGCAGCACCGGAATCATCTCCATGCAGAAGCCCATCTCCGGCGGCCAGAATCCCGGGAACTTCGTGCGCCAGAACAAGTGCCGCCCGATCCCCTGCCACCGCAGCAACTGCTCCTCCCAGTCGTGCTGCGGAATCAGCGGCAGCACCGGGTGGTAATAACCCGTTCCCAAAATCTCGAACAACCGCTCGTTCTGCAGGTACCAAAGCAAGTCCCCGCATTTCACCACCCCGTACGTCTTGTCCTGAAACCGCGGGTCCGAAAGCGTCTCAAGCAACGTGCCGGACATCGACAGGTGCACCTTCGCAAGACCCTCGTACGGCCACAGCACCCGCGGGATCCGGTCCATCGAAAACAGGATCTCCTTCCCCTCCCAGCCATCCTCGCCTTCCGGGTTTGGCTTATCCAGAAGCATCTCCAGATTTCCGGCGGGCTGGTGCAGGTTCAGTACGAGAGCATGATGGATGGTTGCCATAGGTGGGGTCCGGCCTCAGCCAGCCGGCCATTTCTCAGGGGTTTTCGTTGCGTTGGTTCTGCGCACGTGCGGGTCGGCGCCGCCGACACAAAGGAAAAGAGGGGGGTATCTCCGTACGGGCGCAAAAGGCCCCGGTGCGCGTCACGGGGACGCGCACCGGCACCTGCGAAACCTATATTACCTACCGGAAGTCGTGCTCGACAATATCATACGCACGCCGGCACAGCTCACGGCCATATTCCGTCCACAGCCCCTGCCCCCAGTAGCGGTAGCAGCTCGTCTGCGACGTCAGCAGGTAGAACAACGCCTTGCGGTAACGGGAATCCGTAGCCGGCACGCCCGCCTTGAGCACCTTTTCGTAAAACAGCGAACTCGCCTTCTCCATCGGTCCGAGCACGTTGTCGTAGCCGCGCACCCACGAGATGTTGTTCGTCCACGAGCCCCCATCCATGTGGAAGCGCCCGTCCTCCTTCTTCAAAGCCTCGATCACCTTCGCCAGCTTCTCCGGGCCCGCCCCGGGCTTCATCCGGTCCCAAACCTTCTTCTGCTGGGACGGCTGGATCACCGGCAGGTCCTTCTCCTTCACACCCGAGGCGAACAAGTGCTCCAGGTACTCCGTGCCGTTCATCATCGGCGTGTCCGAGTGCGAACCCTCCCGCATGCACTCCATGAACTTGCCCGGGAACTCGTTCATCATCACGCCGCCATTCTCGCCGTCCGCAATCTGCGTGACCAGCGGCGGCACCGAGCGCCCGCCCAGCTCCCAGCGCGAAAGGCTCTTCGCCTCGTAGTAAGGCTGCATCTGCGCCACCAGCTTCGTGTCGCTCCCCTGCGTCTTCACGATGGCCACGATCGACGCCACCTCGCCCGTAGAGCTCCGGCAGACAAGCAGGTGCGGCAGGTGCTTCTTTTCCGGCCCGTGCCCGTTCGAAGGCTGCTCGACCGTGTGCTCCTGCACCAGCACCCACTTGTAGCCGCAGTCACGCAGCGTCTTGACGAAAGCGTAAGCCGTGTCCGGATGGTTCGGCAGCGCCATCTCAGACGGCGAAAACCCGCGCACCCGCGAAAGCGCCTCCAAACCGAAAATCGAGGCGAAATGCTGCTGCCACGCACGCACGTGCAGGCGGAAATCCTGCACCGGTGTCGAAGGCGCCACAGCGTGCCCCCACGGGCAGCCGAGCCACTCCACACACCGCCGGTACGACGGGTTGCACGTGATGTTCTTCAGCGCGTCCAGAACATCATGCATCCCCATCTGGCGCAGCCCGTGGAACAGCGTCCCCGAATATTCCAGCATCACCCGCGGTTCCTTCCCTTCACCCACGAGCTGCGGAATGAACTCGCCCATCCGCTTGTAGCACCACGCAAACACCGGGGCATTGTGGTTATCCCCGATCCCCTGGTGCTCCATCATGTACTGCAAATTGTTGATCACCGACGCCGTCCGCAGGTCGCTGCCCCCCGCCGGAATCGACGGCTGGTGCATATGCAGGGCAATTGACGCGGCGCTCCGGATCCGCCCGAAGTCCACGCGGCTCTCCGGCAAGAACACCGGCTGTCCCTCCGCCCGCTGCATGGTCTCCTCAATCAGGCGCTCCTCGCCCGACAGGTTCGGCAGGCCGTCCACGTATTCAGGAATCTGCGACATCGTACTGGTGCTCATGTTTGTCTTTTTGGAATCGATTTGTTTTGCCTAAACAACGGGGCGAACGCCCCTTTTCAACCGCTCCTAACCGAAAGTTCTCGGAACTCAGGAAACAGCCCGCACGACCCTGCGACCTTCCTTTCGCGCCGACCCTGCGTGCGTGCTGGCGCCCCAGGGTAAGCCATCGCCCCCCGCGGGCAGCCCCGACCTCCCGCAGGCCCGGCAGGCTCCCGCCAGGCCCTTGCGGGTCCGCGGGTAACGCTGCCAGCCTGCAGGCCGGGTAAACCACCAGCCGCCTACTTGTGGCGGATGAGGTTGTAGATATTCACGTAGTGCTGCCCCGGGTTGTTCCAGGACAAGTCCTGCTTCATCCCGTTCGCCACCAGCTTGCGGAACTCGTCCGGATACGCGTACCACAGGCCCACCGCGCGGTGCAGCGCGCTCTCGATGCCCTGGTTCGTCGCGTGCTTGTACACGTAACCGTTGCGCTCCTCCACCGGGCGGTCCGAGTAGTCGCGGTCGAACACCGTGTCCGCAAGCCCGCCCACTTCTCTCACCACCGGCACCGTCCCGTAACGCAGGCCGATCATCTGCGTCAGCCCGCAAGGCTCGAACATGCTCGGAACAATGATCATGTCCGCCCCCGCATAAATCAGGTGCGACAGCTCCTCATTGAACCCGATCTCCAGGTGCGAGTCCTGGTTGTCGTTCATCTGGCGCTTGATGCCCCAGAACATGTTGTTGATCTCAGCCGACGGGCTCGACCCCAGCAACACGAACTGCGCACCATTGTTGATGCACCAATACAGCGAGTGGCGGATCTGCTCGATGCCCTTCTGCGGGTCCAGGCGGCCAATGAAGGCCACGATCGGCTTGAAGTCCTTGCGCAGCAGCAGGCGCTCACGCAGCGCGTCCTTGTTCGCGTACTTCTTGTCCAGCGTCTCAGCCGAGAACGTCGACGGGATGTACGGGTCCGTCTCCGGGTTCCACACATCGTAGTCGATGCCGTTGAGCACGCCGCCGAACTTGCCCTGGTGGATGTGCAGGGAGTGACCCAGCCCATACCCCTGGTCCGTAAAGCGCGCTTCCCAGGCGTGGCGCGGCGACACCGTCGTCACGAAGTTCGAGTACACAATACCCGCCTTCATGAAATTGATCGCCGACGGATGGCTCGGATCGCGCAGGCGCTCCGGCGCATAGAAGTAATCCGGACGGTTCAGACCCGTCGCCGTCAGCACGTTCCCGCCAGCCTGCCCCTGGTGCTTGAAATTGTGGATCGTGTAGCACACGCGGCAGCTGTGCATCCCGATGTGCTGGTACGTCTCGAACAGCATCACCGGCAGCATGCCCGTCTGCCAGTCATGGCAGTGGATGATGTCCGGGCGCTTCCCCGACTTGTAGAGGAACTCCAGCGCCGCCTTCGAGAAGAACGCCCAGCGCATCGGCTCGTCATTGTAGCCGTAGAACCCGCCACGGTTGAAGAAATTGTCCGACGAGTGCGGCTCGATGAAGAAGCACTTGCGCCCATGCACGAACCCGAACCACACCGAGCAGTGGATCGCGCCGCCATACCACGGCACCCACAGGTCCTGGTAAGTGATCTGCAGACCCCAAATGTGGTCATACCGCATGCAGTCATACTTCGGAAGAATCAACTCGACCGAGTTCCCGCGGATTTCCAGCTCACGGCTCAAACCGTAAACCACGTCCCCCAGACCGCCTACTTTGGCGACCGGGGCGCATTCGGAGGCAACTTGTACGATGAACATGCGCGAATCCTTTTACGTCCTTTTACTTTTGGACCTTTGGGGGGTGAGAAAGCCGGGGCCGTGTGCGCCCCATTCAACCAACGCTCCCAAGCCGCGGCAGCCCCCAAAGTTCGGTGCGCTACGACCCAGGCCGCGCTGATTGTTCACCAAACAGTAAGGGTGTCAATCGCCATGCGCCCGGGTGCCAACCCTAGCCCCCGTGCTTAAACGCCCCCAGAGGCCCACGCCCCTGCGCCACAAAACG
>CAZQIE010000089.1:0-13159 GCA_964593675.1 uncultured Opitutales bacterium
ACGGTCCTAAGGTAGCGAAATTCCTTGTCGGGTAAGTTCCGACCTGCACGAATCGTGTAACGATCGGAGCGCTGTCTCAACGAGGCTCTCGGTGAAATTGTAATGCCGGTGCAAATGCCGGCTGCCCGCAGTAGGACGGAAAGACCCTGTGAACCTTTACTGTAATCTGGTATGGGATTCTGGCCCGCCGTATGTAGGATAGCTGGGAGGCAGAGAACCCCGCTCGTCAGGGCGGGGGGAGCCAACCGTGAAATACCAGTTTCGGTGGTCCGGAATTCTAACCCGAGTCCGTAATCCGGGACGGGGACAGTGCCAGAGGGTCAGTTTGACTGGGGCGGTTTCCTCCTAAACGGTAACGGAGGAGCCCGAAGGTTCCCTCAACACGGTCGGCAATCGTGTGTAGAGCGCATGGGTACAAGGGAGCCTAACTGCGAGACCTACAAGTCGAGCAGGTGCGAAAGCAGGGCCAAGTGATCCGGTGGTTGCTCGTGGTAGCGCCATCGCTCAACGGACAAAAGGTACTCCGGGGATAACAGGCTGATCGCCGCCAAGAGTCCACATCGACGCGGCGGTTTGGCACCTCGATGTCGGCTCATCGCATCCTGGGGCTGGAGAAGGTCCCAAGGGTTTGGCTGTTCGCCAATTAAAGCGGTACGCGAGCTGGGTTCAGAACGTCGTGAGACAGTTCGGTCCTCTATCCGCTGCGGGCGTTGGAGAATTGAGGGGTTCATTCCTTAGTACGAGAGGACCGGGAATGACATGCCTCTGGTGTTCGGGTTGTCGCGTCAGCGGCAGCGCCCGGTAGCTAAGCATGGAAGAGATAAGCGCTGAAAGCATCTAAGCGCCAAGCTCCTCCCAAGATAAGTTCTCCCGCAGGAGCAATCCTGCTGAAGAGTCCAGGTAGACTACCTGGTTGATAGGCCACATGTGTAAGCGTAGTAATACGTTGAGCTTAGTGGTACTAATGACTCAATAGGTTTGATTATCAACGCCAAATTATTTCCATTCCAGATCCTTATGGGGTCCCCAATGCAATTAAACTTTTCAACTTTCCAAGGTAGGCACGCCGCAAGGCGCGACTGAAGTGGCGAGTGAAGCTGACGGTTCTTATCACCTATCACGCAAAGCGGCGTGCGGAGGCAACTCTGGTGACCATAGGTGAGGGGAAATACGCGTTCCCATCCCGAACACGCCCGTCAAGCCCTCAACCGCCAATGGTAGTGCAACACTATGTTGTGCGAGAGTAGGTCGTTGCCAGGTTATATGGCCCGTGGTTTCCGAAAGGAGATCACGGGCCTTTTTTTTCTCTCGGCCAGGCGCCCAACCGCGGCGCCCCGGGCTCGGGTGCAACCGGATTTCGACGCGCTGGGTGCTTGCTAGAGCAGTTCCAATTTCAAGTTGTCGCATGCGCCGACGCTGCGGCGAGCGTGGACGCTCCCTCCTCGCGTCGGTACGGAGCAAAAAAGCAGCGAGCAGATGCGAAAACTTAAACTGGATGCGCGCTAACGGCGGGTCTGCGCAAAAACCTCAGCGATCGTCGCCGTGAAATGTGGAAATTTTGAGGCGCCGCTGTGTAAGAGGCCCATAATTGGCGCGGTTTGCTCCTCAGCGTCTGTGGGGCGACTGATTCCAGGGGAACCGAGCCGGCTGAAATCGCGAAAATTTGCCGGATTTTCCAGCCGACCGAGGCGGAAATGGCACTGGAGCGGCGGTATTTTCCCGCGAAGGTAGAATTTTGAGGCTCGAACGGGCTTGTTAGAGCACTTTTTTTCGAATGCGCCGTTGCGACAAAGCTGCGGCGGGCCGGACGTCCCATTCTCGCGTCGCGCGGGCGAAAAAATTGGCCCATCGACGAGGCGACGAATTGAAGGGGGGGGGCGCCAGCACCTTGCGGCCGTTAAGTGACGCGGAAATTCAGGCCCGATCGCTGAATTCACGAAAATCTGCGTTGGTAGTGGGGCTTCGCGTGGAAATCGCGCTGTTTTTGGGGGTTGCTTATGCCAATTTTCGTGCGGCGATGTGTCTTTGGGGCGGTTTTCTTTGATTTGTCGCGTGTGAAAGCTGGGCGCGGTGCCCAATTTTTGGATCGGCGCGGGTGATGAAGGGACGACGAGCGGGCGTGTGAGCTTGAATGGAGTGTGCGTTGAGTCACGGGAAAGGCGCGCAACATGGCCAATTTGCTCCGTAATCGCCGCGATTTTCGAAAAGGGACCGAGGAAATCGCGTTTCGGACTGCATTTTTGCCGAAGGATAGACTCTTTTATCCTGGAATTTCCCAGTCCGTTTTTATTCGGCTCAGGAATCTTTGCCCCCTCAGAGGGCTCGATTTACTGAATTCGGGCGTCGCGTCTCGGTTCTTCGAAGTGCGTGGGGCTGGCAAAAAGGAAGGGCGGGTATGTGTGGAGGATGGAAAAGAGCATCAGGAGCCAGCCGCCGATGGAGAGCGTGGGGTGGAAGGACTGGAAATTCTGCTGGGTTTCGGGGTTATAGAGCTCGATTCGAAGGGACGGCAGGTAGGAGAGCGCCATCATAAGGATGGCGAGGGCGGCGAGGCAGGGCGCAATCCACCAGTTTCGGCGCCAGAAAATGTTGAGGGGGCGTACGAGCCGGAGGGGCAGGCCGAGAAGGACGAGGACGCCGATAGTTATGGTCGTGAAGATGGCTCCGAAGATAGGACCCGCGACCATTGTAATGAAGCCGTCGTAGACCGTGATCACAAGAGCAAGCGTGTAGAGGGCTGTTCCGGCAATGAGCGCGAAAAAGCACTGACAGGCGAAGGGCAGTAAGCCGAATACAAGCCTGTGTCATGAGCCTTTTTGCGAGGCTGAGCAGGCGGACGAGGTGGTTTTCGAGTGTCATTTGCGCTCCGATTTTTCCAGGGTCAGTATTTTCGCGATTCACGAGAGTTGGTGCGCGACCGCACACGGCGTTGGCCCGATTCTTTTGGTCGCACGGCTCGGACTGCGGGCTGTGGCGGTATGGACGCCCCAATCCTTGCGTCGGCGCGGGTAAGGGAACGACATGAATGCGTGCGCCAACTTTGAGCAAAAGAGCTCTAGAGCTTCCATTTCAAGTTGTCGCATGCGCCGACGCTGCGGCGAGCGTGGACGCCCCATCCTCGCGTCGGCGCGGAGGGACAAGGCAAGCCGCTTTGAGCGACGACTTGAAATGGAGCCGCTCTTGGGGGAGGGCGGGCCGGATGGATGCGGCTGGGGGCGGATAAAAAAAAAGCCCGCGGGCGTGGAGCCTGCGGGCTTTTTGAATCCTAAAATTCGGACTTAGGAAGCGAGCTCTTTGAGCTGGGCGCCGGCCTTGAACTTCACGGTCTTGGAGGCCTTGATCTTGATCTTGTCGCCGGTCTGGGGGTTGACGCCGGTGCGGGCGGCACGCTTGGCAACGGAGAAGGTGCCGAAGCCGATGAGCTGAACGGCCTTGTCCTTCTTGATGCCCTTCTTGACGGCTTCGATGAACGCGTCAACGGCGCGCTCTGCGCATGCCTTGGAGGCATCTTTGCCGAGGGACTTCTGCACTTCGAGGATGAGTTCTGCCTTGTTCATAGTAGGTTTGAAGTAAGTGAGGTGTCGGAACAGACAGGTTGATTAAGATTGGGGCGTTTTTGAGGCGCAACAAAAAATGCGTGCTCTACAGGCTTTTTCTTAGGTATCAGAGGGCGTGGGGCCCGCTTGTGGTGGGGTTTGGAGGGGGGTGATGCCCTGGCGGCCGCTTGCCACGATGTTTAGAAGGTGGGAGAGCGCTTCGGCCCGCTCCACACCGCGTTCCGCGGCGATCTGGTCAGCGCGTCGGAGGATCTGGTGGGCCATGATGGGCGCTTGGGCTTGGGTGGCGCCGAGGCGTATCAGAATTTTGGTTACACTGGCGAGGTCGTCTTGGGTCATCGCGCGGTTTTGCAAAACGGGTGCATTTTCCTTGATGGATCGGGGGGGGGCAGGGTGGCCGTTGTGCTCGCTCAAGTGGTCGCTCAGGGGAGCGCGGTTGTCCAGCTGGTGTTGGCGTTCGATCACGCGCGGCGTCGGGGACTTATTGGGCTGCACGGACTGTGTGCAGCTTTTACTTTCACGTGTCGCTCGCGGCGACGCTGCGGCTGGCGTGGACGCCCGATACTCGCGTCGGCGCTGGCGAATAGGGCCCGGCTACCGATGCGATAACGCAGACTGGATCTGCCTTAAGGGCAACCGGTTAAAAACGAGCTCAGGCTAGCCGGGGAGGGCGGGTTCCGGCGTTTGGGTGCCTTGGGGCTTTGTCTTCTCGTTCTGGATGAGGAGGAGGAGGCTTGCGGGGAGGGAGACGGCGCAGCCGCCGAGGGGAAGGATGAGGAGCAGGAGCAGCGCGCAGGCGGTGAGCCGGCGTGAGCGGGGGCCGACCGAGGGGGGATGGGGCATGGGGATGTGTTGCGGGCGAGGGGGTGGTCGGGTGAGAGAGGGGGAAGGTTTGCTTGCGAGCGACGGGTTATTCCCAGAGGCAGCAGACTTGGATGCCGGGGCCGTGGACGCCTTCAATGAGGATGCCTTCAACGTCCGCGGTCTTGGAGGGGCCTGTGCACCAGACGACGGAGGGGTCGTTGCCGAGGGCGCGCAGGGCGGACGGGATGTCGCGGTGGAGGTGGTCGGGGCGCAGGAGCGCGATGTGCGTCCAGGGGGCGAGGGCGCCGAGGCGGGAGGGCGTGACGTGGTCGGTGAGGATGACGGAGCCGGTTTCGGCAATTGCGCCGGCGGCGAGGGTGATGCCGAAGGCGTAGTCGTCCACGCGCTTGCGGTCAAAGGTGGTCTCGAGGGTCACGCCGGGGAGCAGCGGGCGGACGGTGGGGATGAGATCGGGGTCGCAATAGCCGAGGGTGAGCTTGCGTTCGGCCATCCACTTTGCAAGGGCCTGAAGGCCGCGGAGGGGCGTGCCGTTTACCTGGGCCATCTTGTGGGCAAAGAGTTCCCAGGTGGTTCCAAACTGCGGGTGCGCCTTGCAGACGACGAGGGACTCGTCCCACTCAGGATAAGGGGTGCGCTGTTTGAGGGGGGCGAGCGCGTTGCGGATGTTTTGGAAAATGGTGTCGCGGTCGGATTGCATGGTGTGTGGTGCGTTGGCGGGGGCGGCCGTGGGTTAGACGCTGGTGCCGTTCTGGCGGGAGCGCGTGTGTTCGCGCATCCATTTGCGAAAGGCGCCGCCGTGGAACTTCGGGAGCTTGCGGACGGACTGCCAGGCGGCGGCGGCGGGCACGATGTTGAAGAGCCCGTGCGGCATGACGTTCATGGCGTGGCCGAGTTTCATTGCCGCGCGCCAGGCTGCGGGCTGGCTGGCGACGAGGGCAAAGGGTCCCATGGGGGGCGCACCGGCAGTGGCTCGGGAGGCTCCTTCGCGCTTGCCGCGGTCGCGCAGGCGCAGGAGGAGGTCGGGTATGGGGATGTTGACGGGACAGACTTCGTTGCAGGCGCCGCAGAGGCTGGAGGCTTTGGGAAGGTCCGCGAGTTCGGGGAACTTCGGGCCTGCGAGAAGGGGGCTGAGGACGGCGCCTACGGGGCCGGGATACACGCTGCGGTAGGCGTGGCCGCTGGCTTGGCGGTAGACGGGGCAGACGTTCAGGCAGGCGCCGCAGCGGATGCAGCGGAGGATCTCCTTGCACTCGGAGGCGAGGACTTCAGACCGGCGGTTATCGAGGAAGATGACGTGCATCTGCTCGGGTCCGTCGGGGCGGTTGAAGGACTTGGGCTTGCTCAGGAACTCGGTGTAAACCGTGAGGTGCTGGCCTGTGCCGCTGCGTGCGATGAGGTTGAGGAAAAGGCCGAGGTCCTTGTCTCGGGGAATGATTTTCTCGATGCCGACGAGCGCGATGTGGATGCGCGTGGCGGCCATGCAGAAGCGGGAGTTGCCCTCGTTGGTGACGAGGACGATGCGGCCGCTTTCCGCGACGACGAAATTTGCGCCGGTGAGGCCGACGTCCGCCTGAAGGTATTTGTGGCGGAGGAACTGGCGCGCGCGGCGGGTAATGGTTTCGGGGTCGTCGTTGTATTCGCCGAGGCCTTCGCGCTCGAAGCTGCGGGCGATGTCGCGCCGGTTCTTGTGGATGACGGGCTTTACGATGTGGGAGGGATGGTCCTTGTCGATCTGGATGATGAACTCACCCAGGTCGGTTTCGACGCACTCGATCTTGTTTTCCTCAAGAAAATGGCCGAGACCGGTTTCCTCGCTGACCATGCTCTTGGCCTTCACCATTTTGGTGGCGCGGGCGGCGCGCATGATCTCAAGGATGATGCGGTTGGCGGCGTCGCCGTCGGCGGCGAAATGGACGGTGGCGCCGTTGTCGCGGAAGGAGCGTTCAGCCTGCTCGAGGTAGCGGTCGAGGTGTTCGAGCGTGTGCTGCTTGACGAGTCCGGCGGTGCGCCGGAGCGCATCGGGGTCGGGGTAATCGCGGAAGAGGGTGCCGTAGCGTTTCTCGCTGGTGGACTTCGCGCCGGTGAAGACGGCCTCGTGGACGTCGTTTGAAAGGTCGCGGGCGTACTGGTCGATGGCTTGGCAGGTCTTCATCTTTGGGTGCGCGTTAGACGGGGGCGAGGATGCCGGCGTTGCGGAGGGAGTCGCGCAGGATCTGGCCGACGTGGAGGCGACGGACGGTGCGGCCTTCTTTGTCCGCGATGCCGCCGAGGTGGAAGAGGCACCCCATGTCCGGCGAGGTGAGAAGGTCGGGCTTGGCGGCTGCGACGTTGTCGAGCTTCAGGTGGCCCATGGCCGAGGAGATATTGGGGAAGGTGACGGAGAAGGTGCCACCGAAGCCGCAGCATTGTTCGGTTTCGCCGAAGGGCACGAGTTCAAGGCCTTCGATGGTGCTGAGGAGCGAGAGGATCGAGGCGATGGTGTTGGAGCCGCGGGAGTGGCAGGAGCGGTGCAGGGCAACCTTGCCCTGGAATTTGCCCGGCCACTTTTTGATGCCGAGGCCGTTGACGAGAAAGTCGGTGAGTTCCCACGTCCGGCTGGCAAGTTCTTCCACCTGGGGGCGGTCCGCCTCTTTTTCAAACCCGAGCAGGGCGCCGTGGAAGATCATGGACGCGCACGAGGCGGAGGGGATGACCACGGGGTCTGGGCCGGGGAACACGCGGACGGCGTGACGGACGACGCGGCGCGCGGCCTCCCAGTCTCCGGAGTTGAAGGCGGGCTGGCCACAGCACGTCTGGTCTTCGGGGAAGCGCACGTTGCAGCCGGCGTATTCGAGGACTTCAACGGCTGCGCGGGCTACGTCATCGAAAAAGGCGTCGCACAGGCACGTGGCCATGAGCTGGACGTTTTTGCCGTTCACTTTCTGGCGGTGGACTTCCATGAAGACAAGGGCGGTGAAAGGGATGGGGGCTTGTGCGCCGTGGCGGGAGCGGGCTCAAGCCCGGGGAGGGCTGGTGAGCCATGACCGCAAACCCGCGTGGCAGAGCCTTGGCACGGCCGGGGTGCCTCGCAACAAAATTTGGAACCCCGGAAATGGGCTGCGCCGGCGCGTTCGTGGTGGGCGGGGAGGGGGAGGGCGTCAGGGAGCTTCGGGTGGCAAGTCGCACTCGAGGATGGTGTCGAAAACGGCAAGGCCCATGCGCTCGTAGAAGGCGATGCCGAGCCGGTTTGCGGCGCAGGCGCAGACTTGGAGGCGCACGGCGTTTTGGCTGCGTGCCCAGTCCACAAAGGCGCGGTAGAGCGCTGCGCCGGTGCCGGAGCCGCGGCAAGCGGGCGCGACGAACATTTCCTCAAGCTCCGCGACGCGCCCGAGCTTGCGGTAAGTGGGGGCGTCTTCCACGCAGCCCACAAGATAGCCCACGGGCTGGCCGCCGTGCTCCGCGATCAGCGCCAGGCCATCGCCCGACGCGCGTTGGGTGAAGAACTGCCGCGCCTCATCGGTGCTGGGAAACTCGGGGTCGAGTGTGGCGTCGAACTGGCGGTCGTAGCGGATCAGGTCCGCCTCGAGCGCGAGGAGTTCGGGGACGTCGGCGGGCGTGGCGGGGCGTACGGTGGGAGGTTGTGTGGTCACGGCTCAGGTGTCCGGGCTGTACCCGGTAAGCGGATACGAAGGGCCGCTAGAGCGCGATGCTCTTTTTGATGACTTTGAACTTAGGTGCGTCCTCAAAGGTTTTGTAGAACGGATCGAGAGGGTAGCACCCGGAGCGCAGGCCGTTGCGCGGGGCGCTGGTGCAGTCGGAGAAGGTGCGGCAGATCGCGCGGGTTTCGAGCTTTCCGGAGGTGATGGCGTCGGAAAGCATCTTCGGGTATGAGAGGACGGCGCGGCCGATGCCGACGCTGTCCACATGGCCGTTGCGCAGGTAATGCTGCGCGACGTGGGGCAGGAATTCCTGGAGGTAGGAATAGCCGGTACCCACGAGGAGCAGGCCGGGAGCGGCGGCTTTGAGTTCCTTGACGACGTTGATCTGCCGCGCCACGCCGACGAGCGGGTCCTCGGGCGGCTGGTAGCCGTCGGAGGGCGGGTAAATGGCTGGGCGCGAGAGGTGCGGGTTGTAGTAGGGGCTGGCGGCCGAGAGGTTGATGAGCTTGACGCCAAGGGACTCGCAGAGCTTGAGGAACAGCTTGGGTTCGGTGAGATCGTAGGCGACGGGGTTGTTCGGGTTGATGCCGAACTGGTAGCGGTAGGGCAGGAGGCCGCTGTAGTCTTCCGGCACGCCCGCGCCCAGCTTGCCGGGTTCTGTGGACGGGCCTGGCTTGAAGGGGACGAAGTCGAAGGCGCTCAGGCGCACGCCGATTTCCAGTTTGGGAACGGTTGCGCGGATGCCGGCGACGATCTCGCGCAGGATGCGGGTGCGGTTTTCGAAGGAGCCACCGTAAGGGCCGGGGCGGGTGTGGGCGCCAAGGAATTCGTGCAGCAGGTAGCCGTGGCAGTGCTTGATGTCCACGAAGTCCGCGCCGACGTCGTAGGAGATTTTTGCGGCGGCGATATAGCAGTCGATGAGCTGCTTCACATCGTCGTCGGTGAGGATCTGGCTGTCGCTGGTGACGTTGAATTTCTTGTCGAGAATGGGGTGTCGGTAGGCGATGCGGGACTCCCAGCGCTTTTTGTCGACAGGGCGGCAGAAGCGGCCGGAGTGCGTGAGCTGGAAGCCGATGTAAAGGTCGCTCGAAGAGCCGTGGTGTTGCTCGTGTGCTTTGACGAGTTCGGTGCGGAGCCTGGCGAGGTCGGCCTTGTTGGCTTCGTTGACGATGAGCTGGTTCGGGTTGGCGCGGCCGTCAGGGCGCACGGCCATGGCCTCGCCGCCCCAGATGAGTTTCGCGCCGCTTTCGCCGAAGCGCTGCCAGCGCCGGATCATGGGCTCCGTGACGCCGCCGGTGGTGGTGCCGTCCCAGCCTTCCATGGGGTGGATGGTGAAGCTGTTGCCGATGGTGCGGCCGTTCACGTGGAGGGGCTTCATCAGGGGCGAAGCCGCGCCGGTCGTGATCTTGTCATCAAGCTGGAGGTCAAGGCCGAGCGTGTGGATGTAGGCGCGGAGGGCTTCAGGCGTCTTCAGCGTGGGGATGCGTGTGATCTGGAGGGCCATTGGGGGTGCTTGTTTTTGAGATTGGCGAAAAGATGGGAGCGTTGGATCAGAGGCGCGGGATGGTGAGGCCCCCGTCGACGTAAATGACTTGCCCGGTGGAGTAGGGGAAGTCGCCGCGGGCGAGCGCGGAGACGGCGCGGCCAATGTCTTCCGGAAGGCCCCAGCGGGGCTGCGGGCAGAGGCCTTGTGCGATGAGCTTGTCGTATTTCTCAGTCACGCCCGCCGTCATGTCGGTTTTGATGACGCCGGGCCGCACTTCGTACACCGGGAGGTCGAACGCGCCGAGGCGGGCGGCGAAGAGCTCCGTCACCATGCCGAGGCCGGCCTTGGCCACGCAGTATTCCCCGCGGTTTACGGAAGCAACGACGGCGGAAATGGAGCTGACGATGACGATGCTGCCGCGGAAGGACGGGTCGGCCTGTTTTTGGGCGATCATCCAGTTTGCCGCGGCCTGCGTGAGGAAGTAGGTGCCCTTGAGGTTGGTTCCGACGACGTAGTCAAAGCTCTCCTCTGAGGTCTCAAGGATGTCCCGGCGCTCTTTCGGGGCGACGCCCGCGTTGTTGACGAGAACGTTCAGGCGCCCGAAGCCGGCCTTGACGGCATCGAGGATGGCGGCCCGGCCTGTGGCGCTGCCGACGTCACCGCGGCAGTACACGACCTGGGCGCCGAGCTTGCGCAGGCCCTCAAGGGCGTCCGCGACTTGCTCTTCAGGGCGCACACCGTTCACGGCAAGGTCAAAGCCTGCTTTGGCCAGAGCCTCTGCGCAGCCATAGCCGATGCCGCGGCTACCACCCGTTACAAGGGCGACGGGCTTTTTCATGGTGAAGTGTATTTGAGTTTTGGGTACGGACGCCTAGACGCACGCGAAGAACGTGTAGTAGGGCTTGTTTTCGGCGACGCGCTGCAGGTAGAGCGCGAGTTCGCGGGCGTGGTAGTCGCCCCACATGCTCGACTCACCGCAGGGCACCTTGCGTCCCGGCGGGATGTAGTCCCACCCGTTCGGGCGGTGGTATACCGAGTGCAGGATCAGACCGTGGTGCGCGGGATCGGTGCTCAGGTAAGGTTCGGAGAACAGGGAGCGGGCGACGGTGAGGCCGGCCTGCCAGTAGCGATCGCCTTCCTCTTTTGAGCCTTTCTGCTGGAGGCGCCGGCCCAGGCGCAGGAGGCCTTGTGCGCCGATTGCGGCCGCGGAGCTGTCCACGGGCTCCCAGTCGTTGAACGGGTCGGAGGGCCGGTCGAGGCAGCGTTCGAGTTTATGGGTGTTGAGCGCCCCGGTGTCCCAGTACGGGATGCCGTCGGTGGGCGTGTTCGCGATATAGAAGTCGCACGTGGCGCGCGCGGCTTTGAGGAGGAAGGACTCCGCGTCGGCGCGTCCGCCAAAGGGCGCGAGCTCGGTATCCGGAAGCGAGTCGATGAATTCGAGTTCCTCGGCAAAGCCGCACATGGCCCAGGCGAGCCCGCGGGTCCACGTTGTGAACGGGCTGAAGCCTTGCTGGGAGTTGGGCGCACGGAAATTCCCGTCCGTCACGTTGAAGGTGGCTTCATGTGCGGTGCGTCCGCGCTGGTCGTAGGCGTCGCGGCCTTCGCCGTAGTAGACGTTATAGGCCGCCGTGGCGCGCATGTGGTCGAGTGCGCGGCCCAGGAGGCTGGAGGCCTTGTCGTTTTCGCCCATGTACAGGTGGCCGAGCCGGTGGCTGAGCACGAGGGCGCGGCAGGAGCGGATCGTGTCAACAAAGAGCGAGTGTGGGCCGTTGAAGGAGTGGATGTAGCCGCCGCCGGGGATGGGCGTCCAGCGGCGTGCCTGCGCGGCACCGGAGAGTTTGAGGGCCAGCTCGTAGAAGCGGCGTTCCCAGGGATCGGCGGGGATGCGGCCTTCAACGAGGAGGCGCAGGAGGTTCCCGTAGGTGCTGACGTTGTTGAACCCGTGGTCGTGCACGCCGAAGTGGGAGACGTGCGGGGCCATCAGCTTGAGTGTCGCCTGGCGGCCGCTCTCAAGGAACGCGGTGTCGCCGGTGGCGTCGAACTGGAGGAGGTCGGAGCCGAACTGGAAGCCCTGCGTCCACTCCGTCCACCCGCGCGTGGTGTATTTGCCTTTGACCGTGAATACGGGCGAGCCTTTCGCGGTGTCGTATTCGCGGTTGATCGCGGTGATCTTTTCGCCGGAGGCCTGCCAGAGGCGGCGCAGGGCGGGGGCGAGGTCGACGGGCTTCAGGGCGGTGTCGATCTTGAGCATGGCGGGGTGGTGCGGGTGAGCAGAAAGTGCGGGCTAGAAGCGCTTGTCTTTACGGAGGTGCAGGATGATGACCTTGCAGGGCTCGAGCGCTTCGTAGCTGTGGTGCTGGACGGCGTCGAACTGGACGGTTTCGCCCGACCGTAGCTCCAGTGTCTGGAACGGGAGCGTCAGCCGCAGCCTGCCGGACAAGACCCAGCAGACCTCGTAGTCGTCCTGATGAATCTCTGGGCGGAACGCGCGCGCCCCTTTCGGGCCTTCGCCAAGGAAGGCGGAAACGTTGTTGTACTGGATGCGGCGAAAAGAGAAGCCTTCGGACTCGTAGGTGACTTCACGCTTGCGGTGGGCCAGGGGGCTTTCGGCGAGCGCGATCAGGTCCGTCGCGCTCATGTTGAACACCCGGGCGAGCCGGTAGAGCGTGTCGAGTTCAGCGCGGCTGCCGTTGCGCTCAAGCTTTGAGATGACCGCGATGGAGATGCCCGAGCGCTGGGAAACCTCCTCCATCGTCAGGCCTTCGCGCTTCCTCAATTCCCGCAAGACCGTGAAGTCATACATCGGCGCCGGGGCGGACGTGGCTTCGTCGGCGCGTTCGGTGTTGCTGGGGGTGGTCACGAGGCTATAGCGTACCTCTTCCTTTTTCGTTTGCAATAAAAAAGGCATCGTTTTTTATCGAACAGGAAAACACAACCTCCCAATCAAACCTCCCACCCACCTATGAAGTCCCCCCTTGCTTACCTTGAGAAGCGCCTTGTTCCGGTTTCGGTGATCAAGCACGCGAAAGACGCCGTGCCGCTTGCTGAAGCCCTTTTGGCCGCGGGCCTGAATGTGATCGAAGTGACGCTGAGGACGGATGCGGCGCTCGAAGCGATGGCGGCGATCCGCAAGAGCTGTCCGCAGATGGGCGTGGGCGCGGGTACGATTCTCGACGCGTCGGTGCTGCCGAAGCTGGTGGACATGGGCATCCTGTTCGGCGTGGCGCCGGGGCTGAATCCGAGGCTGGTGGAGGCCGCGCAGAAGCTGAACTTCCCGCTCATGCCGGGCGTGATCACGCCGACAGAGATCGAGCAGGCGCGGGGGCTGGGCCTGGACCTGCTGAAGTTCTTCCCTGCGGAGCCCGCTGGCGGCGCCAACATGGTCAAGGCGGTCTCGGGTCCTTACGGTCACACGGGCATCAAGTTTGTGCCAACGGGTGGCATCACCGCCGACAAGGTGAAGGAATATCTCTCGATTCCGACGGTGGCCGCAATCGGCGGCTCGTGGTTTGTGGAGCCCTCGATGGTGGAGCAGGGGCAGTTCGCGGAGATCACGCGCCTTACGGAGCAGGCGGTGTTCACGGCGACGGTCGGGGCTCACTAGGGCCAATCGACATATGGGTTACAGCCACAGGAGGGCGGAGGCGAGGTAG
>CAZQIE010000090.1:0-13155 GCA_964593675.1 uncultured Opitutales bacterium
TTCAAACAGCTCGGTCACAATCTGTACAGTCTAAAATGTCGATTGGCCCTAAAGCCGCGGTTGAAGCGGCGATGCGGCGTGCGCACTCCAGCGTGTCGTTCACGGCCCGGACGAGCCCTGCTCCTGCGGAACGCCCAAAGGTAGCGGCCTCGGCGGTTGAGGCCGCCAAGCCGTTGCCCAAACCCGAGGAACTGCCCCCGCCGTCTGTGAGCGAGACGCTGCTGACGCCCCCCGGGGCACCGGAGATGCCGCCTACGGTCGTCGTCGCAGACACGGCGAAACCGGCGCCAGGGAAGACCGGAGGGGACGTGTGGCTGCGCGGGGAAATGCTCCAGCCCCTCCCGGAACCCTTCCGCCCGTACCCGGAAACCACCCCCGCTGAAGGCGTCCGCCCGGTGGAAGGTGCCTCGCGCCCGTCGAAGACGTACCAGCCGCGCTGGTGGCGATAACGGTATCGCGTTTTTATGCGGGAGCGTTCAAGCTCCGTCCAAGCCCGTTAGGCGAAGCCAGCGGGCAAGCAACCTCGGCTCATGGACCGCCCGTGCCGTCCACGTGCCAGCCCCCCCGCCCTGCCGCCCATGATCTCGAAGCAAATCGGCGTGCTCCGCCGCATCCTCTTCCTGCTCCCCATCTCGCTGCTCTGGCTCGCCCTCGACCAGTATGCGGTCTTTGACTCCCTCCACAGCGCCGCGATGAACCTGGCGTTCCGGGTGCGAGGGGAAATCCAGGCGCCCGTGAAGGTGGTGTACGCGAACCTGGATGGCCGGGCCGTGAGCATGTTCGGCGAGCGCCCGTGGGACCGCGCGATGTTCGCGGACGTCACCAAGATCCTCTTTGAAGTCGGGAAGGCCAAGGCGGTCGGGTACGACTTTATTTTTTCGAGCCTGTCCGCGTCGTCGAACCTGATTCCGGTGGAGAACCTGAAAAAGAGTGACCTGTCCATGGCCGAGGTCGTCCGCCAATACCCGAACCTCGTGCTCGCGGGCAATTACACGGGCATTCAGCTTCCGCCAACTCCGGCGGAGCAGGAGATGGTCAAGCGCAAGGAAGCCATCCCGCTGCGCACCTCCGTGATCCCGCTTTTCCACCAAAAGCTGATCAGCTACCGCGAGACGTACCCTGAAACCCCGACCTTCCCGGTGATCGACGCCGACGTCGGCACCGTCGGCCTCATCAGCACGGACGAGCAATACCGCCGCGACGTCATACCGCGCTGGGTCCCGCTCTACGCGCCGACGGACGGCCCGTACCGCACCCTGTTTTTCATGGAAGGTTACCGGAAGTTCCTCGGCTTGCCGCAGGACAACCTCCTGTTTTCCGACGAAGAGGTCGTGCTGCTGGGGGCGGACGGCTCCGTGGTGAAGACGCTGCCGCTGAACCAGAAAAAGACGTTCTACCACTTCGGTGTGGAGCTCGCCCGGATGTACCTCAACGCGGCGCCTGAGGCGGTGTCCGTGGACGACGAGTATTTGCGCATCACGAGGCCCGACGGCACCGTCGCCATCCAGGTGCCGCTTACGGAGCGCCAGATCGTCGAGATCAACTGGTTCTCGCGCTGGGATAACGCGGACCTCAACCCGATGGTCAGCATCGCGGACCTCTTCCAGCAGTACACAAACCTGACGCGCGATGAGGGGCGACTGCACGACAAGGCCGTTGAGTTTTTCAAGCAGTTCGAAGGCGCCATTGTGCTCGTCGGCCCCGTCGACCCCACCCTGCAGGACCTTGCGCCGACACCCTTCGATCCCTCGCCGAAACCGAAGGTCGCCGTACACGGCAACCTGCTCAAGACGATGTTCTCGGGCCGCTACATCCACCGCCTGCCGTGGTGGGCGACCATCCCGACCACACTGTGCCTGACGCTCGGCGTTGCCAGCCTCGCCCTCTACAGCGGCCGCTTCAGCGCGCTGGCCAAACTCGGGAGTATCGTCGTGCTCACCGGTTTCATCGCCGGCTGCTTCGCCGCCTTCTCGAACTGGGACGTTGTCCTGCCCCTCATCGTGCCCGTCGGCGCAGCCTTCACGACGTCCTTCGTCGGAATCACGTACCAGCTCCTCCACGAAGAACGCCAGCGCAGCCGCATCAAGGGCATGTTCGGCACCTACCTGTCCCCCACCCTCGTGAACCGCATGGTGGAGTCGGGCGAGGAACCCAAGCTCGGGGGCTCCACCGAAAACATCACGTGCTTTTTCTCCGACATCCAAAACTTCTCGACGTTTTCGGAAGTGTTGGACTCCGCGCACCTCGTCGAGCTGATGAATGAATACCTGACCGCGATGACCGACATCCTCCAGGAGGAAGGTGGCACGCTGGACAAGTACATCGGCGACGCGATTATCGGTATCTTCGGCGCACCTGTGCCCCTGAAAGACCACGCCCTGCGCGCCTGCGTGGGGGCCTGCCGCGTCCAGCAGCGCCAGGCGGAACTTCGGCAACTGTGGGCGGACTCTGGGGGCAAGTGGCCCCAACTGGTCACCCAGATGCGCACCCGTATCGGTCTGAACACGGGCCCCGCGACGGTTGGCAACATGGGTTCGCGGACGCGCTTCAATTACACAATGATGGGCGACACCGTGAACCTCGGCGCCCGCTGCGAGAGCGGCGCCAAAGCCTACGGCGTGTACATCATGGTCACGGAAGACACCAAGGTCGCCGCAGAAAAGGCCGGCGGCGACCTGTGTGCGTTCCGGTATCTAGACCGCATCGTCGTGAAAGGCCGCGCCAAGCCGGTTGCCGTTTACGAAGTCATGGGCCTGCGGGCCTCGCTCAAGCCCGAAACCCTGCGCTGCCTGGACCTCTTCGAGCAGGGCATCAAGGCCTACCTCGCGCAGGACTGGGACACCGCCTACGCCGCTTTTGAAAAGTCGGCGGAGTTTGAGCCGAACCAGCCCGACCATTCCTCGGGTATCCACACAAACCCCTCGGTTGTCATGCGCCAGCGGTGCCTGGACATGAAAAACCACCCGCCCGGCCGCGACTGGGATGGCGTGTACGTCATGAAAACAAAGTGAGCTTTTCGACTTGCACTGCCTTCGACCAAAGCTACAGTTACGGCCTTTTCGGTTCGGGCCGTAGCGTAGCCTGGTAGCGCGCTTGCATGGGGTGCAAGAGGTCGAGAGTTCGAATCTCTCCGGCCCGACCATTTTTCCTCAAGAAACCTTTCCACACCAGGGGAAGCACGGAAGTTGGAGAAGTCTGCCTTGCAACGGCCGCGCACGTAAGCGCCTGACGTCTTTTTTTTCCGCAGAGCCGTCCCGTTGGGCTTCCCTCCCGAGCCCCGTCTGCCTCGAGCCTCCGCTCCGGGTGCCTCTGCAAAACCTTGCATCTCCGGGCGAAATCGCCGACATGTTAGCACCGCGGCGGCAAACCAACCGTCCGTGCCCAGACGGGCCTGTAGCTCAATGGTTAGAGCAGCGGACTCATAATCCGTTGGTTCCGGGTTCAACCCCCGGCGGGCCCACCACTTTCAGAACCCTGTTTGGTAAGTCCAGACAGGGTTTTTTTCGCGTCAACCCTGCGTGTTCGCGGGCAGCTGGCCTGTTTGGTCTGCCTCCTGCCCCAGACGCCCCAACATACCGAGCCGTGCAGCCGATAAAAACGGTCGACGACGTACGCGTGGCCGCACGCGACAACGTAAACTAGGCTGTTTTGGGCACGAGAGCGCCGAGCTAGCAGACAAGCTCGGCGCACTACAGCACAGCGGATCGACCTGGTCTCAAGCGCGGCTTCTGTCGCCCGCTTACCGCACCATACCTGCGGGCAGGATTTTGCGGAGGGCCGTGGCGAGGTTTTCAGCCATGAGCGTATGGCCTTCAGTGCTCGGGTGGACGAAGTCGCAGGTGAGGCCCGCGAAGTCGTTAAGGATATCGGTGCCTTCAACCAGGTGGACGTTCTTTGAGGAGAAGTCCCGCGCAATGGCCCGCAGCGATGTGCGGAATGCGTTGGTGTTGCGGGCCGCGGCATTGGGCTCGCGCAGGAAGTCCACCTGCGACGTAAAGGGCGTGATAAGCACGACCGGAAGACCCGGGCGCCGCGAGGTGAGCGTGCTCACGAGGTAGCGCGCCCGGCGCTCAAACTCTTCGGGCGTGAACCGGCCTTCGCGCATGTTAACGCCAAGCTCGCACGTGATGAAGTCATAGTCCTGCCGCGACGCCAGATAGTCGGAAAAGCCGGGCTCGCACCAGCACGAGCCGGAGAGGCCCTGGTTTATGACGTCCACCCCGAGGCGCCGCGCGGTCTGCGCGACGTAGCACTGGCGGCGTGTCACAGGGGTGTAACCGTGCGTGATGGAGGACCCGTAGGCGAGCCAGCGGCGCGCCGGCTTTTCCTCCGGACGCGGCGGACGGAGCGTGCAGCCCATGCGTTCGATGCCGTAAAGGAGCGTGGGGCCGTCAAACACGATGCGCCATACGTGCGGCGAGAACGAGCCTCCCGCGAGGGCCTCGGGCTTGAGCTCAGCGAAGGGGTCGAACTCAAAATCCAAAATATGGCGGAACACCGCCCCAGCCGGGACGCGCACGTGGTTCTGAACCATATTGCCGCGATAGATGAAGAGGTCGCCGCCGGCCAGGGAGTTGAGCACGATGGCGCAGCGGTGGCCGCTAACGGGCACAAAACGGACCTCGCACAGGGAAGAATCGCCCGCGACAAGGGCGCCGTTTTCGAGCGCGTCGGTGACGTTTCGCGGGATGCGGCGCACGAGCGGTCCGGGATAACCGGCGTCCGAATCGAGTTCTACGATGTTGTGCAGTTCAAGGTCGGCGAGGTTCATGAAATGACGCTTTAGGAATGTGGAACAGTGCGAGCTCCCGCTTGCATGGCGCGCATGGTTACGCACACCACCCGCCCCCTGCAATCCCGCTGTATCTAAACCGTCGAGATCCTATCCCGTTCGAAGCCGCCTGATCACGGGCGCAACGTGCTGGTCACCAGACACCCGTAGGCAGTCCTTTTTTTAGTTTTCACCGTCCCGATTTCGAGGTGGGCGATTTCGGGGAAGTCGGGAAACTTGGGCTTTGAGATGGCTCGGCTCCGGGGCTTGCTGTTCGAGGCAGGGATTTGGGGCGGCAGCCGGAAAAATTTCCGCTTGAAAAGGCTTAGCGGCTAGCCCATATAGAACCCTCCACTTTTTCCGGTGCGGTAGCCAAGTGGTAAGGCCGAGGTCTGCAAAACCTCTATTCGGCGGTTCGATTCCGCCCCGCACCTCCATTTCGAAAGACCCGCAGTTCCCCGTGAAGTGCGGGTCTTTTGCTTTGTTGGGGCCTCGCGGTGCACCTACCGGGCGGCACGCCTGCGGCCTCCAGGCGCTAGATCCGTTCCCTTTTAGATTGTCGCGTGTACCCGCGCTGCGGCGACCACGCACGGCGTGGGCCGTTTCTTTCGGCTGCACGGCTCGGTATGCGGCGCGTGACGGCCGCCTGGCCGAGAAATCCGACAGGTGCGACAACCTGAAATAAAGCTGCGCCAAGGCCCTCCTTCTTGGGCACGAGCCGAAGCCGCCCGTCCGGCTCCGTTACTGGGCGGCGCCGCTGCCGCGGTCTGACGAGACGCTAGCCACCCGGGTGTCGCGGCGTGCGGAGCAGGCTCTATGGTGGGCAAGAGCCTGCTTGAGGGCGGAGTGGGACATCGCCTTCAGGTCCTGCATCCGCCGGCGCAGTGGCAGGGCTCGAAGCTCTCGGAACGGGCACTCCGCGTCAGCGTCACGGTAGGGGCACTCGACCACCAGCCCGATCAGCGTGAGCCGATCCGCCTGGTCCAAATCGTCGAATGTTTTGCCATGCGCCAACATATTTGCGCATTCATTATCAAAAAAGATTCAAAGTAGTAGAGTCTATTTATGACCCTGAGGGACTAGAGACTTTTGGAGGGAGCCGCCCGACACGAGAGTGCTCCTTTCCAAAACATCTGATATGCAAGCGATAACAAAAGCGCTCTTGCCTTTTATGTTACGGCCTGATCTGCTTTCACTGATACGAACTAGGGTCGATCACCCCTAAGCCTGGCCCGCATGTCCGATACGCCTGGAGACGCATCCAAGACCGAGCCGTCGGTGGCCCCATCACAGCCCGCGGACGTTGCCGAGCTTCTGCAAAACCTGCTGATTCACCGGGCGGAGCTGGAGGTTCAGAACGAGGAGCTGCGGGAAGCGCGGATGCGGTCGGAATCGGCCGAGCGGCGCCTGTATGTCTACTACCAGTTGGCGCCGGTGGGCTTCCTCAGGCTTATGCCTTCCGGGATTATTCTGGAAGCCAACCTTCTGGCTAGCGAGATGCTCGGGGTTCCCCGCAAACTGCTTTTGCAGGGCAACACGCGCCTGCACCCCTTCATCGAGGCAAAGGACCGGCAGAAGTTCACCGGGCACCTGGACGCGGTGTTCAGGAGCGGGAGATTCGAATCGTGCGAGCTGAGCCTGTATCGGCGGGATGGCCAGTGGCTGCATGTCATGGTGCAGTCCATCGCACGAAAAGATGACCCGTCGGCGGAGGAATGCCTCGCGACGCTGACGGACATCAGCCGCCTGGTGGAGATGCGCCAGGAGCTTGAAAACGCGACAGCCCATTGGCGTTCGTTGTTCGAGCACGGCCACGACATGATCCTCATTACCGACGCGCAAACGGGAATAATCCTCGATGCGAACACAAGGGCCGAGGAACTGCTGGGCATGCGCAAGCTGGACATCGTGGGCACCCGCCAGCTCGACCTGCAGCCCCGGGAAGGCGCAAAACATTACGCGCACCGGTTCGAGGATGCGAGCCGCGGTACGGGCGGGTTCGCCCGCATGGAATTCCTGAATGCGAAAGGCGACGTCATCCCCGTTGAAATGGCGGCGACGGCGTTCACGACACCGAAAGGCCGGCGCGTGGTGCAGGGGGTATTCCGGGACCTGAGACCGACCTTGAGGATGGAGCAGGCGCTCAAGGACCATGAGGAAGCGCTGCGCCACCTGATGAAGGACCGCGAGCGCATGATGATGGACCTGCACGACAACCTGCTGCAGAGCCTCTTTGCACACGGCATGGCGGTCTCTCGCGTGCGGAACCTGCTCGCGCAAGGCGATGGAGCCGCGCTCGGGGCCGAGCTGGAGCGCCTCACGGGCGAAGTGAACCAGATGCTTGAGCTCACGCGGCGGCTGCTCCTGAGCGTATCGGCTCCGGCTCGAAAGCGCGAACTGCTGCGCGAAGACCTGGAGCGCGTGCTGGACCGCGTGGCAGGGGCCGCAGGCGCGGAAGCGGTCGTGGAGGTATCCCTCGACGTGCTGCCGCGCATCTCGACAAACCAGGCTGAAAACATCCTCTCCATAGCCCGGGAAGCTGCCAGTAACGCCATACGCCACGGTAATGCCAGAAAACTGCACTGCCGGCTTGGCCTTTTCAGCCCCAACGAAGCATGCCTTGTAATTGAAGACGACGGTGTTGGAATAGAATCCACCTCAGGCCAAGGTTTTGGACTTAGTAATATTCGATCGCGGGCGATAGAAATGCTTGGCAACGTTCGATTCGAGTCGCTCCAGCCCAATGGCACCCGTGTAACCGTATGCTTCAGGTTGGATGATTCGGGTGTGTAACATCCTCCCCCCTTCCCCCTACTGAAACACATGCAAGGCCAACGCAAACGACGCGTAAGGGTCGTTCTCGTAGACGACCACCCCCTCGTCCGCACAGGACTCGTTACCATTTTGGCGAAAGACCCGGATATCGAGGTGGTGGCCGAGGCGGGGACCGTGGCTGAAGGCCTGAAAGTCCTGCAACGCCATA
Source organism: uncultured Opitutales bacterium (assembly GCA_964593675.1). Classification (GTDB taxonomy): domain Bacteria; phylum Verrucomicrobiota; class Verrucomicrobiia; order Opitutales; family CAZQIE01; genus CAZQIE01. Next base: position 7,755 of record CAZQIE010000090.1, read on the forward strand.
AGCCTGACGTGGTCCTGCTGGATGTGCGGCTTGGCAACGAGTCGGGGCTGAGCCTGTGTCGCCAGGCGGAGGGCGCAGGGCTCCAGGCCGCGTTCCTCGTGCTCACGGGCTTCAATGACGACGAGACGCTCCGGGACGCGCTGGCTGCGGGTGCGGAGGGCTACATCCTGAAGAGTGTGGACGACCAGACGCTGCGCAGCGCGGTACTGGAAGCGGCGATGGGCAAGCTCGTGATGGCGCCAGACGTCGCGGAACGTGCGGTGAGGCTGGTCGGCAAAGAAGGAGCCCCGAGTCCTGCGGAGGACAAGGTGAACCTGCTTTCGCCCCAGGAACGTCGCGTGCTCGAACAAGTTGCCCTTGGCAAGACGAACAAGGAAGTGGCGCAGGCGATGGGGCTCACGGAGCTTACGGTTCGCAACTACCTCAGCCACGCCCTGGAGAAGCTCGGCTGCACGCGGCGCACCCAGGCCGCGGTCGTGTATTCCCGCTACTTGAACCGCGAAGGCGCCAGCACAGGCGCGAGCCTTTAAAGCAGCTTCGCTTTTACGTTGCCGCCGAGCCGGTGTTCGCATCCAGGACTTTCAGGAGGTCCTTTTTCGCGAAAGGTTTCGGCAAGTGCGCGTCAAAGCCTTCAGACAGGAAGCGTTCGCGATCGCCGGGCAGGTTGTAGGCGGTGAAGGCGACCATGCGGGTCTTCTCGTATCCCGGGAGCTTTCGCAGCATGTGCATGACATGGACGCCCGAGTAGTCCTTGTGGATATTGATGTCCAGAAGCACGGCTTCGAAGCACGTAGCTGCGGCCGCCTCCAAGGCGTTCTCCAGCGTCATTGCGAAAGTGACGTCGAAGCTCGCCCCCAGGAAGATCTCAGCGACGCGCTTTATGCTCGGGTCGTCCTCGACAACGAGGAGCCTCGGGCGTGCCGTCCGGGCGGGTTTCGCGGGGCTGTCGATTGAAGGAAGGGGCTGCACTTGCGCCCCGGATTCCTGCGTGGCTTGGGCTGGCGCAACCTGCGGGCCCGCGGTCCTGCGCAGGCTGATAACGAAGGTTGAGCCCGCACCCTTCCGGCTGTCGAAGGAAACGGTGCCGCCCATTTCGGCAAGAAGCTGGCGTGCGATCGCGAGCCCGAGCCCGCTGCCTTCTGGCCTGCCCACGGCGTTCCGGTCTTCTTGCGTGAAGGGCAGGAACAGGCGCTCTTTGAAGGCATCGCTGATGCCGCAGCCGGTATCCTGAACGGACAGGCGCGCGACCTCATTTTCACAGGAGAGCGAGACCTGGACACCGCCTGAGGAGGTGAACTTGACGGCGTTCCCGCAGATGTTCATGAGCACGCGGTTAAGCGAGACAGACTCCGCCAGCACCCATACGGGTCCCGACGCCGGGGTGAAGGTGAGCGCGAGGTTTTTTTCGGAGGCCTGCATCTTGAGGAGACGCAAAACCTGCTGCACGCACGCTACGAGATCAACGGGAGCAAGCTGTAGGTGGGAAGGACGCCCCTCCAGCCGGGCAAGCTCAAGGATGGAGCCGAGGGTTTCTTTGAGCCGGTTGCCGCTTTCCCCCACCCGTTCCAGGTAGTCCTTCACTTTCTCCGGGTCCGTTTCCTCCTGCGCGGCTTGCGCGTAGCCTAGCATGGCGGTGAGCGGTGTACGGATGTCATGGCTCATATTCTGGAGGAACGTGGACTTTGCGCGGTTCGCCGCTTCGGCTTCCTCGCGCGCACGGTCGACGAGGGCTTCGGACTGCTTTCGGTCCTCGATGTCCACGCAGGTGCCGAACCAGGCGAGGATGCGTCCGGAGGTGTCACGGTGCGGGCTGCCGCGCCCGATCATCCAGCGGTAGGTGCCATCGAACCGCCGGATACGGGCTTCCAAATCGTAGCGGGTGCCGGTTCGGCAGCACTCAAGCCAGGCCGTGGTCACGCGCTCGCGGTCATCGGGATGCAGGGCATCTGCCCAGCCTGAGCCTAGCGCCTGCTGGAAGGACTGGCCGGTATACTCGAACCACCGGCTGTTGTAGAACTGTATGGCGCCGGCTGCGTCCGTGGTCCACACGATCACGGGGACGAAATCAGCGAGTTGCCTGAAGCGCTCTTCGCTGTTGCGAAGCCAGTCCTCGATCTCACGGCGGGCATGGATGTCTACGGCGACACCCACCCACTCGATAATGCTGCCATCGGGACAGCGGCGGCATTCGGCGCGAACGAGGAACCAGCGGTAGCCACGTCCCGCCGAGCGGATGCGGACTTCATGCTCAAAAACGGTTCCTGTCTCCAGGCACGTACGCCATTTTCCCAGCGCGGTGGGGGCGTCCTCGGCATGAAGCAGAGACTCAGCCCAGGTTCCGCCGAGAGCGACCGACGGGAGCGCCGCCGAGTAGGCGTAAAACGCGTCGTTGAAGTACGTGGCGTTGCCCTTCGGATCGCACGACCAAATGAACATGGGGCACGTGTTAACGAGGCTGGATTTCCGTGCCTCAAGCGCCCGGAGCTCGGCTTCACGTTCGGTCTCCGGCGTAATATCCACCCAGATTCCGCGGAGCAGGGGCTCGCCTTCGGGCCCCTCCCCGGGTCGCCCTCGCAGCAGGATGGTTCGGGACGCCTTCCCCGGCGGGCGAAACTTCACCAGGGTGTCGAGCATGGCGGAGCCGGAGAAAAGATCGGACCAGTGCGTGCCGGCCGGCAGGTCTGCGGCAAGCGCCAGGGCGTGGCCAAAACATGCAGGGTACCGCACCCCGAGCAACGAAAGGATGCGTTTGTCCGAGCCCACAAGGCGACCTGTGGCATCAGCCGCCCATTCCCCGAATTCACGCCCATCGTTGTCCGCGGCCGGAGGTATGCGCCTCTCGCTGGACGAGTTCATCAATGAGTGCTGCCGCCGATTTCGGGGAGGAATTACGGTCAAACGGCCAGCAATTGCTATGTGCTAAACAGTGCTATAAGGAAAGGATAGGGGCCAGTTCAACCCCTGTTTTTGAGAATGCTGCCGCCGCATGGCGGTAGGCTCTAGTGAAGGGGCCTGGTGATGCTTCGCGCAAGGACACGTTCCGTGATGTTGATGTGCATCACGATAGCGCCAATGATGTGGTCGTTGGGCCTGAAGGCCGAGCAGGCAAGCTGGAACCAGCGCTTCTCGTTCTGCGAGTGGCACGGGTATTCCATGATAAACTGCTCTGCCTTGCCGGCCAGGACTTCGGCGATGCCGCTCGCGGCATCGTGAGCCTCTTCCGCGCAGGGCCCCGTGGAGGAGCGGCAGATGGCAAGGTAGTTCTTGCCGACACAAAAGTCGGGGTCGATAAGGGAATTGCGCCGCCCGAACTCCTTCCAGGACCGGTTTACGGCAAGGATGGTGCCGTCCCCACCGACAAGCGCGATGTGCGCGGGCAGGGCGTCGATGATCTGCGTCTGGATGCGCTGGCTTTCCTCACGCAGGCGCATGCTGTCCGCGAGCTTCTTTTCGGCTTCGCGCAGCGCGGAGACGTCAACAAGGCAGACGACCACGCCGTCCCGGCCTTGCTGGCTCTTGCAGTAGGGGGAGATGCGGACGAGGTAGTGAACGCCTTCGCGCGGGGCGACGGGACGTTCGAAGGGCTGACCGGTGTGGAGGACGCGGTCGAGGTCGTGGACGTTGAAGCCGAGGGACGAGTAGGAGAAGTCCGACATCGGGCGGCCGATGTCCTGGGGGAGGAGGTTGAGCTCGCGGGTGATGGAGGGCGTGAAGCGGCGGATGCAGAGGTTGGAGTCGAGGAAGATCGTCCCAATGTCCGTTGCCCGCAGCAGGTTGTCCAAGTCGTTGTTGGTGTCCGTCAGCTCCTGGATTTTCGCCTGGAGTTCCGCGTTCACCGTATAGAGCTCTTCGTTTACGGATTCCAGTTCCTCGTTGGTGCTTTGCAGTTCCTCGTTCGAGGCAAGGAGCTCCTCGTTGGTGGCCTGCAATTCCTCGTTCGCCGCTTCCTGTTCCTCAACGGCGGCCTGGAGGTTGCTGCGTGTGCTGTCGAGTTCGCGTTCCAGGTCGCTGATGCGCTGGATCGTCTTGTCCTCCCGGTTGAATTCGGCCCCTTCGGTCTCGACGGCCTGATGGTCCGAACTGGTGGGCGAGATGGTGACGAGGAGGAGGTCCGAACCGACAAGCAGCCCGAGAGCCTCGACTTTTACGGTAGCCTCAAACCACTCGCTCTCGTGGACGAAGCGCACGCGCGTGTACTCGACGATGTCCTTGGTCTTGCGCGCGGCACTGGCAGCCGTGGAAATGGCGAGCGAAAGGTCCCGGGGGACCATATTGAGGAGGTTCAGGGACGCGCGACCGGAGGGCAGTTCGACGAAGGGCTGGCGTGGGCCGAAGGAATGGATGACGTCGAGTTTCGGGGAGACGACAAAGGTCGTCGGCAGATGCCGGTCGAGCACGTACGAGATGACTTTCTCGATGGCCTGATCGGCGCTCAGTTTCGGGAGATCGTCTTTGCGCGGTACGATGCGGTCCAACACGTGCGGGACGACCGTGGGTTCCCACCGGTTCACCAGGCTCCCGGATTTGCGGTAGACGCGCCACTTGGCGTCGATGCACTCGAAGTAGTCCTGAAGGTCGCCGACCGTCTCGCTTGACCCGAGGAAGAGGTAGCCGCCGGGAAGCAGCGAAAAGTGCATCAGCGACAGCACCTTTTTCTGGAAGGTGGGCTGGAGGTAGATGAGGAGGTTGCGGCAGGTGACGAGCGCCAGGCGCGAAAACGGCGGGTCCTTGATCACGTTCTGCGCCGCAAAAACGAGGCGGTCACGGATGTTGCGCACAACCTGGACGCGTTCTTCACCGTGCGAGACAAAGTAGCGCTCGACGAATTCCGATGGAACGTCAGCCAGCACGCTGCGCGGGTAAATCCCGGCGCCGGCGGACTCAAGCGTGCGGCGGTCGACGTCCGTGGCGAAGATCTTGAAATCGACGCTCTTTCCCGACCGTAGGAGGTAGTCGTCAAAGAGCATGGCGATCGAGTAGGCTTCTTCGCCCGTGGCGCAACCGGCCACCCACACGCGCACCGACTTGTCCTTGCCTGAGTTTTCGACAATGGACGGGATCACCTGGTTCGCGAGGACGGCGAACGCGTCTGGATCGCGGAAAAACTTGGTGACACTGATGAGCAGGTCTTGCGCGAGCGCGAGAACTTCCTGGGTGGAGCGCTCCAGGAAGGCGGCGTAATTTTCGAGCGTCTCAACCTGGCAGATGCTCATGCGGCGCTGGATGCGTCGAACGAGCGTGGTCTGGCGGTACGCGCTGAAATCCATGCCCGTCGCGCGGCGCAGGGAAGAGTTCACGCGGCCCATGGCGTCTGCCGGCGCGGCGATGGGAGGCTCCTCGGCCTTTGGGCTTAGGGCCAATCGACATATGGGTTACAGCCACAGGAGGGCGGAGGCGAGGT
>CAZQIE010000091.1:0-12952 GCA_964593675.1 uncultured Opitutales bacterium
TCCGCCCTCCTGTGGCTGTAACCCATATGTCGATTGGCCCTAGAGCATATTCAGTCCAAGTTGTCGCACCTGTTGGACGGCGCTCCTTCATCCGCTCCGGCGCGAGGATGGGGCGTCCGCAACCGCCACGGGCCGCATTCAAAAAGGCGTGCAGTCGAAAGAAACGGCCCACCCCGTGCGTGGTCGCCGCAAGCGTCAGCGCACGCGACACATGAAGTAAACTGCCCTAATCGACACCTGCAAACGTGCCAGCGCCAACGGACTGCACGGTTCGGCTGAGTTTGCGCAGGTCGACGGGCTTTTTCAGGTAACCGTCTGCGCCTGTGGACAGGCACCACTCACGGTCCCCGGTGATCGCGTGTGCTGTAAGCACGATGACCGGAACGCGACGACCGACGCGGCCTTCAATGCGTCGGATCCGCGCCGTGGCTTCCAGTCCGTCCAGTTCGGGCATCTGAACATCCATGAGCACGAGATCCGGCAACTCCTTCTCGTAAAGCTCGACCGCCTTGAGGCCGTTCACGGCCTCCAGGACCTCATGCCCCTCTTTGCGCAGGATGGTGCAGATGATCGCACGATTGACGGCGAAGTCTTCAACGACAAGGACCTTGAGTTTGCGGGCAGGCTCGGGCGCCTCCTCCTTCAGTGGCCCCCCGACCACGGTTGCAGGCTGCGCGGCGGGAGTTCCGGTTGCTTTCGCAAGGTCGCAAAGCACGTTCCTTAGGTTTTTCTCAATCACCGGTTTTGTGAGGAACAGCCACTGTCCCTTGCAGGCAGCAAGCTCCCCCACTTCCACGGCCGGAGCCATGAGCACGACGGTGGGACTCCCTGCCGTGGCTGCGAGCTCGTTTGCGCGGGAGACTCCGGACCCGTCCGGCAGCGTGTGGTCGAGAAACGCCGCGAAAACGTTACCCTCCCTGCAACGCTCCAGCATTTCGGCGCCGGAGGGTACGCCTGTTGCCGTGAGCCCGTGGGCCTCAAGCATCTGGCACGTAACGCGGCGGCTGTCGTCGTTGTCGTCCGCTACCACGACACGGAGTCCTTTCACGGAGGCCGGGACCTCGCACAGGGCGCCCGCGGGCGCGCTCTGAAGCTTCCGGAGCGGCAGAGCGACCGTGAACGTGCTCCCTTTGCCCATTTCACTGTTTACCGTGAGCTTGCCGCCCATCACGTCCGCCAGCCTGCGCGAAATCGCGAGGCCAAGCCCCGTTCCGCCATACCGGCGAGTGATGGAGCTGTCCGCCTGGGTAAAGGATTCGAAAATCAGGTTCAGCTTTTCAGCCGGTATGCCTATGCCGGTATCCGAGACGGAAAGTTCGAGCCAGGTGGTTTCTGCACCGTTGATTGTGTCCCGATGGCATTCGCGGACGCCAACGAGCACTTGGCCCTTTTCCGTGAACTTTATGGCGTTGCTTACGAGATTGGCGAGAATCTGGCGCAGGCGTTTCGGGTCGCCCTCCCAGGCGTCGTTAACCGTGGGCGGGATGTCCAGGATAAGCTCGACGTTCTCGCTGGCCCGTACGCCCAAAGTAACAAGCAGTTCGCCGATCCACTCGCGCAAGGAGAAGGGCTCCTTGTAAAGCTCCAGCTTGCCGGACTCAACGCGGGAGAAATCGAGTATTTCGTCAATGATGTGGAGGAGCGAGTTCGCGCAGTCCTGCACGTTTTGGAGATACCCGGCCTGGGCGGGGTTCAGCGGTGTGTTCAGGGCGAGCGCCGTCATGCCCATGATCCCGCTGATAGGCGTACGGATCTCATGGCTCATGTTCGCAAGAAACTCACTCTTCGCGCGGTCCCGGGCTTCAGCCAAATCTTTCGCCCGGCGCATCTCGTAAGCCTCATGCCGGGCGGCCTCGGCTTCGGCGCGAGGCGTATTGTCCCAGACCATCCCGATGATGCTGAGGCGACCGCTTTGCGTAGTCACCAGCCTGGATTTCGCGGCGAGCCAGCGGGTTTCTCCTTCGGGCAAGATCACGCGAAACTGGACGTCGAGAGGCATATCGCCATGCAGGGATTGAGAGGTCATCTTCGCGGCAAGGCTGCGATCCTGCGGGTGCACGACTCCCAAAAAGTCAGCAAGAGGCCGTTCGGGTTTGCATTCGAGGCCGAAGAGACGGCTGCACGCTTCGGAACAGCGCACCAGGGTTGCGTCCTGAACGTCAACGGACCATGTCCCGACCTGGTTGGACTCGGTGATGAGGCGCAGTTCTTCCTCCCTCTGTTGGAGGGCCTTTTCCATTTCCAGCCGTTCCGTTACGTCCAGCACCATCCCCTGCAAACGCGAGACGCCGCCTTCTACGACCAAGTGCCCGCGGGCGGAAATCCAACGCGTCTTTCCATCCGGCAGACAGACGCGGTATTCGATCCCGTAAGGCTTTCTCTCATCAACAGCGGCATTGATGCAGGCTGTGACGCCATCGCGGTCTGCGGGGTGTATGCGGGCCAGAAAATCGCTGACAGGCCTGTCCGAGCGAGGCTCGTAGCCAAATAGGACGTTGGTCTCGTCCGAGGACCAGTGGCGCTCCGTGCCCACATGCCACTCCCAAAGGCCGGCGCCGCTGGAGCGTACGATCAGGCGGAGCTGCTGCTCGCGTTCGCGCAAGGCTTCCTCGGCGCGCTTCCGGGCGTCGATGTCGACGACTTGCGCGACGAAATGCAGGGGCATTCCGTTTTTGTCCCTGACGATGGAGGCGCTCAACATCGCCCATGCATAGGAGCCGTCCGGGAGGATGTAGCGCTTCTCCATGCTGTAGCTGGAGATCTCGCCCGCATGCAGCCGCTTGGCGTTCCGCCAGTCGGGTTCGACATCGTCGGCGTGGGTGATGGCCTGAAATGACGTCTGCAAAAGTTCATCCCGTGACCTCCGCAGGAAGCCGCAGAGCGCATCGTTGACCCGGATCCAAGCGCCGTCGAGCCCCACGATCGCGAGGCCGACACTGCCATAGTCAAAAGCTCCGCGCAGAAGTTGCTCATTTACGCGCAGGGCGTCCTCGGTGCGCTTGAGTTCGGTAATGTCCGCGAACGTGGCGACGGCGGAGACGATGGTTCCCGAGGGGTCGCGCACGGGCTCGGAGTTCACGAGAAGGTCCGCGTAGGTGCCGTCGAGCCTGATGAGGCGGTATTCAAGATTACGGATGGACTCGCCCCGCAAGGTGCGGCGGATAACCGTGTCATCGGTCACCACTGCCCGCCCCTCTTTGTCCCTGCCGATCCCGAGCTTGGAGGTGACCTCGGTGAGCGTAAGCCCCGCGAGCTGAATTCCCATGATGCGGGATGCCGCTTCGTTGAAAAACGTGATGCGCTCCGTGCTGTCATACACGACAACGCCGTCGGGCATCTGCTGGAAACAGGCGTTCATCAGGCGCCGCTGGGCCTCAACGCGTGCTTCCGCCTCCTTGCGCACGCTCACGTCGTTGACCGTGAGGCGCAGACGGCGGTCTTCCGCACCAAGCAGCAGGATGCTGATCTCGCACGGGAACGTTGCCCCGTGATCCCCGCGGCAGGCCTGCCACTCAAAGCTGGCAATCCGCCCCCCCAAGGCGTCAGCGACGTAGGAGGCAAAAACTTCGGCGCTCAGGCGCCCGTCGGGTTGCACTTCAGGGCAAAGCGAGACGAAGTCGGCGGCACGAAGGCGTTCGGAGGGGGTGCGGAAAATCCCCTCCGCGGCTTTATTGTGCTCAAGGATTCTGCCGGTATCGACGTCCAGAACCATAATGGCCTCAGGAGCCAATTCCGTGAGCATGCGATAGCGCTCCTCGCTCAGCCGCAAGCGCTGTTCGATCTGCATGCGCTGAAGCAGGAACCTTTCCACAAGGCGGTAGCTGCCGAAGAGCACCAGGAGGACAGCCGAAGCCAGCGAGGTGAGCATGACTACGTCCCGCCCGTCTGCCCGCGTTGTCGCGTCCTCGCGCTCCCGCAATGCCTGGAGCTCCACGCGTTGGAGGGCGCGCGTTACGGATTCGATTCTCATGCGGTACGCCCGCCCACGGCCTGTGGCGATCAGATTTCGGTAGGCCGTTTCACCTTTCACCTCCCGCGTTTGCAGGGAAAGGGAGATCCATTCTTTATAATCGTCCACCGCCCGTTGCAGGTCGTCCCTGAGGGACCGCATACCCGGCTTATCAAGCTGGTAGGCCAAGGCGGACATGGTGCCATCCAGTTGGGCGAGTCCCCCGGCCACATGCGCGAGAAAGACCCTTTCGCCCGTGATGGCGTAGCCACGACTATCGTTTTGGATGGAAACAACAACCTGACGAAGGCTGTCGAGGTTCCCCAGAATGCCCTCGCAGTTATGTTCGGCAGCACTTACCTCGGCCTTATGGTAGAGGTTTCCAAAAGCGACGCCGACCACGGCCAAAATGGCAAACGCAGCGACGGTGAAACCGGTGCCCAGACGTCGTTTTAGCTGCTGTGTCATTTGCGCTGGGGAAAAGCTTAATGATTAGGCCGTACTTCGCAAACCAAACTACCTTACTGCGCCCGGTGCACCCCTCTGGCCATTGGCTGATTAAAGGGGGCTTGCGTTGACGACGCCTGCGGGAATGAATCAGCTCACCGCGCTTGCGTCATGAGACAGGATCGGGTTCCTTTGGTGTCGAACGCTGCTGTGCGAAAAGGATGAAGGAAGCTGAGCTTTTATTATGCATCGGTGTCGGGCTGGGGCTGAGCGCCGCTTGCGGGCTTCGCGTCTTCCTCCCGATGTTCGCGCTGTCCCTGGCCGCCCAGTCCGGGCATCTCTCGCTTACGCCCGGGTTTTCCTGGCTTGGCAGCCCACAGGCGCTCACGGTCTTTGCGATCGCGACAGTCGCTGAGGTAGCCGCCTATTATATACCCTGGGCGGACAATTTGATGGACACGGTGGCGATTCCAGCCGCTGCGGTCGCCGGAACGATCGCCACAGCGGCCGCCGTTGGCGAAATGTCGCCTTGGCTCAAGTGGTCATTGGCGACGATTGCCGGAGGCGGGGTTGCGACGGCCACGCAGCTTGCGACAACAAAGCTACGCGGTTTATCCACGTTAACAACCGGCGGCGCCGCAAATCCCGCAATAGCCACCGCGGAGGCTGGAGGCTCTGCTGCGGTTTCGGGCATCGCACTGGTTGTCCCGATTCTGGGGATAGTGCTTGTCGTTGCGGGGATCGTCGCCCTTGTTGCCTGGCTGCTCAAGCGCCGCGCCGCGCGCGCAAACCGGGACGTGCAAGTCGTGGAAACCGGTCCGCCAAAGCAGTAGGGCGTTTTTCCCGGCTTGTGCTGGCGGTCTCGTCCCAACACATTGGGCGCACCAACCGACCTTATCGTGAGCATTCCCACCTACCTTTTGATTGGCGTCCCCGGATCGGGGCGGCGTGAACTGCTGGTCGACCTGATCGAAGCTGGCCTGGAACCGGGCACCACGGTTGGCGTTCACCTGGAAGCCTCAGAAAAGGCCAGCCAGGCCGATGAGGCGCTGCAAGGACTGCCGGGAACCGCCCTCCTGCGCTGGACGTATACCGATGGGATCATTCTGCCGACCCCGCTGCCGGAGCCGCCGGCGGTCCAGTTCTTCTGCCTGGATCCCAAAGCCGACCTGATTGACCAACTGGAACACCTTGCTGAGACGATGCCCGGGCGCGGTTGGGAGCTGGTCCGGGTCCTGTGTGTGGTGCATGCCGACCTTGCAGGGCAGAGCGACAAGATCGGCGAGTGGTATGAGGTTTGCGCGTATTTCTCGGATGTCGTCCTGCTAAACCGCCGGGGTGAGGCCTCCAAGAGCTGGGTTCAGCGGTTCCGCCAGAAACTGACCAAGGAACGCTACCCGTGCCTCGTGGAAGTCGTCAAAGACGGGCGTGTGCGCAACCCGGCCCAGATCCTTGACGCGGAGGCTCGGCGCCTTTCGCTGGCCTTCGATCCGCGAGAGGAGTTCGAAGACGTGGTCGTCGAGGACGAAGACGGCGAGCCGGTGGACGCAGAGGAACTGGACCTGCTGCCGGCTGAGCCGTATTTCGAGCGGCTGCCCAACGGCAAGCGCGCGAAACAGGTGCCCCAGATCGCGGCGGAACTGAGCTGAGCAGTTCCGTTTCAAGTAGCGGCGAACGAAGGCTGCCCACGGCAGCCCTCCCCCGCCTTTCCGGCTACCTGCTCAACTCGCCCACTTTGCGCAGCTGCACGGAACCCACGCTCTGGCCGCGGGCAAGGATGTCCGCGACGACGACGAGGAAATCGCCCGGACGCACGCGGTTGTTCTCCAGGAGAAGGCGTTCGGCGTTGGCAATGGCTTCCTCGATATCCGGATGGAAGTTCTGCACCCAAGGCTCCACGCCGTAGTTGAGCGAGAGCTGCCGCGCAACCGCCGGGCTGGAGGTGATCGCGTAAATGGGGGCGAAGCGCGGACGCATGGCCGCACAGAGGGCGGCGCGACGTCCAGCGAGGGTGAAGACGAGGATGCCGGCGGCTCGGTTGTTGTCCGCCAGATGGACGGCGGACGAAATGAGGCAATCCAGTTCCTCGCGGACAGGAATGTTCCGGTGAAAACCGAGGTTTCCGGAACGCTCGATGCGGCGGGCGACGTTATGGAGGATCTCGACGCATTGCTTCGGATACCGCCCCGTGGTCGTCTCCCCGGAAAGCATGATGGCGTCGGCGTTTTCATAGACGGCATTTGAGACGTCCGTGATTTCCGCCCGGGTCGGCCTGGGGTTCACAATCATGCTCTCGAGCATGTGCGTCGCCACGATTACTGGCTTCTTCGCGGTAATGCAGCGCCCGACGATGCGGCGCTGGATGATCGGAAGCTCTTCGTACGGGCACTCAATACCGAGGTCGCCTCGCGCGATCATGATGCCATCCGCGGCGTCGATGATCTCGTGGATGTTCCGCACGGCAAGCTGGTCCTCGATCTTCGCGATGATCCGGATGTCGTCGGCGCGGTGCCGCGCCAGGAGGTCCCGGAGCTGCCGCACATCGCTGGCTTCGCGTGTGAACGAGAGGGAAATAAAATCTACGCCCAGCTCGACACCGAGGGCGATGTCCTGCTGGTCCTTCTCCGTAATCGCGGGAAGGTTGACCTTCACGCCGGGAAGGTTGATGTGGCGGCGGCTGCCCAGTTCGCCCGCGGTCAGCACCTCACACTTGAGCTGATGGGCCTCCTTCTCCTTGACGAGCATGTGGATCACGCCGTTGTCGACCAGCACGACGTCCCCTACGGCAATGTCATTTACAAGATCATCATAATTCGTGTCGACCGAGTAGCTCTCCTCGGACTTGTAGCCGCGAACCGTGAACGTGAAGGAGTCCCCCACTTTGAGGCTGATCTTTGCGGGGAGGTCGCCCGTGCGGATGGCCGGGCCTTGGGTGTCAAGGAGGATGCCGACGTGGCGCTTTTCCTCCGCCGCAATGGCGCGTATGCGTGAGACGACCTGCCGCACCCAGTCATGCGCGGCGTGCGACATGTTCAGGCGTACGATATTGAGCCCGCCCCGGATGACTTCACGGAGCATTTCGACCGACTCCGTGGCGGGGCCGACGGTGGCGATAATTTTCGTCTTTCGCATGGCGTATTCGGTGAAACTGAACAAGTCGCCCGGACGTGCAAAGCTAAATCGTGGGCACGACCATGCCGCATGGACGCGCGTTCAGAGGGTAAAAAATCAGGCGTGGCATACGCGGTTTTTACGCTTTTTCTATCGCAGCTTATCACGAAACTGATAGTCTCATTGAGCCGTGGTATGGCACCGCAATGCTGACACGCCTCTCCCGAACGTCCCTCCTGCTCATCGGCTGCGTTGCCGGGCTGCTAGGCTTGGCTGTCGTGGCTTACGAGGCCCAATGCGCCCCCGCCCACCTGTGCATCGTGGCGGTGTTTCTCGCGCTTCTTTCGCTGGCGGGCCGCGAAGCACTCAGATCCCAGGAAGCCCGCAAAGTGTCGGCCACGCGGGAAAAGGCCGTGCGCATGCACGAGGAGAACGAAAAGAAGGTGCGGATGCTCTTCGACACGGCGAATGATGCGATTTTCGTACACCCGATTTCAGGCGACGCGGACGTAGGGCGCTTTTCCGAGGTAAACCGCCGCGCCTGTGAGATGCTCGGTTACACGCGGGAGCAGTTGCTGGAAAAGACCCCGTTCGAGATCACGGCATTCCTCGACACGGCCACGGGAAAGAACATTGCGCGCACGATTTTGGCGCAGCATCGCCACGAGTTCGAGGTTGAGCTTCGCACCGCCTCAGGAGGCCGCGTCCCGGTCGAAGTGTCTGCCCGCCTCTTCCATTGGGACGGGAACCTGGCTGTGCTGTCGATGGCACGAGACGTTTCGAGCCGCTACAGGGCGGAACGCGCCCTCAGCAACTCCCGGCAGTTCCTGCGAAACGTGCTGGATGCCATTTCGGCGCACGTAGCGGTCGTCAACCGCAGCGGTGTCGTCGTGGAAGTGAACCGCGCGTGGGAGATGTTTGCGCATGAGAATGGCGGAACGGACAGGATCTGCAGCGTAGGCAGCGATTACCTGGACACCTGCCGCCGCTCGGCTGCGTTCTGCGGTGATGCGGGCCGTGCGCTTGCGGGCATACAGGGTGTGCTTGATGGCGGGCCGTCCTTCTACCTGGAGTACGGTTGCCACTCCCCGCGGGAGCAACGCTGGTATCAGATGCGGGTACACCCGTTCAGGTCTGAAATGGGCGGCAACGGAGCCATCATCATCCACGAAGAGATCACGGAAGCCAAGCGGGCGGAAGAGGTGATACGGGAGAGCGAGACGCGGCTGAGAGAGGCGCTGCGGCTCGGCAAGATGGGGCATTTCGAGTACAACGTAAAACAGGACCTGTTTGGGTGGTCCCCGGAAGCCTGCCAACTTATCCAGTATGCCGGGGAGCTGGGCTGGCAATCGGCGCAGTCTGCAATACGGCTGTTCTTCCCGGATCAGGCGCTGGACCTCCTCCAGAGCTTGCGGGAGTGCGTGCATACCCGAAAAGCCGTCTCCTACCACTGCCGCGCCGTTTTGGCCGACGGGCATCTGAGGCATTTTTCGGGAATGATGAGACCCGTGATGCATGGAACGGGTGACGTGGAGAAGGTCATTGGTGTCATACAGGACACGACGAATCAGAAGGAAACGGAAATGGCGCTTGTGCGGGCTAAACTCGCCGCAGAAGCGGCAGACCGGGCAAAGAGCGCTTTCCTTGCCACGATGAGCCACGAGATCCGCACGCCCATGAACGCGCTGCTGGGTTACGCGGAGCTTCTGAGCACGACGGCGCTCAACCGGGAGCAGGCGGAAAACCTGGAGGTCATCCGCAACAGCGGCGAACTGCTCCTGGAGCTCATCAACGAGATCCTGGACTACACGAAGATAGAGTCCGGCGGCCTAATGCTCTCTTCCTACCCCGTTGAGATGAATGGCCTTTGCGAATCGGTGATTTCGCTCATGGGAATGAAGGCGCGGATGCAGGGTCTGGAAATACGGCTGGAAAAGCCCGCAACCTTGCCTGCGGTCGTGGGAGACGAACTGCGGCTGAAGCAAGTACTGATCAACCTGCTCGGAAATGCGGTTAAGTTTACCCAGGTCGGCCACGTGACCCTGAAGGTGTCCGTAATCCAGGTTGACGACCAGAACGTCCGGCTGCGTTTTGACGTTGAGGATACGGGCATCGGCATCGCGCCCGAAAAGCTCAAGCGGCTCTTCCAGCCCTTCAGCCAAGCTGACGCCACGGTAGCCCGCGACTACGGCGGCACGGGGCTGGGGCTAGCGATCAGTCGGAAACTGGTGCGCCTGATGGGCGGGGACATCTGGGTGGAAAGCACGCTCGGTGAAGGTTCGACGTTCTCGTTCGAAATCCCGGGACGGCGCGCGGACATGGCAGCCAGTAGCCCGTCGGGCACAACGACGCAAGGGCTGCAGGTCGGTCTCACCATGGGTGGAGGGAAGCAGCCCCGGATCCTGATCGTAGAGGACAATGCGCTGAATCTGCGGCTAACCCAGCAGTTCCTCGCCACGTGCATGCTCAACTCAAAGCCCGTGCGGTCCTCAGCCGAAGCCGTCCAAGTCCTAAAGCTTGAGCGGTTTGACCTCATCCTGATGGATCTGCGCATGCCGGGCGAGGACGGGCTGTCCTTGACACGCCGCATCCGTGAGGGAGAGGCCGGTGAGGCAAACCGCGCCGTCTACATCATTGCCGTCACCGCGCTCGCATCCCAGGGCGACCGCGAGGCCTGTTTTGAAGCGGGGATGGACGATTACCTGAGCAAGCCGCTCCAGCTCACGCGACTCTGCAAGGCTCTGGAGACCGCCTTCACCCGCATTGCCGAGCGCGAGGCACAGGGCGCAAAATAACAACACGCATCACGTGCGCCCTTTGTTAAGAAAAGGGCCAGCGTTGGAGCGGGCGCGGGCTTAGTCCCCCTGCGAGAGCAAGTCTGCGATGACCGACAGGAGCTTGGGGCCGCGGGCGGGCTTGGCGAGGGTGCGGCAACGGTCAGCCGAGGACGCAAGCTGGACTTCGTCCATCTCCATCGCCGTACAGGTGAGGAAGATGACCGGAGTATTCTTGTTCAGCTTGGACAGGCGCACCTGGCTGAAGAGTTCCCAGCCGTCCATTCCCGGCATCATGACGTCCATGATAATGAGGTCTGGGCGATTATACTTCAGCAGCCGAAGCATCATCTCCGGGTCGTCCATGCAGACGGTGCGGTAGTTGGCTGCTTCGAGGATCTTCTTTACCAGGTTGAACGCGGCTGGTTCATCATCGACGACAAACACGAGTTTGTCTCTTTCCACGCACGGCACGCCGGGGGTTCCGGATGAGGGCCTGACTAGGGAAGATTCCATTGGTGCAGTAAGGTAAAAGCCCCGTTTTCCCGGTGCAATGTGAAAAAAACGGAAGGCCTGATTTTTTCAGGTCGGGACCTGCCGCTAGCGGTCGGGCGTGCCTGCCGCCACGGGTTTCGGCTCCGATTGGGGCGCCGGCGTGCCATCAGGCTTGCGCCCGTGGAAGGCGTAGAAGGCCTTTACGCCGTCGGGCCCCAGGTAGGCCTTCAGGAGCTTGGCGTCCGATTTCAGGAGATCGACGACGATGAGGCCGTCGAGGCATTGCCCGAAGTCCGGGTCGATATTGAACGAGATGAGCTGCCCGTTCATCTTCAGGTAGTGCCGCAAGAGCACGGGCACGCCCTTCTTGTCGACTTCGATTTCGGAGACCAGCGCGGACACGTCATCAATGTCCCGTACCGAAGACAGCAGCGCTTCCTTTTCGGCGCCCCGGAGCTTCTGGCGCCGGGGGGGGCGTTTCGCGCGCACGAGGGAGGCGAGCTTCCGGTCGAAATTGTTCTTCCGGAGGAACTGGACGATGAGGTCCTTGGAAATCGCGTTGTACTCGGGGTTGATCGAGACGGGACCAAAGAGCCGGCTGTAACGCGGGTAGCGCACCACGAACTGGCCAATGCCACGCCACAGAAGCGCGAGGGACGCCTGCTTTTTCTGATACTCGGAAGCGATGAAGGAGCGCCCCAGTTCCATCGCGGGATCGAGGGTCTCGGGGAACTCGTCCTTATATTTAAAAAGGGTGCTAGTGTAGAGCCCGGCCTTGCCGTGCTGCGCCATAATCTCGTCCGTAAGCCCGATGCGGTAGGCGCCGACAATGGCGCGCGCGCCGGCGTCCCACATGAAGAGGTGGACGTAGTATTGGTCAAAGCGGTCGAGGTCGCGGGACATGCCCGTGCCTTCCCGAACTTCCCGAAATGTCTTTTCCCGCAATCGCCCAATTTCAAGGAGGAGATTCGGAATCTGGTTTGCGCGGGCGACGTGCACGCGGAACTGCTCCCCGTTAACAAGGACACTTTCGGGCGGAAGGCTTTGGACTTCGCGCTCCAGGTCCTCGGGCGCCACGGGCGGCGCAAGCTCCTCCTGCGGCTGGTTCTTTTTGCCGGTGAGGAACGCGACGGGCTGCGTGAGAAAAGGTTTGGGGAAGATGCGCCGGGGCGGGTTCGGTGCCCGGTCGCGCAGCAGGTACGTATTGAGGCGGAGGAAATCGGTCATCGCCTCATCCGTCTCAAAATCCGCCAGTCTTCGGAAGGGGATGGGGTTGCCGATCCTGACCTTCAGCGCGTGGTTCCGCTTCTTCTTGAGCTCGCGCGGAAGCAGGGCCGTCCGCAGGAGCGGATGTACGAGGCCGGCAATCTGGAAGAACGCGCTGTTCTTGCCTTCAAAGAAAATGGGCACGGCCGTGGCTTCGGACGCGCGAATGAGCCGCGCCGTATTCGGGTTCCAGGTGGGGTCCGTCACCTGTCGGCGGCGCAATTGGAGGTGGGAGACCGTGCCGGAGGGGAACGTCCCTATGCAGTGGCCTTCTTTGAGCCACTTGATGGTATCCCGCATCGCCCGAAGGTTATTTTTCGCCGATTCCGCGCCCGCGAACGGGTCCACTTCAAAGAGCCACGGGCGAATGCCCGCCATCTGGCCGAGCAGGTAATTCGCGAGGAGGCGCGCGTCGCTGCGCACGGACAGGAGTATCGCGCCAAGTGCAATGCCTTCCATCGCACCGTACGGGTGGTTCGCGACCGCGACAACCGGGCCCGTGGTGGGGATGCGGGCAAGGTCCTCATCCGCCACCTCATACGAGATCCCCAGCGCCATCATCGCCTTGATGAAGAAATTGTCATCAGTCTGCGTGGCGAGGATGCGGTCGTAGGCGGCGTTGATGTAGTTGACCGCCAGAAGCGATTCCAGAGGTTGCCCCACCATGGCGTACAGGGCGCGCCGGACGGGCCCCCTCATGGAGCGTTCAAAATCGATGAGCCTTTGTGCCGGTTGGCGGGGCATGCGAGGTTGGAGGATATTCTGGGCCAAATGGAGGGTTCAAGCCGATTTGGGAGGACATGCTGAGGTGCGCGTTGCGCCCGTTTGGAGGCAAGCCTTTCCCTGGTGGGCAAGGGGCTGGAAGTGCGGGTGTGAATTAGGGCCAATCGACATTTTAGACTGTACAGAT